>CAVAWX010000016.1:13644-25307 GCA_963592385.1 Acidaminococcaceae bacterium | reverse complement strand
ATGGTGCGCACGGTGTTCTTGCCCACGGCGCTGGCCGCGCGGCAAAAGCTCTTGAAGTCGTGCGCGCCCACGAAGCAGGCGGCAGCGCGGCGCATGGCGTCCACGTCGAGGGGCGTGCGGTGCCACCACGAGAAATCGCGCAGGAACAGCGGCGGAACCGGCCCGCAGACGATGCGGTAGCGGTAGACGCGACAGATCGCGTCGAAGCGCGGCGAGAAATCGAAAGGCGCAAGGCGCAGCTCGGAGACGGAGATGTCGTCGCCGGTGAGGGCGTTTAGCGAGACGCGCATCCTGGAGAGGGAGCGCCCGGACATCTCGGAAAGCGAGACGGGGCAGCTGGCCACCTGGCCGCGCGCATGCACGCCCGCGTCCGTGCGGCCCGCGCACACCGTCGCGACGGGGCGGCGCAGCAACGTGGAAAGGGCTGCCTCCAGCTCGCCTTGGACCGTGCGCTGGGGCGGGTCTTCCTGGCGGGCGAAGCCGTGGAAGTTCGCGCCGTGGTAGGAGAGCCAGGCGACGAGCTGGCGGTCTGGGGTGAAGTTTGTCGTGCCGCGTTCGGTTTCGAGCGCTGCGCCGCGTTCGGTTGCGGCCGTTGCATCGTCCGGCTGTCCCGCCATCTTGCTTTCCCTCCCCCGCTGTTCGCATCTGCCGTTCGCCATCTGGTGCCCGACATCCGGCAGCTCGTTTTCGCCGCTTGAACGCCCTGGCGCGTGGCATGTGGCGCTCGGCACCTGCTATTCGCCGTCTGCCACCAGCCAAGCGCTGCTTGCGCGCGCCATTTACTGCTTGCGCGCAGCGCCCGCGCTTTCCGCTCGCGGCGCAGCGCCTCGCATTTCGCCTGCCGTGCTCGGCATCTGGCACTTGCCGCAGTGCCGTCGGAAGCGCCATTATACGCAGACGCAATGCGCGCGCAGAAACGAAAGGAGCACACGCAGGCGAAGGCGAGCGGATGAAGCGCACGAGCGGGCACGCAAGCAAACGGGCGAGGCCGGGCAAACGAGAAGCGGGCGGACAAGGAGCGCGGATGCTGTTCTTTTTGACGGGGGAAATCCAGACGGGAAAGACGCGGTGGCTTTCCGTGCTGGTCGAAGAGCTGGAAACGGCGGGGGTGCAGCCAAGCGGCGTGCTGGCGCCCGGCGTATGGCGCGAGCGCAGCGACGAGGAGATCGCGGCCGGTGCCGAGCGTTTCGAGAAGCTGGGCATCGACAACCTGCTCTTGCCGCAGCACGAGCGCATCGCTTTCGCGCGGCGCCGCGACCTTGCACAGGAAGCCGGAACATATTCCCCGCACAGCCAGAGCGCGCGTGCCGGGCTTGCCTGGGAGATAGACGACGAGGCTGTCACGCGGGTGAACGCGCATTTTGCACAGCTAGCCGAGGGAAGGGCGGCATGCGCGGCGGGTGAATGCGACGGCCCTGGAGCAGTGAACGCGGTCGCGGATCAACAAGCGGGCGCAGACGCGGACGCAAGCTTGCTCGTGGTAGACGAGCTAGGGCGGCTCGAGCTTTTGCGAGGCGAAGGCCTCACAGAGGCGATGCGCCTGCTAGAGGCAGGCCCGTCGCAGCGTCTCCCCCATGCGCTCGTCGTCGTGCGCAGGGGATTGCTTGATGAAGCGCACGCCGCGTTCGACGGGATATGGGACGCGGTGCTCGAGATCGCGCCCGACGATGAAGGGCGCAAGGCCGTGTTCGGAGCGTTCGGGCGCGAATAGGGCGGAAGCCTTTTCCGGCAATTCCCCGAACGCGTCCGCATGCGCTGCTTCACCCTCATGCAAGGATTCGAGAACGCGGCGGCGCGACGCGCGCGGAAACGCTACGAGGCATCTGCGCCGGCCGCGGCTCTCACCGCACGCACCATGGCCTCGACGTCGGGCGCCCCTTCGGGCGCGGGACCGGCGGCTTCACGCGCCTTGTCGCGCATGCGCCCCGAAGTTTTAAATGCACGGGCCGGCGCGGGCTCTGCGGCTTCAAACGCCCAGTTCACCACGCGCAACGCCTCGCGTGCCGCACACATCGCCGAAAGGTCGTCGGCGCACGAGATGGTGGTGCGCATGGCGACAGTGCCCGGCGCGCACTCGCCGCACGCCGCGTCCGCACGCGTGGTGTAGCCCCGAAACGCGCCGCAAGCCGCCTGCGCGGGAAACGCCTGCCCCAGCAGCTCGATCGCCACATGCTCGAAGAGGTGGGCGCTCTCGGTGCCCTCTATCTCGTCGGCAAAACGGCTCCCCTTCTCGTTCACGCACACGTGCCGCGCGAGGTTGGGCAAAAGGCGCAGCACCCGCGCCGCCACGACCGCGTCCACGTGGAAGCGCCCCGCGTCGCAGGCAAGCTCGAAGTCCAACTTGCCCGCGCGCACGGTGATGTGCACGAGGGAAAGAGGCGCCACGTCGCGCATGCGCCGACCGGCGAAAAGCCCTGTGCGCGCAGAAGGCGGCATCCTAGAAATGCGTGCGGTAGTCCTCGACGGCCTGCGCGTATTCCGGCATGCCGACGGCCAGGATCTGCGTCGCGAGTATGGCCGCGTTCTTCGCGCCGCCGATGGCCACGCACGCCACCGGCACCCCCGTGGGCATCTGCACGGTGGACAGCAGCGAGTCCATGCCGCCGAGGTCGCTCGTCTTCATGGGCACGCCGATGACGGGCAGGGGCGTGTGCCCGGCCACGACGCCCGCGAGGTGCGCCGCCTTGCCCGCGCCCGCGATGACGACCTTGATGCCGCGCTCCTGCGCGCCCTTCGCCCACGCAGCCACCTTGTCGGGGCTGCGGTGCGCGCTTGCCACAACCGTCTCGTAGGGCACGCCGAGGGAATCGAGCATCTCCTCGGCACCCGCCATGACGGGCGCGTCGCTCGTAGACCCCATCACGATGCCGACGAGCGGCGCCGCATCCGTCCCGTTTTCCGCAGCCTGCGCCGCTGCCTGGCCCGCCTGCTCTTTTGCCATCATGCATCCCCCAATCTGTGCTGCAGCGCGTCCATGAGCAGCGCCGCGATCATCGTCTTCGAATCTTCTATACGCGCGTCGAGCACCGAGTCGACCAGCACGGACAGGGGCACCCATTCGGCCTCGACGAACTCGTCGGCGTCCGGATGCGCCTCGCCCTTCACGAGGTCCGTGGCCAAGAACAGCGAGATCAGCTCGTCGCTGTAGCCGGCGGCCGGCGCGAAACGCCCGAGCGGCTTGCACTTGCCCGGCGTGTAGCCCGTCTCCTCGGAAAGCTCGCGGGCGGCCGCCTGCGCCGGGTCCTCGCCCACGTCGAGCTTGCCTGCCGGAATCTCCAAGGTGACGCGCTCGAGCGCCGTGCGGTACTGGCGCACGAGCAGTATCTCGGCGCGGTCGTTGACGGCGATGATGCCGACGGCGCCGGGGTGCCGCACGACCTGGTGGACATGGCGCGCGCCGTTGGGCAGCACCACCGACACGTCGTCTACGGAGAGGAAGCTGCCCTCGTAGGCGCGCCTCGAGTCTTCTATGCGCTCGCACAGCGCCGCGTCGTCGCGCTGCTCCACAAGTCCGTCGACGATCTCCACACCCATGCCATGCGCCTCTTTCCTCGGTTGCAGTCCCCCGATTCTACACGTGCCGGGCGCCTCGTCGGGCGTGTAGGGAGAAAAACGCATGTCGACGACATCGCCGACGCAGGGCCAGTAGGGCACCGTCACAGACGTCCCCCGAGGCGGGGCGGGGCGCTCCAACACGAGGGCGGCGCCCGGGCAGCGCAGGCGGGCGCCCGCAGGCAGGGCGCGGCGCGCGAGCACGACGCGCCCGCAGGAATCGAGGAAGGCGACGTCGATGGGATAGGCCATCCCATAGGTGTGGATGCTGTCGCAGGGCGCGATGACCAGCACCCCGCGCACCCCGAGCCAGCACGCGGGGCGGGCGAGCAAGCCGCGCAGGCGCTGGAAGAAGCCGAGGGCGAAGACGGGGCGCATGAGCTGCCTCCTTTCACGCTAGAGCTGGCCCGGAACGTAGGGGTCGACAGCGAAACTGCACGAATGGCGCAGGGACAAGGGGATACCCGCGCCCAGCACCGAGCCGCCCGCAGACCCGAGCGGCCAGGGCGCAAGAGAGAGCGTGCAGGTGTAGACGACCGAGCCGTCGAGCAGGCCGCCCTCCTGCGCGTCCACCTCGACGCACGCGTTGCAGCGGGAGAACTCGCCTGCGAGCGCGTCTTGCACCCCCTGCGCGTTTGCCTGCGAGGCCGCCCCGTGGGAAGGGCTCGTCGCGCACGCGAGGACCTCCTGGGGCGCCAGATGGTCGAAACGGGCGCATTCCCCCATGTAGACGAGCACGTCGATGGCGATGACCATGCAGATGATGAGCACGGGCAGCGAGACGGCCATCTCCACGCTCATCTGGCCGCGCTCGGCAAAGCCGCGCCCGCCGATGCCGTGCGCACTGTAGTTTCGCGTCCCAGTGCCGCGCTCGCGAAAGGCAGCCCTGTCAGAACCGCCCCCACGAAGACGCCGCATGCCAGCGCCCGGTATGCACGCCAGCGCCCACGACGGCCGGAAGCGACGCACCCCTTTTCCGTGCCCACGTCGTCGCCTCTGCCTGCGGCGCTGCGGCATACGCCCCGGACCTGCGCGGCGCAAGGACGAGCGCATCTGCCCCAGAGCCTGCTGGTAGGCCTGCTGCAAATCCGAGGGAGCGGAAAGCGACAGCTTCTTGCCGGACCCGCCCAGCCCCAGGGTCTCGAGGGGCATCTGCACGATGGACAGGCCGTCTTCGCCCAGGTATTCCCCGACATCCGGCATCTGCTCCAACTCGTCGAGCAGCACCGAAAACCCTTCCGCCTGTACCTTGCCCGCTGTCTCGGCAGCCTGCTTCAACTTGGCCAAAGCGCCTGCCAGCTGCCCGTCCGCGCGGTCAAGCACATACGAGGTGTTCACGAGGACGGGGCGGTAGGTGGAAAGGTCCGCGGGCTCGAGGCCTGCCGCCTTGATGGTGTCGCGGAAGGTGTCGGCCGCCCAGGCAGACAGGCTATCGCCCACTATGGGAATCGAGCCGAGCACCGTGTTGAAGGCCTCGACCATCCCGTCGTTTCCCTTCGTGTAGACGTCCAAGAGCTTACTCCATCCCCCCATGACGGTGCCCAGGAGGGCGCCGCCCGCAGATTCCGCAGGCAACAAGCCTTGCGCCACGTCGGTAATGACGCTCGAGCTGTCTGTCGCGGCGTCGGGCGCGAGCGTGGCGGCAGATATCGCGATGCGCGTGCCCAGCCCTTCGCCGCCGACGGAAAACGAGCCCAGAGACGGCGCGGGCGAGGCCGAGGCCGAGACGATGCATATGCAGCCGTAGCGCCCCGGCGGCTGCGGGTCGTAGCGCTTGCCGGCCACGCTTGCAAGCGCGCGTTCGATGCTGCCCTTCACCCCTTCCCCCAGCTCCTGCAACTCGCCGCCGAGCTGGGCGTGCTCTGCCTGCGCGTTGCGGTAGTCGTTTGCCGCCTCGACGAGCTCTTTGTAGTAGTACTCGAAGCCGTTGTTGATGGACGTGGAGGCGCTTGGCACACGCCCCAAGGTCAGGGGGCGCATCTTGCATTGCGGGCAGGTGGCAAGGCTCCCGTCGTCGATGCCGGAGACGGCCGCAAGCCCCGCCGGCCGCCCCTTCGCGTACTCCGGGCACCCCGTCCAAGCATGCAGCACGCGCTTGTCCCCTTCCTGGCACACAGGATAGGCCGCCTCGGTGTAGAGCCAGGTCACGCGTATCTCCTCGGTGTTGCGCGCAAGCCCCCGCAGGTCCGGATACTCGTTGCCCTGCGCATCGGTGGGCACCGAGCCCGCGGAGACGGTCTCGAGCGCGTAGCGGTAGAAATGCTTGCGCGCGATCGACTCCGCCACTTCCTCGGGGGTGCCGGAAGCAGCCTCTGCGGGCTCCTGGGAGAGGCGGGCTTCGTAGTAGGCGCGGGCGCGTTCGAGCCCCATGGAAAACGACCAGCTCTCGGGCAAGGCCGCAGAGGGGTTCTGCGCGCCGGACAGCCCCGCGAGCTTCGCCGCGCGCTCCTGCATGTCCGAGCCGTCGCCGCCGCAGTCCGCCCGCCAGCCGCGCTCCTTGGCCTCGGAGAGCTTCTTGCGCGCCGCCTCGTCTTCCTGCGTTTTCGACGAGATTTCCTCGTTGGACTGCTCGATCTCGCGCCCGGCCTCCTCTACTTCCCCCGCGTCGGCAAGCGAGACCTGCACCCCGTCTGCAGGGACGGTGATAGCGATGCCCTTGTAGTCCATGCCGCTCGCGCGGGCGTTGGCGTCTACGCACTGCGCCGCCTTCACCGCGCATAGCGCGGGCAGGGCCTTCTGGGCGGTGTCGAGGCCCTTCGACGCGGTGTCGTAGAACTGCTTGCGCGCCTTCACGACCTGCGAGCCGACACGGGCAAGCTCCGCGGCGACCTCCTGGGCGCCCGGGATGAAGGCCGCGACCGTCGAGACGGCGTAGACCGTGATGGCAAGCAGCGACATCGACAACAAGACGGCATCGACCACCTGCCCGACCGTCACGAACTGCGCCACCGCCTCGTCGGCGGCAAGCGCCCCGGCGTCGGCCACGTACTGCACGTTGCCCGAGCGCGTGCCCGTCCAGTACGCATGCAGGCTGACGGACAGCAGGGCGAACACGAGGAGCAGCGCCACGGCGACCCCCACCGTGGTGAAGCCCCCTTCCTTGCGCACGAAAGGCCCGCCTTCGAGGGGGGCGTCTGTCGCCTCGCGCCTCATGCCCACTTCCCCACCCAGTCGGCAGGGCCTCCCTGCGCAGAAGCCGCCCACGCGGGGACGACATGCGACTCCACGCGCATCTCCTGGCGCACCTCATTCCCTTCCATCTGCGCGGCCAGCCCCGCGACCACGCCGAAAAGCGGCAGGGGACGCGCGCGGTGCACGATGGAGACGGACACCTCGCCGGCATCGCCGCTTGAAAACGAGATGTCCCAGCCCGCGTCGCCACCCTCGTGAAAGACAGACGCATGGGGCACGGCGCGGAGGCGCCGCTGCACATAGGCCTTGAGCGCGCCCTCGTCTGCCGTGGCCGTGGCATACAGACGGCAGCCCTCGGCGGCTGCGGCCTGCATGACGCAGCGGTCGTAGAGCAAGATCGTGGGCTGCACGAAGATGCCGAGGAGCAAGAAGAGCACCGGCAAAAGGAACGCCGCCTCGACGGCCGCCTGCCCGCGCTCGCCAACATCCCCGTGCCCGTGCCCGCGCTCGCCAACATCCCCGTGCCCGCGCCCGCCACGCAGGTTCGGGCGGCACGGGTGAAAACGAAACCCACGAGAACATAGCCCGCGAACGTGCAAAGCGAGCGCGCGAGGCATGCACACGGACAGGCGGTAGAGGCGCGGGCGCACGGCGCAGGCGCAGCTAGAACAGCAAGACATCGAGCGCTCCTCCCGTCGAGACGGCATGCGAGGCGCAGGTGTCCACCAAGTGGTCGAAGCGGCCGTCGCTTGCGAAGCGCCACAATGCCGCCAACCCGACGACCATGATCATGAGGACGCTGCCCACGAGCAGATACTCGAGCGAAGCCTGGCCTGCCTCCCCGAAAGCCGCATGCAGGCGCGCGCCCTTTGCCGCCTTGCCCCGCGGCAACAGGCGAAGACACCCGCCGCGCCACCACGCGCGCACGCTGTGCTTGTCCACTCGAGCCCGCATGCCTACAGCCCGTTCACGCCGCTTTGGATCGCTTCCCACAACTCGGCGATCTTTCCCTTGAAGGCGAGTATGGCGATCATCGCGATGACGGCGAGCACCCCGACGAGTATCGCGTACTCCACCGTGCCCTGCCCTTCCTCGCGAAGCCCGCCGACGCACCCTGCGGCCCTCGCGCACAGCCCCTGCATGCATTCCCCGATTTTTCCCATAACCTTGTCCTTTCTCCTCAAAATCCCGAGCCGACAAACTGGATGATGACCGGCCCCATTACCAAGATGAGCATGGCCGGCAGGATGCACACCCCCGTGGGGACGAGCATCTTCACCGGCGTCTTCTCCACACGCTGCTCCAGCTGCGCGCGCTGCTCGGCGCGCACGTCGGCGGAGAAGCGGGCGAGCATATCGGCAAGCGGCGAGCCGTAGGCTATGGCCTGCACCGCCGTGTCGTTGAAACGCCGCAGGGCGCCGGACTCTATGCGGGCCGCCGTGTCCGAAAGCGCGCGTTCGCGCGAGGCGATGCCGCCTTGCCAGGTAGCGAGCGCATGCCGCATCTGGCCGGCCAACGCCCCGTCAAACTTGCGGCAGTACAACCCGAGCGCCGCATCGAAGGAAAGCCCGGCGCGCACTCCCATCCCGACGATGTCGCCCAAAACCGGCGCCTGCGCGTCGCAGGCCGCCCGCAGCTCCCGCGCACGCCTCTTGTCCAGCATCGCGGGCAGCCTGCGCGAGAGCACGAACGCCACGAGCAAGAGGACGGGCAGCACCGAAAACGAGACGGCTGCGGCCAGCACGAACGCGAGCGCCGCGAAAAACGAGAACGCGAGCACGGGGTCGCGTGCCACGTCGTCGGGAGCAAGCTTTCTCGTGCGCTCGACGACGGCGAGCACGCGCCCGGCACATGCCCGTCCGACAAGGTAGGCGCACACCGCCGCCGCCGCGCACGCTGCGAGAAGCGAGAGAACCGCCAGCGCCCTCATGCCGCACCCGCCATGTTCACCCCGAGGTCGACGCGCAGGCTCTTGCGCACCAGCACCACGCCGAGGACCTCCAGCACGCACGCGAGGGCAAACAGGAGCAGCCCCAGCGGCGAGGTGAAAAACGCGGCGAGGTAGCCTTGCGTGAGCAGGCTCAAGACGAGCAGGAGCACCACGGGCATGCAGGCGACGACCCGCGCCGACAGCCGCGCCTGGGCGGTCTTCGTGTCCAGCTCCTGCTTCAGCTCTATGTCTTGCTGCAGCATCGAGGACACCGATTGCAGCACGTCTTTCAGGCTGCCCCCCGACTGGTGCTGTATCTCCATGGCCACGGCGAGGTAGGCAAACTCCGTGCCGCCCGTGCGCGTGCGCAGCCGCTGCATGGCCTCGTCGAAGCCCTGGCCTGCCTGCAGATCCCACACCACGCGGGAAAGCTCCATGGCGAGGGGCTCGTCGCAGTTGCGCGCCGCGTATTCCAGCGCGTTCACAAGCGAGCTGCCCGCGTCGAGCGCGATGCACAAAAGCCTGACCGCCTCCGGCATGGCCTTTTGCAGCGCGTGGGCGTAGCGTGCCTCCCGCGCGGCCTCCAAGCTCTTCGAGACGAGGGGGATGCGCAGGAGCGCGCGCCGCGCCGTGGCCTCCACTGCTGCTGGCTGCCGCAACCCGCGTTCCAGGCGGCGCAGGCCGGGCGCGTTCAAGAGCAAACGCAGCCCCAGGAAGGCGGCCGCCCCCGCAAAGAGGAACGTGCATATCAAGATGCACGCAGGGACTGCTCCCATCGCGCCACCTCCTCCGCCTGCGCCACGCCCGTCCAGGGCAGCGACTCGACCCAGTCGGGAAAGGCCTTCCACACATAGCGCTGCTCGCGCCTGCTCCATGCGACGACCGTCTTGAACATCGGCTCGGGGGCCGCGTTCGGCGCTGCAGCAGCAGCCGCCGCCGCCGTGCCCGAAGCCGCCGCCCCAGACGTCGCCACGCTGAAATCCGCCGCGCCATCGCGCACGCCGCCCGCGCCCGCCACATGCCGGGCGACAATCTGCGTGATGCGCCTCTTGCCCCCCTCCATGCGGTCTTGCTGCACGATCAAATCGAGCGCCGACGCGATCTGGGACTCCACGATCTCGCAGGGCAGGTCCAGCCCGAAGCGCACCATCATCACGAGGCGCGGCACGACCTCTGCCGGCGAGTTCGCATGCAGCGTGGTGAGCGAGCCGTCGTGGCCGGTGTTCATGGCCTGCAGCATGTCGGCAGCCTCCGCGCCGCGGCACTCGCCCACCACGATGCGGTCGGGACGCTGGCGCAGCGCGTTGATGACGAGGTCCCTGATGGTGACCTCGCCGCGCCCCTCGGCGTTTGCCATGCGCGCCTCCATGCGCACCACGTCCGGGTGCTCGTCGAAGCGCAGCTCGGCGGAGTCCTCGATGGTCACGATCCGCTCGTGTTTGGGAATCTCGCGCGAGAGCGCGTTGAGCAACGTGGTCTTGCCGCCGCCCGTGCCGCCCGAGACGGCGATGTTCTTGCGCGCCCGCACCGCCCAGGAAAGCAGCTGCGCCATGCCGGGCGACAAGGTGCCCAGCCCCACGAGCTCTTCGAGGGTGAACGCCCGCGTGCGGAACTTCCGTATGGTCAACGCGGTGCCCTCCATGGATATGGGCGGGATGACGACGTTGACGCGATGCCCTTCCGGCAGCCGCGCGTTCACGATGGGGCTCTGCTCGTCCACGCGCCTGCCCAGAGGCGAGACGATGCGGTCCACCACGAGGCGCAGCTCCTCTTCGGAGGAGAAGGTGCGCGGACAGGGATGGATGACGCCGTCGCGCTCGAAGAAGACGTGCTGCGGGCCGTTTGCCATCACCTCCGTGATGTCCGGGTCGGCCAGCAGCTCCTCGAGAGGCCCCAGCCCCAAGACCATGTCGAGCACGCCCTGCACGAGAAGCGGCCTGTGCGCCTCGGCGTAGGTCCCCGGCTGCGCGCGGTTTAAAATCTGCTCGACCGCGCAGGCAAGCTCCGCGCGCGCCCGGTCGTGCCCGAGGGCCGCGAGCTGGGCGATGCGCTCGCTGGGCATCTCGCGGTAGAGTGCCTCCCTGAGCGCCCGGGTCTCCCGCTCCAAGGAGGCGCCGGCGCTGACCTGCTGCGCGGCAGCCGGCTCCGCGCCCTCCCGCATGTAGTCGGACAGCCTCATGCGATGCCTCCGCGCCTCTTGCGCCTGGACCCGCGCTCGGGCGGGCTGTAGAGATGCCCCACGCGGGGCAAGACGTCTTTCAACAGGCGCTCCACGCCCAGCACCGCAGGGTTTTCCGACTCCACGAGGGTCGCCACATCGCCCTTGCCCAGCAGGTCCTCGACCGTCTGCTTGCCTTCCGGGATGCAGTAGATGTCGTCGGCGTCGAGCGCTTTGCGCGCCTCGTCGGCCCCGATGAGCGCGCGCGAGCTCCAACGGTTGTAGACGGGCACCATGCGCAGGGCGGGCACGCCGATCCTCGTGCACAGCTCCGCCGCCTTCACCGCGTCCATGATCGACGAGGGCCTGCGGTCCACGACCATGAAGAAGAGCGCCGAGGACAGAAGGAGATTCGCCGTGAACCCGTTCCAAAAACCCCCGGTGTCGGCTATGACCACGTCGGCGGCCTGCACGAGGCGCGGCAGAGCGGCGGCCACCCCGTCGCTTACCTCCTCGGCGGCCTCAGGCAAAAGCGGCGCCTTGAACAGGCGCAGGTTGTCCGCAAGCTCGACCGCCTCCACATCGGCGTCCCCGAGCGCCGAGGCGCGGTCGTCGAGCCCCAGCCAGAAAGCGTAGTCCCCGAACTGCAGGTCCCCCTCGAGCAGCACGGTGGCAAGCCCCGCGCGGGCGCACAGATAGGCCGCGAGCAGGGCGATGGTGCTGCGCCCCGTCCCGCCGCTTGCCGACACCACGCTGATGATGGGGACGCTTGCGACGTCCTCCTGCGGCCGACGCGCCGGACGTGCGGGCTTGGCTGCAGCGGCCGCCGCCGCGCCTCCTTTTCTCGCGCGCGGCCGGCTTCTCGCGCACGAGCGCCCCTCGCCGCGGTGA
>CAVAWX010000016.1:0-13634 GCA_963592385.1 Acidaminococcaceae bacterium | reverse complement strand
GATGGCGGGGGCGGAAAACACAGAGAACGCAGATGCATCCGGCACAGATGTGCCGCACGTGGACTTGGACACAGGGGATGCGGCAGGCACGGGCACGGCGGTCGCAGGCTCAGATGCGCCAGAGGCAGCAGAAGCGGATGCAGACGCGCCCCGTGCAGATGCGCTGGCCGGCATGGCCACCTTCAGGTGCTTCGCGCACACGGTGCCCGCGATGTCCGCCGCGTCAAGACGATACGGATTCCCCAACAGCCCCTTCGACGGCTCCCCCGGCAGCATGCTCGTCAATTCCTTCGACGGCTCCCCCGGCAACGCCCCCGAGGCCACGGCCACATCCTGCGCCCCGCTCCCCTCGCCGACCGTCCCGCACGCAGGACATGCGATGCGCCCGCTTTCGGCGACGATGCGCGGGATGCGGCTCGTCTCGAGGAGCGTCGCGCTGCCCACGACGCCCTGGTAGTAGCTTTCCGCAAGCTCGTAGTCGATCATTTTCCCTCCCCTTTCGCCGAGGTGCTCGGCAAGACGAAATGTATGGTCCCCTTGGCGGAGGCGGATATCAGCTCCCCCACGCTCTCGCCCTTCACCGCCAAGGTGACCCACGACAGCTCGACGCCCTCGGAGTTCTTCAGGTTCGAGGTCTCCAGCACGAGGATCTTCTGGCCGAGCAAGACGATCTTGCCCTCGGAGGTCTCCACGTAGACGTCCACGAAGGAGCCGGCGCAGATGGCCCCGCCCACGGCCAGCACGTCGTCGGTCGAGACGCTGACCGCCTCCAAGCCGTCCGGCACGCTGATGCGCGCGGACCCGCTGCCGACCCGGTCCATGAGGATGGGCTCGTTTTTCTTGATGTCGGTCTGCGCGACGAGGCCGTCCACCTGCTCGAGCGAGGTGGCCACCTCGCCGCCGGGCAGCAAGTCCACCAGCCACTCGGCGCTCTTCGCGTTGCCCGAGCCGATGGTGCTGCCCACGGCGATGTCCTCGCTGGCCATGATCACCTGCGCGCGTTCCCCGCCGTAGTGCTGCAGGGCGGCGGAGCGCTGCACCTGCGCCTCGGATTTGATGGTGGCCGTGTAGGCGAAGACCCCCACGACGGCCAAGACCGCGCACACGAGCGCGGCGATGGTCTGTTTGCGCTGTCTGCTCACTTGCCTCCCCTTCGCCTTTCACGGCCGTGCAATGCAGGGAAGACTTTCGCGCAAAAGCACCTGAACAAACCACCCCCCAAAACCTATACGCAATCTGAACAAACCACCGAACGAAACCTGAACGCTTTCTCAAACGCGCACGCAGCAGGGCATGAAAAAAGCGCCCGCACGCGGCAGGCGCCTCCTTTCCCATCGGAAAAAATTTTCAGTTGTCGCGCAGGGCGGGCGAATCACGCCGCCGTCTTCACCATATCTTCACATGCCATGCAGGGGGTGAAGGGACATGTCGTGCGAGGTGAAAACGGATTACGCAGCGTAAAAGGACGCGTCGCGCAAAATGAAAACGAGTGCCACATCGCAGGCCGGCTTGCACTCCACCGCACCTCACGAGCGCCCTCTACGCCCCCTCACCGCGCCCTCGCGCGCCCCTACCTGCTGATCAGCAAGGAGAGCGACGGCAGGCAAAACGAGAGCGCCAGCGCCACGCACAGGAGCACCAACACGATGGTCTTGGCCAGGCTCTTGCGCCGCTTGCTGCGCCCGGCCGCGTATTCCTCCAGCTCCGCGCGCTCGGCGGCCTCCTTGCTCGTCATCTGCTTCTTCTTTTTCCGCTGTGCCATTTCTCTGCAATCCCTATCTGTCGTAACGGTCGTTTCTGTCGTGCTGTCGTAACGGTCGTTTCTGTCGTGCGCAAAGCCGCCTGCCCCAGGCAAAGCCGCCTATCCCAGACAAACCCACGCGGCCCCGCGCAAACCCGCACGGCGTGCGGCGCCTCGCTCCCCGAATCGCCTCTCACCTATCGTAGCGGTCTTTCCTGTCCACGCTCGCGTCCTCCACAAGCCTGTCGTGCAACGCGTCGTCGCCGGACCTGTCGCGCAGGCGGGCGCGCAGCTTGCGCACCGCCTCTATGTTCGCGTCGCGCTCGATGCCGGACACATGCGAGAAGTCGTCGTAGAGCACGCGCCCTCCCACCATCGTCATCTGCACGTTGTCCTGGTTGGCCGTGTAGACCACCGCAGACTCCGGGTTCGTGGTGGGGTTTTGGTGCGAGTTGTGCAGGTCGATGGCGATGATGTCGGCCTGCTTGCCCGCCTCGAGCGAGCCGATCTCTCCATCCATGCGCAACGCCCGCGCGCTCTCGATGGTGGCCAGCTTCAGCGCCGTCTTCGCCGTCAGGGCCGCGCGTCCGCTCGCGTACAGCGAGCGCGTGAGCATGAGGCCGAAGCGCGCTTCCTCGATCATGTCGGTGGTGTCGGTCGCGCACGGCGAATCCGTGCCGAAGCCCAGGTGCAGCCCCGCGCGGCGCATCTTGCCCACGGGCGCGGTGCCCATGCCCAGCTTCGCGTGGATGCGCGGGCAGTAGGCCACGGCCACGTCGTTGTCGGCCAGAAGCTGTATGTCGTCGTCGTCGATGTGCACGCAGTGGATGGCCAGCACCTCGGGCGCGCTCAGCACCCCCCAGTCGTAGACATAGCGCACAGGGCTCGTGCCGGCCGGCAGCCACGGCTGATAGCTGCTCTTTTCCTCCACGCGCTGCCTGTCGTGCGTGGCGTCGGTGGCGTGCACGGAAAACGGCGACGAGCCGTAGCGCACGAAGTCAACCTCCTCGCGGCTGCCCGCCACATGCAGGGCAAGCGGCAGGCCGTGCTCGGTCGCGCATTCGGCCACCGCGCGCAAGACCTTCGGGTGACACGCGTAGATCGGCCCGGGCGCGATGCCGAAGTCGATGCGGCTGGGATCTGCCGCCGCGCGCATGCGCTCGACAGCCGCCAGCCCGTCTGCCACCACCTGCTCGGCGCGATCGGCATGCGAGGTGAGGACCTCCTGGTAGATGCGGGCGCGCAGGCCGATCTCGTTGACCGCCTCGAACGACTTTCCCCGCGCGGTGATGTCGGCGACGGTGGTGATGCCGCTGGCCACCGCCTCCATCGCCCCCACGCGCGCGGAGGCCAGCCAGTCCTCGTCGGTGAAAAACGGCTCGGTGCGCAGCACGGCGCGCTTCCACTGCGCGTACGGCAGGTCGTCGAACATGCCGCGCAACGCCGAAAATCCCAGGTGCGTGTGCAGGTCCACGAAGCCCGGCATGATGGCCGCCTGGCCGAAGTCGCGCACTTCTTCGTCCGGGTGCGCGCGCACAAGCTCGGCTGCCGGGCCCAGCTCCACGATCCGCTCGCCTCTCACGAGCACGGCGCCGTCTTCGATGTAGTCGGCGGTGACGGGGATGACGTATTTCGCACGTAGCAGCATGGGGCATCAGTCCTTTTCGTCGGCGTCGGCCTTCGAGTCGGGGGAATCCTTCTTGCTCGGCGCGGCGTCGTCCTCCGCGCGGCGCGAGGGCTTGCTGTGGGCGCCGGTCGTCTTGGACGCGCCCTTGCTGTGCGCCCCCGACGCGGGCTTTTTGCTGTGCGCACCCCTCTTCTCGTCCGGCTCGCCCTCTTCACCAGCCTCTTTCGCGACGTCCTTTTTCGCGGCACCCTTGCCTGCGGCACCCTTCTTGCGCCCGTCCTTCTCGTGTGCGCCCTTCTTCTCCGCAGCGCCCTTCTTGTCCGCGCCTTTCGCGGCGCCCGTTCCGACGCCCTTCTCGTCGCCGTCCTTCTCCGCGCCTGCTTCACCGTCCGCCGCAGCGTCCTTGCCCGCACGCCGCGCCTTCTTCTTGTTGCGCTTCTCCTCGCGCTCGGCCCGCTCGCGTTCCTCCTGCTCGGCGATGGCCGCGTCGAGCTTGCGGCGCTGCGAGTTCGACATCTTGGCCGCCTTGGCCTCCTGCTCGCGGCGGAACTTGCGGATCTTCTTGAAGTCGATGACCAGCGCGGCGATGATCGCGCCATAGCCTATGACCAGGCCGCCGATGGAGACGGGCGTGGTCGCGGGGACGAGGGCCTCGGGCAGGCGCCCCTCGCGCCCCAGCCAGGAGAAGAGCCACGAGGCCACGACCGCCACGATGGCCACGACGATGACGATCCACCAGATGCGCCGCCACTTCTTGTACTCGTCGAGCTGCTTGGTCTGCGCGCTCAGCACGGCCGCGCGCTTCTGCGCCGCGACGCGCTCCTCGCGCTGCTTGTCTTTGTCCTTCTGCTCCTGCTGCTTGCGCGTGGCCTTGGACGAGGTCTGGTGCACGCTCGCAGCCGCCTTCGCCTTCGGCTTGGCGCTGGCCGACGATTTGCGCGACGAGCCGGTGTGCTTGTCGCTCGTGTTGCGTTGGTTCATCGGGTTTCGCTGCGTCATCTGCGTGTTCGCCTTTCGTCTCGTGCCGCGCTGCGCGGACGTTTTTCCTCGTGTCGCCTGCCACCCGCACGTGCGTTTCGCGGGCGAAAGGCCCTGCCGCCCTTTCCCGCACATAGGCCCTGCGGGCGAAGGGGTCTGGCCGCGCCGACTAGCCACGCGGCTGCATAGCCCCCTACTATACCCGCGATTGGGCGGTGAAGGGGCGACCTGTCAGCATTTCGTATGCCTGCGCGTATTTGGCGGCGCTGGCCTGCTGCACCTCTTCGGGCATGTGCGGCGGCTGCCCCGTGCGGTCCCACGCGCCGGAGAGCCAGTCGCGCACGTACTGCTTGTCGAAGCTGGGCTGCACCTGCCCGGGCGCGTACCCCTCGCTCGGCCAGAAGCGCGACGAATCGGGCGTCAGCACCTCGTCGGCCAGCACGAGCCGCCCGTCCACGCGCCCGAACTCGAACTTCGTGTCCGCGATGATGATGCCGCGCTCCTTGGCGTGCGCGGCCGCGGCGCGGTAGAGCTCTATGGACGTGTCGCGCAGCAGGCGGGCGTCGTCTTCACCCACAAGCTCTTCGAGCTGGGCAAACGAGATGTTCTCGTCGTGGTCGCCGAGGGCGGCCTTCGTGGAGGGGGTGAAGATGGGCTCGGGCAGCTCGGAGGCCTCGACCAGGCCGTCTGGCAGCTCGATGCCGCACACCCGGCCGTCGCGCTCGTAGGAGGCAAGGCCGCTGCCCGTGAGATATCCGCGCACGATGCACTCGACGGGAAACATCTGCGCCTTCTTCACCAGCATGAAGCGCCCGGCCAGATAGTCCGCATACGGCGCGAACTTGGCGGGCAGGTCGGCCACATCGGCGCTGACCAGGTGGTTTTCGATGCGGTCGGCGAAGAAGTCGAGCCAAAACAGCGAGAGCTGCGTCAGCACCTCGCCCTTGTGGGCGATCTCGTCGGGGAGGATGTAGTCGAAGGCCGATATGCGGTCGCTGGCCACGAGCAGGAGCGTGTCGCCCAGGTCGTAGAGGTCGCGCACCTTGCCCTGCGTGTCCGGCCGCAGGGCGCCTGCCTGCGCCTCGCCTGCGGCCTGCGCCGCACCGCCTGCGGCCTGCGCCGTCGTGTTCGTCTCGCCCATGTCATGCTCCTCGCGTCGTGTCGTGCTCTTCGTTTCCTGCGTCGTGCCCCGGCGCCGCGTCATGCTGCTGCGCCGCGCCGTGCCCCGGTGCCGCGTCATGCTGCGCCGCGGACGCCTGCTGCGCCGTGGCGCCGTGCGCCGTTTCCCCATGCGCCGCAGCGTCCGCCGCCGCGCCTCCTGCCTGCGTGCCGCCCGCCGCGCGCGCCCTGTTCACCGCGCTCTTGGCCGCCGGCTCCCCGCCGTCGCGCTCGCGCTGTATCTGCGCCGAACGCCGCAGCGCCAGCGGGAACTTCGTGCCGAAAAAGCTCAGGCTCTGCCTATCGCGCTCGAGCACATGCGCCTGGCCGCGCTGCGCCTGCTTGTCCTGCTCGCGCTGCTGCCGCTCCAAATCGCGCCGCGCCCGCTCCTCCATGCGCCGCGCCTTGCCGGCCGCCTTCTCGTTCACCCGCTGCTCGCGCCGCGCGCGGTCAAGCTCCTTCTTCGCGGCGCTCTTCTTCGCGCGCGCCACCTTGCGCATGGCCACCTTGTCGGTGGAGATGCGGCTGCCCGGGTCTTCGGGCGCGAGCGGGATGACCACGGTGAAGGTGCTGCCCCGCCCCAGCTCGCTTTCCACCTGCACGCTGCCGTGGTGCTGGTCGACCACCTCGCGCACGAGGGCAAGCCCGATGCCCAGCCCCCCGCTCGTGCGCTGCCGGGCCTCGTCGGCGCGCCAGAAGCGGCTGAACACCTTGTCGATGTCGTCTTCGGAGATGCCGATGCCGGTGTCGCCCACCGCGATGTGCGCGTTGCCGCCCGAACGCGCAAGCGACAGCCGCACGCTGCCGCCCTCCGGCGTGTAGCGCACGGCGTTGGACATGAGGTTCACCACCACCTGCGTCATCAGGTCGCGGTCGCCCACGACCAGCACGCCCGGCTCGATCTCGGCCTCGAAATCGAGCCCCATGCTCTCGACGAAGGCCTCCTGCGTCAAGACGAGGTCGGCCACCAGCCCGCTCAAGTCCAGCTGCTCCTTGCGCGCCTGCACGGTGCCGTTTTCCAGGCGGTTCAGGTGCAGCAGCGCCTCGACCAGGCGCCCGAGCCTGCCCGTCTCGGCCGCGAGCGTGGACAGGTGCTCGTCGTCGGCGGGCAGCACGCCGTCTTGGATGCCCTCGATCGTGGCCTGCATCCCCATCAGCGGGGTGCGCAGCTCGTGGGCCACGTCGCCGATGAGCTGGCGTTCGAGGTCGCGGTCGCGTTCGATGGAGTCGGCCATCTCGTCGAAAATCTGCCCGAGGCGCGACAGCTCGTCTTGGCCGGACAGGCCCGTGCGCGCCGACAAATCGCCCTCTTTGATGCTCTCGGCCGTGCGCGCGATCAGCTCCACGGGCCGCGCGATGCCGCTCGCGAACACCATCCCCACGACCACCGCCACGGCAAGCGAGACGACGGCGGCCACGAGAAAGGCCGCGTAGAGGTCGGTGTCGCTCAGCAGGTTGTCGCGGTGCACGTTGTAGGCGACGATGATGCCGGCCACCGTGACGAGCGCGGTGAGTATGGCCGTCAGGACGAAGGCGCCGGCCAGGTAGAGCAGAAACGGCCGCGCCCGCTTGGAGCCGTCAGCCTTGGGCGCGGCGCTCTTGGACACGCTGCTCGCAGACGCGCCGCCCTCGGGCACGCCGCCCGCGCCGCCCCTAGAATCGCCGCCCGCGCGCGTCCCCATCTGTCCGGAGTCGTTGCCTTCCACGAAGGGCTACTCCCCCTTCGACGCGCTCGCCTCTTTCGCGTTCGCCCCGCTCGCGTCCGCTCCTTGCGCGTCGTCCTTTTTCTCGGTCTTGGGCGCCTCGAAGCGGTACCCCACGCCGTGGACCGTGTAGAGCCAGGTCGGGTTGCGCGGGTCGTCGCCGAGCTTGGCGCGCAGGTTCTTCACGTGGCTGTCGATGGTGCGCTCGTAGCCCTCGAAGTCGTAGCCGAGCACCTTTTCCACCAGCTCCATGCGCGAGTAGACACGGCCCGGATAGCGCGCGAGGGTGGTGAGCAGCTTGAACTCGCTGGCCGTGAGGTCCACTTCCTCGCCGGCGACCGTGACCTTGTGGCCCGTCAGGTCGATGACCAGATCCCCGTACTCGGAGACCTCGCGCAGCGGCTCTTCGGAGATGTTGGCCCGGCGCAGCAGCGCGCGCACGCGGGCGACCAGCTCGCGCGGGGAAAACGGCTTGATCAGGTAGTCGTCGGCGCCCAGCTCCAGGCCGATGATGCGGTCTTCGACCTCGCCTTTTGCCGTGAGCATGATGATGGGCACGTCGGAGCTGTCGCGTATGACGCGGCAGACCTTGTCGCCCGGGACCTTCGGCAGCATGCGGTCGAGGATGACGAGGTCGTAGGGGTGCAGGGAAAACGCGTCGAGCGCCTCCTGGCCGTCGCCCGCGGGCGTGACCCAGTAGCTCTCGCGCTCGAGGTAGGCCTGCACCGCGTCGCGGATCGCCTTCTCGTCTTCGACCAAGAGTATGCGGCGTGTTTCGGAACCCATGTCCATGGGAGAACTCCTTCACGAGAAATTGCATGGTGCACATCGTGTGCGTTGCACATCGAGTTCATAGTGTAGCACCTGCGGCGCAGGCTTGGCGAAAGCTGCTGCCAATTCGACATGTGCGCGCCGGGCACATCGGGCACTCACGCCGCACATGGTGAACGAGGGCACGCGCGCGCATGGTGAAGAGAGTGATGGCGAACGGGGGCACGCGCACGCAGGCGGCACGCGCGACAAGCGGCCCGCGCTCCCTTCACCCGCCGCCCCGCTTCACCCGCCCTACGACGGCGGCTGCAACTCGATGCGCCGCAGCTGCACGTGCCGCTCGCCGCTGCCCTTGGTGATGGAGGCGTAGTTGTAGATGGCGTCCACCTCGCCCACGCACGCCGCGTAGTCGCCGTAGTCGGCGGACTCGCCCGGCGCGTTCACGGTGAAATAGCGCCGCCGCTCCATGTCCACGAAGGCGGTGCGCGCGCCCGACTTGCTGAACAGCCACCCCTGGCACAGGCCCGGCGCGGTGACGGGCTGGCGCGTGAGGCGCAGCCACTTGCCGTCCGGCATCGGGTAGTAGGTGCCCACGTTGGCGATGCCGCCGCCGTAGTCGTAGGACGCCCCGATGGTGAAGGCGAAGGCGCCGCCCATGTAGACGGCCGCGCCCGGCTGGTAGCCCCTCGGCAGCACCTGCGTGGCAAGCGTCTGGCCCGAGCTGGCCGAGATGGCCGTCATCTGGTAGTAGACGCCCGAGGAGGCCTGGGCGCGCGGCATGACGGTCAGGGTGTCGGCGCTCGCGCAGATCTGGCCGTTGAAGCGCCCGTGCGAGGTGAGGAGCGCGCTTGCCGGCCCGCGCCCCGCCGAGACCTTCAGCAGCGAGTCCTCCTTCTCGCGCGCGCCGTCTTGGGCCGGCTGCACGATCCAGTAGGCGTTGGAGCCGACCGCGCACACCAGCGGCGCGTCGTAGCCGCCGTCGCCTTCGTCGACCTTCACCGCGTCGCCGATCGCGTACTCGTTGGACGTGCTCGTGTAGTAGATGCCGTCGTCGTTGCGCAGCTCGCGGCTGGTCTGGTTCAGGCGCATCTCGGCCGCGTAGACCGCCCACTCGCCGGTGAGGTAGTTGGATTCCGTCCACGCGAGCAGATTGTCGCTGGCGCCCGCGGCATAGATCTCGAAGCCCGCGTCCGTGCCCTGCGCCTGCCCCAGCGCGTCGAAGGTGCGCCCGCGGGCCAGGTCCACGAGCTGCACGGTGGACAGCGGCGAGGCCTTCTCGCCGGCCACGAGGGCCGCCGCGACCCCCTTTCCCGTGGTGAAGAGCTGCGTGCCGGATGCCAGCGAGGCCAGATCGACGACGTTGCAGATGCCCGAGGTGTCGGAGATCTCGGTGAAGCCGTCGAGCGTGACCACGTCGTCGGCGCCCACCTGCAGCACGTCGGGCGTGCCGGAGCCCGAGTTGCGCGAGCAGCCGGACAGCGCGCCCGCGCCTGCCAGCCCCGCAGCGCCGAGCACGAGGCCCGCGCCCGCGCCGAGCATGCGCCCCAGGGCCTGCCTGCGGGTAAGGGGGGCGTGCATATGCGAAGCGCCGCGCGCGCCCGATGCCGCATCCGCAGCTGACGCCACGCCCGGCGCCGCAGCTGACGCCACACCCGGCGCCGCCGCACCCGCACCCGTGCCCGGCAGCCCGCCCGACGCCGCGCCCGTCCTCTTCACCATGCTTTTGTCCTGTCCGCGCCTGTCCAAGAAACGCCGCCCCTTACGCCCTTACGCCCCGCGCGCCTCGGAAAGCGCCACGGCCAGCTGGTCGGGGCACGAGGTCTTCTTGAAGCCGCACTCGTTGCCCGCGAGGCACTTCTCCACCTGCTCGGCCGGCATGCCCTCCACGAGCTTGGCGATGCCCTTCAGGTTGCCGTCGCAGCCGCCCTCGAAGCGCACGTCGTGGACGCGCCCCTCCTCGTCGAGGCGAAACGCCACCGCCCGCGAGCACGTCCCGCGGTTCATGTGCACGAAGGTCCCGTCTGCTCCCTGCTCGATCATCTCGTTCACCCTTCCTCTTTCGCTTTCCCTAGAACTCGCAGCCTTCCAGCCGCTCGAACACGACGTCCTTGCGCGTCAAAAACGCCTGCGGGTCGAATATCTCGTCGAGCTGCGCGGCCGTCAGCGCGCAATCGGCATCCGCCTCCAGCAGCTCGCGGAAACTCGGCCCCGCAACGGCCTGCTGCAAATCGCCCCACACCTTCATGGCGTTGCGCTGCACCACCACGTAGGCGTCCTCGCGCGTCAGGCCCTCGTTCACCAGCGCGAGCAGCACCCGCGAGCTGTAGATCAGGCCGCGCGTGCGGTCGAGGTTGGCCCGCGAGTTCTCGCGGTAGAGCACCAGCCCGTCTAGTATCGTCTCCATTTTCGCGCACATGTAGTCGAACGCGGTGAAGGAATCGGGCAGCACCACGCGCTCGGCGCCGGAGTGCGAGATGTCGCGCTCGTGCCACAGGGCCACGTTGTCGAAGCCCACCTGCGCGTTCGCCTTCACCACGCGTGCCAGCCCGCAGACGCGCTCGACGGTGATGGGGTTGCGCTTGTGCGGCATGGCGCTCGAGCCCTTCTGGCCGCGCGCGAAGGGCTCCTCGGCCTCGAGGGTGTCGGTTTTCTGCAACGAGCGCACCTCGGTGGCGATCTGCTCCAAGGTGGCGGCCCCCACGGCCAGCGCGGCCAGCACCTGCGCATGGCGGTCGCGGGCGACGACCTGCGTGGACAGGGGGTCGGGCGCAAGGCCCAGCTTCTCGCACACATAGGCCTCGACGCGCGGGTCGATGTTGGAGTAGGTGCCCACCGCGCCCGAGATGGCGCCCACGGCTATGCCCTCGCGGGCCTGCAGCAGGCGCTGCTCGGCGCGCTTCAGAGCCCAGGCCCACATGCCGAACTTCATCCCGATGGTCATGGGCTCGGCGTGGATGCCGTGCGTGCGCCCCACGCACAGGGTGTCGGCTTCCTCGAAGGCGCGGCGGCGCACGATGCGCCCGAGGCGGCGCACGTCGTCGATCACGATGTCGAGGGCCTGGCACACGAGGTAGCACAGCGCCGTGTCGCCCAGATCCGAGCTGGTCATGCCGTAGTGGACCCAGCGGCTGGGCTTGGGCTGGCCGGCCGGCACCTCGGCGTCGATGTAGCGCGCCATGACGGTGGTGAAGGCGATGACGTCGTGGTTCGTCACGCGCTCCACCTCGTCGATCTCGGGCACGGTGAAGTCGGCGTGCGCGCGGATCCAGGCGGCTTCCTCGGCCGTGATGCCGCAAAGCCCTATCTGCGCCTGGGCCTCGCAGGCCAGGACCTCTATCTCCTTCCACACCTCGAACTTGTTCTCCAAGCTCCAGATGCGGCCCATCTCCTCGCGTGTGTAGCGTTCGATCATCGCGTGTCGCTCCTCTCAGGACAAAAAGGCGTCTATCGCCTTGTCTGCCGTCTTCGTCTTCTCGGCCGCCTCCGCATAGCGCGACTCGGCGTCCATCACGGACAGGCCGCTGTCGCCCAGCGAGTAGTAGACGGTTTTCACCAGCTCGTCGGCGCTCGTCGGTATCGATTTCTCCAGGGCGCTCGTCTGGTCGAGTGCCGCCTGGTAGCTGTTCAGATGTTGCGTGGCGCCGTCCGCGTCCGCGGCAAGCAGCGCCTCGTCAGCCTCTTGGAGGGCCTGCGCGGCGTCGAGCTGCTTGGAGAGGTAGTTTTCCAGCGAGGTGACGCCGGAGCCTTTCGCCGGGAGCTTCGAGGTGCAGCTGGCCATCGCGGCCTTCGCGCGCTCGAGGCTTTCCCTGGCGGCCTTGTCGTAGACGAGCGCCTGGGACAGCGCCGCCTCCGACGTGCTGTTTTGCGTGGTGGTGGCGGAGTCGGCCATCGCGGTGGCGGCGGTCTTCATCTCGGTGAAGATGGTCTGGGCGTCGGCGCGGATGGCGTGGGCGCTACGCGAGGCGGCCAGGATCGACTGCGCGCAGGCAAGCATCTCCTGGCGCTGGGCGATGGCCGTCTCCAGCGCCGAGGCCAGCTCGGAGCCTTCCTGCGCGGCCAGGTAGTCCTTGTTCGCGGTGAAGATGGTGGAGGCCTCGGACAGCGCGCGCGAAGCGGACGAGAGCTGCGAGAGATGCGAGGCCACGTCCTTGGTCGACGATGATGAAGCGGACGAGGTGGATGCGCTCGACGACGAGGACGACGACGAGCCGGAGGATGAAGCCGAGCCGGATGTTGAACCGGAAGATGACGTCGTCGATGAAGACGAGCCGGAGGAGGCCGACGAGCCCGAGTCAGCCGCCGCATCCACCCCCTTCTCCGCCAGCGTGCCCGCCGGCTCAAGCGCCTCGTCGGCCTGGGAGAGCTGCGACTTCACCTGCGAGACGACGTCGGTGGCGCTCGAGGCGCCGTGCGGCGACAGCGAGCGGAACTGCAAGACGACGACGAAGGCCACCGCGACGAGCAGGCAGACGAGCACCGCCGTCATCGCGAGCAGCGCAGGCCGGCGGCGCGTCGTATCCGGGGTATGTACATGTGCGTCTTGCATGAACCCTCTCGTAGCGCCCCCTTGCGCATGCGTCCGCGTGCGTGCACGCGCGGCCGCGCCGAAAGGCAAAGCGCCTCGTTTCCTCGTGAAAACCGCTCTATGTTCGCACAAAGCGCACGAGCGGGCTAGATTTTCGCACAAAGCGCACGCCATGCATGCCGCACAAGCGCCCCCGCTCGGCAAGCCCCCTCACGACGCTTGCGCGAACTGCTCGGCGTCGAGGTATGCCTGCACGGCCTTGCGGTAGATGTCGGATTTCGTGCAGCCCTGTTCTTTCGCAAGCAGCTTCACCCGCTTGAACTGCTGCGCATCGAGGATGAACGTCTCGCGCTTGGATCCGATGTAGTCGAGCGGAGAGCCGTCGAGCACCTCTTCCACATCGGAAAAGTCGACGCGGTCGTCGTCGTAGGCCTCGCCCAGGGCGTCGAGTTCTTCTGCCGTCAGGCCGAGCATCGAATTCAATTTCGTCTCCGTCATCTTCATGGTGGCTTCCTCCTATCGAATCATCCTAAGCGCTTTCATGACCTTTGTCGTCGGCGGCGTGAGAGCGTGATAGACGACGATGCAATCCTCGCACTCGCGAAAAACGAGCTCCACAAGGCGCTGTTTGCCGTCCATGCCTATGCCCACGCACTCGCCAGACGAACGGCGTATGTATTTGAAAATGCTGTTGAATGCAGCCTTGACATCCTCTTCGGCGAGCTGCGGGTGCCGTCGGTGGATTCTCGGATGTATGTACAGCTTCATCATGCGCTCCTTTTTTGTCACATCATATCATATGAAAAAAGTATGCACGCAAAAAAGAAGGGGGCTCGGGATGAGCCCCCTTCGGGTCCGTCGGGTAAGGACGGATGGTTTTGGCTGTGCGCTTACTTGCTGGCCGCGAGGATCGCCTTCTCGACGGCGAGCGAGACCGCTTGCGTGCCGCCGAAGATGTAGGCGGCGTTGCCCAGCTCGGCCTTGTTCGCCGCGACGACGCTGACGTTGGTCGAGTTCTTGTCGTCGGCCAAGACGAGGATCGAGTTGTTCTTGCCGCACAGCGCCGCGCCCACGATGGCGTCCTGGTAGCTGCGGCCCGTGGCCACGCCCATGTGCGCGGCCGTCATGCCG
>CAVAWX010000015.1:3816-26958 GCA_963592385.1 Acidaminococcaceae bacterium | reverse complement strand
GGGTGACCTCGTAGTAGCTCGTCGAGGAGTCCTGCGTGGACTGGCTCGAAGAAGAACTGGAACCGGAGCTCGAATTGGAGCTGGAGCTTGCCGCCTTGAGCACGGACGCGCCTGCCCAGCTCGTCTGCGTGGTGGTGGAGTTCGTGCTCGCGTTCGAGCTGCTGTTCGAGCTCGAGCTGTTCTGCGTGGACGTGCTGGCCGCGACGGGCGCGTCGCCCACCTTCGAGACGGTCGCGTTGATCGTCTGGTCGGGCAGCGACGAGGACGTGATGGTCGCCTTCAGCCCCGTCGAGATGGTCGCGATCTGCGAGGCGGGCACCGTCACCACGGCGGTCAGGGTGGACAGGTCGGCGATCTGCAGCGCGGCGCCCTGCGAGTTCACCGCCTGCGAGGTCATGCCCTTCTGCACCTTCAGGTCCACGACCGTGCCGTCCGACGGCGCCGAGACCGTGAGCTTTTCTGCCTTCGCGGCCGCGTTGTCGTAGGTGGTCTTGGCCGCATCCGCCGTCTTCTTCGCCGTGTCCACCTGGGACTGCGCCTTGTCCACCTCGCTTTGCGCCTCGTCTACGGCCGCGTCGTAGGCCGTCGAGTCGAACGTGGACGTGCTGCCGGATGCCGAGGTCACGGGCACTATGGTGGCGCCCGCACTCGCAGCGGAGCGCTTCTGCGTCGCGCTGGACTGCTGGTCGCGCTGCTGCCTGGCCGCCTCGGCAGCGTCGCGGGTCTCGGCCGCCGACTTGGCCGTATCGCGCGCCTCCTGCGCCGTCTTCAACTTCGAGTTAGCCTCCTCGAGGGCGCTGTTTGCCGTGGTCAGAGCAGCCGTCGCCTCGTCGTAGGCCGTCTTCGCGGAGTTGGCCTCCTGGGTGATCTGCGCGTTGTCGATGGTGAAGAGGACGTCGCCCTTCTTCACCGCGTCGCCGGACTTCACCTTCACGTCGTTGATCGTGCCGTCCACCTCGGGGCTGACCGCCGCGCTGGACGCCGCGCGAAACGAGCCGCTCGCCTCCACCTTCGGAGCGTAGCTCGACGCCGTGAGCTGCATGGTCTGCATCTGGCCGACCTGGCGGATCTGCCCGGTGAACAGCTGGGTGAACAGATAGGCGCCGCCGCCGAAGATGATGAGGGCCACGACCACGACGGCGACGACGATGCCGGCCGTCCGCTTGCCGCCCCTCGTTGCCCCCAAAGCGCTTTTCACCATACTCGTTCCTGTTCTGCGAGAATCCTCCCGATGGGTGTGCATGGTACCCCAAAGCGCATCCCTGCGGCTATATGGCACGCGCGCGCATCGGATGAAGGCCGCCGCGCGAGGGCATGGGTGAAGCCGCGCGGCCTGCGGGTGAAGCGCCGCAGCCTGTTGGCGAGGTGCCGCGCCCTGTGGGTGAAGCAGCGCGAGGCGCGGGTGAAGCGGCGCGGTGGGCGAACTTGCGCCGCGTCCGCGCTAGACGTTCGCGGAGCTGTCCAGGACCTGGGAAGTCTGGGTCGTCTGGGTGGACTGGGTGGCCGAGCTGCCGGAATTCGAATTCGCGCCGCCGGAGAGTATGCCGTAGCGCAGCGCCGAGCATCCGCCCAGCAGCAGATTGATGACCAGGTTTATCGCGATGATGATGATGACGACCTTCAGGCAGCCGCTCGTCTGGCTTTGGGCCTGCTGGCGGCGTTGCTGCCAGGCCTGCTGCTGTTGTTGTTGCTGCTGCTGCCAGCTCTGTTGCTGCTGCTGGCCTTGCGCCTGGCGGGCCCACTGGCGAAACATCTCCTCGAAGGGGTTGCCCGCGTTGGCGCTGCCCTGCCCGGAGCCGCCCGTGGCGCGCTCGTCGAAATCGTAGCCGGCGAACGGGCCGTATGCCCCGCCGCCCTGCTGCTGCCTGCTGCCGCCCGACGAGCTGGTCGTCGAGGAGCCGGTGCTGCGCGTCTGGGTGTGGGGGCTGCCCGCAGACCCAGGGCGCCCGGCCGACGCGCGCGGGCCGTAGGGCGTGCCGTTCACGATGGAATCGTAGGCGGCGTTGACCTCGGCCATCTTCTTTGCCGCCGTCGCATCCCCCGGGTTGAGGTCGGGGTGGTACTTTTTGGCAAGCTTGCGATAGGCGCGGGTCACCTCGTCTTTGGAGGCGCCCGCGCTGAGTCCGAGTGCTTTGTAGGGATCGGTCTGCGTCATCGTGCCCCGTATAGTAGCGTGCTTGCCTGAAAAAGCTTTGGACTATCGCGCGTTCTTCGGCAACGTTTCGGCAAAATCACACACGAAGCCCGCGTCTGCCGCCGCCGAAAGAGTCCCGCCTGCGCCCGCCGGAGGCACCTGGGCTTCACCCTCTTGCGCCCGGGCCGTGCCGGCCTCGCCCTCGGCGCGGGCGGCACGGGCGACCCTTTCGCGCAGGTCGGCGTAGAGCCACGCACGCGTGCAGGACGCCCCGTCGGCGTCGCGTGCCGTGTCGTCGCCCGCCTCGGCGGCAAACGGCCCGAACTCGACCGTCTGCGGCTGGCCTGCGGCGTCCACATCGTCGAGGAAGACAAACGACAGCTCCACGCGCTCGAAGCCCTGGGCGAGCAAGGCCAGCGCGTAGCATTCGGCCTGTATGGTGAAGTGGTCTGCGCGCTCGGCGGGCGTCTTGTCGAGATAGCCCGTCTTGTAGTCCACCACCTGCGCCGTGCCGCGCCCGAACTCGTCGTAGGCAAGCAAGTCAATAAAGCCCCGCAGGTAGGGGGCATGGGCGCCCGGGGCGGCGTTCGCGCTCGCGCCCGTGCCGCCAGCAACATCCGCGCCGTTGGCGGCCAGGGAGATGAAGAAGGGCTCCTCGCAGCGCAGCTGCGCATACGAGGCGATGCGTCTCGCCTCCTCGCTGCCCGTCCACGCGTCCATGCGCCTGGCCAGCTCGTCGATGTCTGCCTTCGAGCGCAGCCCGTATGCGTGCGCGATGCTGTGCAGCCGCTCCTGGGACAGGGCGCAGATGGGGTCGCCGGGCGCGGTGTGCAGGGCGGCGAACTGGGCGCACGCATGCAGGGCTTCGCCGCGCACGGTCGCCGCGACGGGCGCGGCCTCGGCGCATGCGTCCGAGCCTGCGGCGCTCGCCGGCTCGGGCACGCGGGCGCTCGCCGTCTCGGCGGCGTCGCGGGGCGCATCCGGCGCATCTTTCGAGGGCGCGGAAACGGCGGCGTCTGCCTGCCCGTCTTCTTCGAGGGCGGCAAGCGACGAGGCGCTGAACACGTCGGCGTCGCGCCCGTCGACATAGCGCCAGTTTCCGCGCGGGCGGCGTGCGAACTCAGTCGGCAGCAGGAAGCCCGGCGCAGCATCGGCGCCGCCGCCCCCTTCACCCGCCGCGCCCGTGCCGGCGGCAAGACCCGCACCGCCCGTTTCACCATCCGCCGCGTTCGCCGCCGCAGCCGCGCTCGCCGCCGCAGCCGCATCACCCGCAGCCGCGCCCGCGTCATCGGACCCGACGGTCTCGAAGCGGTACTCCCAACGCGCCTCGATTCGGTCATGCGCCTCGGCGATGCGCGTCTGCACGCCCGCCGGGATGGAGGGGCCGTTCTTCTTCGTCTCCTTCGCCTTCATGCACACGATGAGGGCCTCTTGCGCGCGGGTGAAGGCGACGTAGAGCTTGCGCTCAAGCTCGGCGGCCTCGGCTGCGTGCGCATGCGCCACGAGAGCAGCGCGGAACTGCGCCGCGTCGGCCACCTGCCCCTCCCCCGGCCACACGTAGCGCCGCGCGCGCTCGTCGGATATGGGCTCTTTCTCGCAAGCCACGAGCTCGAACATGGTCTTTTCGGCGCGGCATTTCCGCGAGATCTTCTCGTATTCGTCGGCCGAGGCGGCGGCGTCGAGCAGGGCGCACTGCCACACCTTGCCCCGATCGTCGGCCATACGTTCGGAGACGATGCGCGAGAATTTGTCCCCGCCCCCGCCGCCAGCGAACTCGGCGACCGCGACGATGGGAAATTGCAGCCCCTTCGAGGCGTGGATGGACATGATGCGCACGAAGTTGCTGTCCTTGGCCGACAGCGCCCCGGGCGGCTCTCCGATGTTTTCCATGCGCGCGGCCAGCGTGGAGGCGACGAAGGCCGCGTCGCAGAAATGCTCCTCCTCGATGTTTTCGGCCATGCGCACGACCTTCAGCGCGTTCGCGAGCTTGGCGTGGTTCTCGGCCCGGCGGTCCGGGTCGCGGCGCACCTCCTCTTCGAGCCGCGCGACCCACCCCGACTCGTGCAGGACATCTGCGAGCAGCTGCGAGAGCGGGGCCTTGCCGATGCGGCGGCGGGCACGCGCCAGCACACGCCGCGCCGCATGCGCACGCGCCGAGAGCTCGTCGTCTTCACCGCCCATCTTCATGTTCGTGAAATCGGCGGGGGTCAAGCCGAAGAAGGCGCTTTCCTCCACGCTGAAGACCGCCTCGCTGTCCTCGCGGTTCGCGATCGCGCGGGCGAGCGCCACCACGCCCTTCGCCTCGGGCATCTTGCCAAGCACCGAGCCCTTGGTCACCACGTAGGGGATGTTGTGGCGCTGGAGCGCGTCCGTGAAATCCGCCACTTTCGTCATCGCCGCCAGCAGGATGGCCATGTCGCCGTAGCTGCGGCCGCCAGCCTCGTGGATCTGCTCGAAACGTCGCGCGACCGCCTCGGCCTGGACACGGCGGGCGGCATCCACGCCGGCAGAATAGTGCACGTCCACGATGCTCACGCGCGGGCCTTCCGCAGCCTCGTCGTAGGAGAAGCGCGACTCGTCGCGGCGCGCGTTCAGACGCTGGTAGGCGCCGATGGCCTGCCCCGCGTCGTCGGTGAAGACCAGGTCGGTGAAGGCGAGTATGTCGGCGTGGCTGCGGTAGTTGTCGTCGAGGGCGATCTTGCTGCGCTCGGGCAGCGCGTCCACGTGGCGCGAGTAGGTGCTCACGTCCGCCCCGCGAAAACGGTAGATGCTCTGCTGGGGGTCGCCCACCACGCACAGGCGGCAGTTGTCGGGCCCTGCGAGGTGGGAGATGATCTCCAGCTGCACGGGGTCGGTGTCCTGGAACTCGTCGACCATGACCAGCCCGAAGCGGTCCTCGTAGCGCCGCGCGATCTCGGGGCGCTCGAGCGCCGCGGCCGCCTTCAACAGCAGGTCGTTTTGGTCGAGCTGGCCGCGTTCGAGCTTGGCCGCATCGAAGATGCGCGCCGCCTCGGCTGCCAGGGAGAAGAGCACGTCTTGGAACGGCCATGCCAGCGCAAGCTCCAGGTCGAGGAGCAGCTGCGAGGAGATGGAACAGCCCCTGCCGCGCGCCTTGCGCCCGCCCGTGCCGCGCCCGCCTTCACCGTCGTCGTCTGCCGGCGCCGGAAGGTACAGGGCCTCTTCTATCAGGTCGCGCACGGCGTCGCGCCACGCGGAGATCTCGGAAAAGGCGCCCGCGCCCACGTTGGGCAGCGGGGGCAGCGCGACGCGGCTGTGGATGCCCAGCTCGTCTTCGAGTTTTTGCTGCAGGCTCCGCAGCTCGGGGGCCGGCGGCGTGACGATGTCGGCGAAACCGTTCACGCTTTGCGCGGCCAGGTCCATCAGCTTGATGATGCTGGCCTCGACGTTGGCCGGCGTATACTCGACGAACAGCGCCTGCACGGCCTCGTAGGAGACGGCGCCCCCGGACAGGGCGGTGTTGACGGCCTGGCGGCGCAGGTCTTCCCATTCATCATCCGGCACGATCCCGAAGTTCGGATCCAGCCCCAGGTCGAAGGCATTCTCGCGCAGGATGCGCGAACAGGTCCCGTGTATGGTGCCGATCCACGCGTCGTCCACGAGCACCGCCTGGTCGGGCCTGCCTATCTCGCGCAGCGCCGCCTTGATGCGCGAACGCAGCTCGGCGGCGGCTTTCTCGGTGAAGGTGATGGCCATGACCTGCCCGATGTGCTCGACGATGGGGCCGGCCTGCCCGTCTTCTTGGTGCGCGTCGAAGGCCTTGGCCACGCGTTCGCGCAGGGTGAATGTCTTGCCCGAGCCGGCGCCGGCGATGACGGCGATGGAGCGGTCGAAGGTCTTCGCGCAGGCGACCTGCCCGCCCTTCAGGTCGGAAAAGCTCATGAGATCCTCCCCTCGCACGCGGCCACGGGGCAATACTTGCACGTGCCGCTGTCCCTCGGCTCGCGCGGCACGCGCCCGGCCTCGATGCGCGCGACCACCTGCGTGCGCACCATGTTCTCCAGGTCGGCGAGCACCTGCGGCAGGCCCGGCTCCTCGTCGTCGTCGGGAGAAAGCGCGTAGCGGGGCATGAGGCTGCTCGCCGTCGGCAGCACGAGGCCGGTCTCGCCTTCCTCGCGCGCCAAGACCCCGCGCACGTGTGCGTCGCGCGGCGTGCAGCGATATGAGAGATAGAGGGCGCCGACGACGCGCCTCACGTGCGTGCCCGCCGCTTCCGACATGGCCTCGCGCAGCTTTGGCGAGCCGGCGATGGCCGCCATGTACAGCAGCGCCTGCACCTTCTTCCCCCCAAACCCGCGGTCGGCGTACTCCTTGATTTTGGGCAGGTCGTAGGCGGCGCTGAGAGAGCCCTTGTAGTCGACGACGACGGCGTTGCCGGCCTCGTCTATGTCCACGCGGTCGATGACGCCCGTCAGGCGGCAGCCGGCCAGCTCCACGTCGTAGTCGGCAAACGAGAACTCGAAGAGCTTCGGGGTGAAGCCCGTGCCGATCAGAAACGACGGCTCGTGCGCGACGGAGAGCTGCAGGTGCTTGCAAAGCTCGGCCACCTCGCCCTGCTCGATGGGGCTGTTCGGCAGCGGCGCCAGACGGCTTCCGCACGGCTTGTCTTCCTGCGCGAGCAGCAGCTCTCGGCAGACGTCTGCCATGCACGCGAAGGCCTGCTCCATGTCGGCCTCGTCGGCGCGCGGCTTGCGGCCGAAGCGCTCGAAAAACAGACGCAGGGCCTCGTGTGCGAACGACCCCCTTTCGAGGGGGCCGAAGTCCTCGTCGGGCACGCCCACCCCCATCCAGCGCGCCGCGAACCACTTGTAGGGGCATTCCAGGTAGGCCTCTATCTGCGAGGGCGAGAGGCGCAAGGGCGCGTCGTGCGGCACGGCGGGCTCCACCCCGTCCGGCCACTCGCTTCTCGGCGGGCGGCGCAGCTTGCGCAGCATGCGCTCGAGTGCCTCGCCTTCCAGCCGCTCGCCCGGCGCGTCGGCCGTGGCGGGAGAATCGAGGCCGAAGGCGACGTTGTCGGTGAAGCCGTCCTCGCCGCGGCTGAACAGCGGCGTCGCGTGGGCCGACACGTTCACCCCGCGCTGCAAGACGGGCGGTATGGCAAAGACTTTGTGCAGGTCGTCGGTGGTGCGCGTGTCGTCTCTGTAGAGGTCGGTGAACTCCTCGAGCATGGGGCAGGGGTAGGTCGGCTCGCCGTCCACGTCGTTGAGGACGCGGCTGAGCACGAGGTGGCGCGTCGGCACGGCGACGAGCGCGCGCCACATGCGCCGCTGCCGCTCCAAGGTCCCCTCGCCGCGCGGCACCCCCAGCTTGTCGAGGAGCAGCGCGACCGCGTCGTCGCGCGACGCCGCCGAGTAGTGCTCGCTGTCGAGGTCGCAGACGACGAGGGCCGCGCAGGCGCCGGCCTGCCGGGAGGCGGCGTCGGCCAACGACACGACCATCACGTCGGGGGCCGGGACGCGCCCCGGCGGATCGGTGGCGCAGCGCAGGTCGAGCACGGCCTCTGCCATCAGCTTGAGCGTGCTGGCGGAAAGGAGCGGACGGGAGTTTTCGCCCGGCGGCGCGAACGGAGCAGCCGCCGCGCAGGCACGGCGCACGAGGTCGAGGGCGCTGCACTGCTCGGACAGAAACATCTCATCGGCGCCGGGCAGCTCTGCCAGCTGCGCGGAAAAACGCGCGAAGGCGTCGGGGGTCGGGTCTTGCACGAGCGCGCGCAGGGCCGAAACGCGCGGGAACTCCTGCGAGAGCTCGTCGAGGCATGCGGTGAAGGAGAGCAGCCTGTCCGCGCGCATGCGCGCGTAGATGCGCGACGCCTGCAGGTGGCCGATGCCCAGCACCGGGTTGTACACGACGTCCGCAAGGCGCCGCCTGTCCCAGTCCGGCGCGCCGTCTGCCGCCGTGGCGATGCATTCGTAGAGCTCGATGTAGGCGCGGCCGAGCGCCGAGGCGCCGAACGCCCTGCGTCCCGCGGCCGCGCACGAGATGCCGCGCACGACGAGGGCGGGCACGAGCTGCTCGTAGAGGGAGAGGGGGTCTGCCGAGGCGACGAGTATGCGCGGGCGGGCGCTCTCCTGTGCGCATTCGTGCGCGGGCGCCGCTTCACCCGCACGTTCGCTTTCCTGCGTGCCTTCACCCAGCTCGGCGTGCAGCTCGGTGACGACGTCTGCCACGAGGGGCGCCTGCGCGTAGCGGCCGGCGGGAAACGCGAAGCGCACGCCGACATCTGCGGGCGGACGCACGAGCTCGGGGGACAGCAGCGCGGCGAGCTCCGGGCCGTCCTGCGGCCACGGCGTGCCGTCGGATTTCACCTGCGTGCACGAGACGCGCCCCTCGAGGTGCTGCCAGAACTCGCGCTGCACGGGCGGCAGGGGCGCATCGCCTACGACGCAGACGGACAGCGGGCGGGGAAAGGCGGTGTCCGCGTCGGCGGCAAGCAGCGCCATCGCATGCCCGCGCTCCACCAGCCCCGTGTCCGGGGCGGCCAGCGCCCGCAGATACTCCACGCACAAGATCAGCAGCTCGCGCTCTGCCATGCCCACCTCGGCCGGCAACGCGCTCTTGCGCTGGCCGGGTTCGAGCAAAAGCGTGCCCGGCGCGACATGGGCAAGCTCGTCGTCTGCCACGCCGGCAACGCAGGCCAGCGCGCAGTCGAAGGCGGCAAGGCCGGCCCCCCGCTCCACGAGGCGCACGGCAGCCGCCGCAAGGCCCGAGCCGACGCGCAGGTGGCGCAGCTCCATACGCCGCATGACGGCATCCATCACCAGCGCTTTCACCATGGAATCGGCGATTGCGCGCCCGTCGCCTGCCAGCGCCCAGGTCTCGCGCAGCCACGCGGAAAAGCTCGTCGCCTCCGTGCCGAAGACGCCGCCCACGCAAGAAGCCGCCACCTGCTTGCTCAGGGCGTTTGCCTGCGCCGCAGATGGGCACAGCACCACGTCGTAGTCCTCGAAAAGCCGCCTCGCACGCCCGTCGTCCATGCCGCCGCCTCCCTCTTTCACCCGCCGTGTACGGCCACCGCGCTCGCTCGCGCGGCTCAAGCTCACGCGTCCGCGCCGCGCCCCAATTCACCATTCACCGCGCCCGGAATTCCGCGTTCACACATCGCGCACCACGTCCGCATCCACGCCGCGCACATTCACGCGTCCGCGCACGCGCGCCTACTTCATGGGCACGCCCGCGCCGAACAAGATATCACGCTCCTCCTCGGGCAGAGCCTGGCGCGCCTGGTCGCGCACCCCGTTCACCCCGATGAAGAACTGGCGCATCATCGCCACCATCATGTAGCGGCCCTTGTCCGTCAGCTCGATCGCCTCGTCGTCGTCGCGGGCGATGCAGCCGGACAGCTTGAAGAACTCGTACTCCGCGGGCAGGCCGGCCGCCACGCTGCACCCGAAGTCGCGCTCCCAGCGCCGCTTGTCCAGACGCAGCCCGAACAGCGACATCATGAAGCGGTAGCGCATGTGGTCGCGCTTGGTGAAGGTGGTCGCCCCCATCACGCTCATGCGTCCGGACTCGATGCGCGCGTTGTACTCGTTCACCGAAAAGGTGTTCACGTGCAGTTTCTCGTCGAGGAAGCTCATGCCGCCCGAGCCGATGGCCGGGTATTCCTCGAAGTCCACGATGTACTCGTCGATCATGCCGCCGGCCGCCGCGTTGAAGGTCCACGCGTCGCCGAACACGAAGGGCGCGTTTGGGCCCTGCGCCAGCTCGCGGCATATGATCTCGTAAAAGCGCTGCTCGCGGCTGTAGTCCACCTTGCCCACCGTGGCCGCGAGGCTTTTCTCCACGGCGGGGCTGGCCATGAGCGGGTAGAAGGTCGTCTGGCTCGCGCCCGTCTGCTTCAGCACGTCGAGGTCGTGGCGCAGCATGTCCTCGGTCTGCGCGGGGAAGTTGAAGATCATGTCCACGTTCAGCGAGGTGAAGGCCCCGCCGGCCGCCGTCTCGCGCACGCGATCGGCGATTGTCTCGGCGTCGCCGTACTTCTCGTAGCGGTCCATCTGGCGCAGCAGGCCGTCGTCGAAGCTCTGCACGCCCACGGACAGGCGCTGGATCTGGCCGGCGAAGCGCTCGACCATCTCGGGGACGAGGTGGTTGGGGTTGGTCTCGCAGGACACCTCGGAGATGGAGAAGGTGTCGCGCGCGCAGCGTATGGTTTCCAGCAGCTCGTCGGCGTCGATCGTGGGCGTGCCGCCGCCGATGTAGAGCGAGTCGAAGTCGTAGCCCAGCCGCGCCACCATCTGCATCTCGGCGCGCAGGTTCGCGAAGTAGCGTTTCGCGCGGCCGGCCTCGAAGGGGAAGCGGTTAAAGCTGCAGTACGGGCACAGGCGCTCGCAGAAGGGCACGTGCATGTAGAGCATGTACTCGAGGCCCGGCTTGGGGGCGGGCAGCGTGGCCGCGCCGTCCGCGACGGGGTCGAGGGCCAGGTAGCGGCCGTTCATCGTGCGCACGACGCGGGAGAGTATGCGTTCGGAGAGCATGTGGAGCATTCACCTCGAGACCATGTAGACGACCAGCAGCGCGACGAGGACGACCCCGACGACAAGGGCAATATAGCAGCCGCGCGGGCGCTTCACCGCCTGGGTGGCCATCCGCTCCGTGTTCGTCATGCGGTCCTTGTAGACGGCGCAGGCCTTGGGCAGCTTCGGGCGGGGCGCGGCGTCGGTCTTGCACCAGGCGCCGCCGCTGTCGCGCACCTGCGCGAGCTGCTTGGCGGATAGCTTCACCTGCGGGTGTTCGCCTTTCGCGATGCGCTCGAAGAGGCGGATGGTGAAAGGCTCGAAGGTCTCGCGCTCGGCGGCCGGGAAGGCCACGACGGCGACCTCGCAGATGTAGCGGTCGTGCGTTTTGTCGAAGACGACGAGCGAGGGGCAGATGTGGACGTCCCAGCCGTCCTCTTCCATCGCCAGGACCTGGGCGGCCAGCTGCGGCTCGAGAAAGCCGGCGGCCATCTTCGGCGTGGCGGCGACCGTGACGCGCGGGCGCTCCTTGCCGCGCGCGGTCACGCGCATCTCGGCGACGAAGTCCGTCTCGCGGCCTATGGAGCAGTAGTTGCCGTCGAGCTTCACCTCGGTGGTGTCGTCCGTGTGCCGCAGGTCGGTGTAGGTGCCGAAGTATTTCGCCGCGCTCGTCATGGCTCGCTACTCTAGCACAGCGGCCAGGCGCGAACCGCTTGTGACGATGACGTTCAAGATTTCCGAATCGGGTGCGCGGCGCATTCAAAGCGCCTGCGAGCACGAAGGGGCGTCGCGCCGCTCGGCGCGCAGTTCCCGAACCATAGCAACGACATCGTCTTCCGTCTCGAGGCCTGCTTCCTCCGCAGCGCCCTCCATGGCCTTTTGGAGGTTTTCGAAGGCACGGACATTCGCGTTGCGCATGGCGGCCGCCCCGCCGGAGCTCTCGCTGAAGGAAGTCTTCTCCCCCGCCATCAGCTACAGCTCGATGCGGCCGAACTTGGCCAGGATCTCCGAGGCGGCCTTGCAGCTCGGGCAGTCGCAGTACTTCGCGCCAGCCGCCTTGCGCTCCTGCTGGCGCGCAAGCATCTCGGCCGCAACTTGCTCGCCGAGCATCTCGGCGGCAGGGCCTTGGGCGAACGCGATGACGCCGTCGATGCTCGTCGGACGCCCCTCAAGCACGTCGAGCAGCGCGTCCGTGGCCTGCTGCAGCGCCGCATCGGACGAATCCTCCGCGACGGCATCTTGCCAGGCGCGAGCCGCGTCCTTGGTGGCTTGCTTGCTCGTGTCCGCCGTGGCCAGCGTCTCGACCCGCTCGGCCACAAAATCAAGAGTTTCCTTGTCCATGATGTGCTCCTTCGCGCGAAAGCCTGCATTTCACCCGGCATCATAGCGCTACAAAAGAGCGCTACGCGGATCCGCCCGCCGGCTTGCACGCAAGTTTGCCGCGCGAATGCGGGGAGGGCGACGGTGGTGCATTTCAGAGTTTGGCGATTTTTCGTCCGAATTTTGACCAAAATTGGCTAAAATACGAACGAAAAAAAGCCAACAAATCCGCAAGAGCCAAAGGAATCGGACGAAAGGAGCCGCACATGGAACGCCACCTGATGCACGACCTTCTTGCCTGGAAGGACAAGCGGGGGCGCAAGCCGCTGGTCGTGCGCGGCGCACGCCAAGTGGGGAAAACCTGGCTCTTGAAGGAGTTCGGGCGCCTGCACTTCTCCAACTGCGTGTATCTCGATTTCGACGGCGACCCCGAGCTGGCCGCGCTCTTCGAGTTGGGGTATCGCCCCAAGCAGCTGGTGGCAGAAATCGCGAACCTGACGCACGAGAGCATAACCTGCGGTAAAACCCTGCTCGTCTTCGACGAAGTCCAGGAGTGTCCGCGCGCCCTCACCTCCCTGAAGTATTTCTGCGAGGAAATGCCGGAGCTGCACGTTGCTGCCGCGGGCTCGCTGCTGGGGCTCGTCGATCACACGGGCACAGGGTTTCCCGTCGGCAAGGTCAATTTCCTGACGCTTCACCCGATGAGCTTCACCGAATTCCTCGAGGCGCAAGGCGAGGCGCACCTGGCCGAAATCGCCCGGACGGGGGCACCGGACAAGCTGAAGGTCTACGCACAGCGTCTCAGAAAACGCCTGAAGGAATACTATGTTGTGGGCGGCATGCCCGAAGTGCTTGCCTCCTATGCCGATGAAGGGTCGTTTACGCAGGCTCGCGCAATCCAGGACGAGATTTTGAACGGCTACCGCTTGGACATGGGCAAGCACCTGGCAGGTGCCGAGGTCGAGAGGGTCTTGGCGGCTTGGGACTCGATTCCGGCGCATCTTTCCCGGGAAAATAAAAAATTCGTCTTCGGCCACATACGCGAAAGCGCACGCGCAAGGGACTACCGCTTCGCCGTCACCTGGCTCGAGTCCGCTGGGATCGCCGTTCGCGTCCTGCGCGTCACGGCTCCGAACCTGCCCCTGTCCGCCTACAAGGACACCTCGTCGTTCAAGTTCTTCGTCAACGACGTCGGGCTGCTCGCGGCCATGGCAGGCCTCGACCCCGGCAGCGTGGTCGCAGGCGACGGCGTCTTCACGGAGTTCAAGGGAGCGCTCACCGAACAGTACGTCTGCCAGCAGCTGCTGTCGGAATGCGGGCTAGAACCTTTCTACTGGTCGGCCGCGAGCTCGCGAGGCGAGATAGACTTCCTCGTGCAGCGGGGGCAGGAGGTGGCAGCCATCGAGGTGAAGGCTGCGGAGAACCTGAAGTCGAAAAGCCTGCGGGCGTTTCGCGAAAAACACCCGCAGGTCGCGGCGCTGCGCTTCTCCCTTTCCGACTACCGCGCGCAGGATTGGATGACAAACGTCCCGCTCTACGCGCTCCCCAGCGCGTTCAGCTGAAAAATCGCGTGGCGATTGCCAACGCTGCGACCATCTTGCAAGACTGCCGCCTTGTGCTCCTGCTGACGCGCAAGCATCTCGGCCGCGGCCTGCGCGCAAGCTTGCCTCGTGGACGCGAGAACGGCGGCGGCGGTGCGTTTCGGGGTTTGTGTATCATGGTGAAATTCGGAGCGCGGTCGCGTCGGCGCGCGCGTGCGACGGGCTAGCGGCAGGCGGCCGCGACGTCGGCAATCGCCGCACGATACGCAGAAACCGCGCACATGTGCACGACCCGCGCACATGCGCACGCAAGGAAACGGAGGAGGGAACATGAACGCAAACTTCGCCAAGCGAAACGAGCTTTTGGGCCAGGTCGTGGTGAAAGGCCTGGAAAGCCGCAACATGAGCGCCTGCTACGCCGCGACCAAGGAAGAAGCGCTGGCCAAGGCGCTGGAGTTCATCCCCGCCGGCAGCACGGTGGCCATCGGCGGCTGCGAGAGCGCCAGGGAAATCGGCCTTGTCGATGCGCTCGAGACCGGCGACTACAACTTCCTGGGCCACGGCAACGCGGACCCGCGCGCCGAGCTTCTGGCCGCCTACGACAGCGACGTCTTCATCTCGAGCGCCAACGCCATGACCGACGACGGCGTGCTCGTCAACATCGACGGCAACTCCAACCGCGTCTCCTGCATCGCCCAAGGCCCCAGGCAGGTGCTCTTCATCATCGGCATGAACAAGGTCTGCCCCGACCTCGACAGCGCCATGAAGCGCGCCCGCAACGTCGCCGCGCCCGTCAACGCCCAGCGCTTCGACCTGGAGACGCCGTGCAAGCTCAGGGGCACATGCAGCGACTGCAAGAGCATGGACACCATCTGCTGCCAGTTCCTCATCACGCGCTTCTCGCGCCACAAAGGCCGCATCCATGTGATTTTGGTCGGCGAGAGCCTGGGCTTCTAGAGCGGCAGGCGCCGCGGCTGGTGAACTGCACCCCCAGATTCTAGGGCGCAGGCTGCGCGTGCGCACAACGCAAAAAAGGGACTTGCCCGCATCGAGCAAGTCCCTTCCCTTCAATCTCTGAGTTCAGCCTTGTGAATCCCCCCGCGCCGAACCCCGCGCTGCGGGCAGCGGCGCCTCGCGCAACCTGACGCGGCCCTACGCGGCCTCACACGCCCTTACGCAACCTCTGCCATGGGGACGTACGGCTTGATGTCGGCAGCCGACCCCTCGACGCACGACGCATCGACGAGCTCCTCCTCCTTCAGCCACTCCGGAGCCTCGCGCGCGATCAGGTGCCCGATCGCGCGGTAGGTCCAGAGGTTCGCAATCACCCCTGCGAGCTTGAAGATGAAGTAGAGGAAGAAGAATCCGTACACGCCGACGGTGTAGACGCCGTCGAGCTCGTTGAGAAACGCCATGAGCACACTCGACAGATCGGCGCCCGTGAAGAACCCGGAGACGAAGCTCGAGGCATAACTCGACAGTATGTTGACCAGAGAGCTCGCGACCGCCGTGAGAAGCGCCCCGCCGACGACGGAGTCGAGCACGCCCACGATCAGGTTGACCACCAAGACCGGCGCGAACGTGGCGCCGAGCGTCTTGATCGGCTTTTTCCCGAGGAGCAAAAACGCCCTGCGCACGCCGGTGAAGCCGACCACGAGCTTGGAGCTCAGCGCCACTTGGAAGTTCAGGAGCGGGGCCACGAAGACGTAGACGAAAAACAGCAGGCACACGAGAATCGGGCCCGCGACCGGAATCATCCACAGCAGGCACCCGACGAGAACCAGGCCAAGCACCCAGCACAGGTTGACGAGCCAGATCTTGGCGCCGGAGATGAACGTGTCGTCGCTGACGATCGTCGAGGGCAGCCTGCGGTTGACGCCCAGGCATATCTCCCTGCCCCAGCGCGCCGCAAAACCGCAGATGCACCAATTGAGGATCGGAACCAACGAGCACAAAGTGAGCAGCAGCGAGCGCACAAACCTTGCGCCAACATAGCGGCGCTAAGTCTATCAGACTGTCTACTGCAGCATCGCGCCGACAGCTTCGACGAACACGCAAAACACCCTATGAGCACGAAACGCAGGTGCCGCGCGACCCTGAGCCGCGAAATCGAAGGTGAGGGCGTCGTCTTCAAAAAAGGCCGCCCCGATCGATTCTTTGGTGCTGGCTGCCGTCTGCGCAGGCGGCAGCCAGGGTCTGGTCTTTTAGCCTCTTGCCCTGCGGAGAAGGGCGGCTGTTTTCTCGACAAGGCCCACGGCGGCGTCGATTTCTGCCGGCGTGTTGTAGAAGGCCGGGCTCAGGCGGGCAACGGAGCTGAGCTTGTACCAATCGAGCAGCGGCTGCGCGCAGTTGTGGCCGCTGCGCAGCGCCACGCCGCGCGTGTCGAGCATGGTGCACAAGTCCAGCGGGTGCACGTCGTCGATGACAAACGACACAAGGCCGGCGCGCCGCTTGGGACTGCCGACCACCTGCAGTCCGTCGATGCGCTGCAAGCCGGCAAGGGCGCGCTCTACCAGCTGCTGTTCGTATGCGGCGACCTCGTTGCGGTCCAACTTGGTCAGGTAGTCGCAGGCGCAGGCCATGGCTATGGCACCCACGTAGTTGGGAGTGCCGGCCTCCAGGCGCAAAGGCAGCTCCTCGAAGTCGGTCTTGGCAGCGCCGACCTCGTCCACCATCTCGCCGCCAAAGTCGCGCGGGCGCACAAGCTCCATCGCTTCCATGCGGCCGCACAAGGCCCCGATGCCCGTCCCCGCGCCAAACTTGTGCCCGCTCATCGCCAGGAAATCGCAGCCGAGCTGCCGCATATCGACAACACCATGTCGCATGAGCTGCGCGCCGTCCAAAACAAAGAGCGCTCCGGCGCCATGGACTGCATCGGCCACGGTGCGCACAGGAAGCAGGGCTCCCAGCACGTTGGAGCAGCCGGTCATGGCAACGACCTTTACCGGACCTGGCTTCGCCGGCAGCTCTGCGCCTGGGACCATGTGTCCGCGCGGGGCGTCGCTGCCGCCGGCCAGAATGCTTTCGAGCTGTGCGAGGTCGACGTCGCCGCCATCGTCTAGCCCGACAACGCAAAACTCCGCACCGCGTTCAAAGCACAGCTGCTGCCAGGGCACGTAGTTGGAGTGGTGCTCCATGACGCTCACGACGACGCGGTCGCCGGGGCCGACGAGGTGGGCCAAGCCGCGCGCGGCCATGTTGAGGGCGTCGGTCGTGCCACGCGTGAACACGACGCCGCGGGCATCGGGCGCGTTCACAAAGCGCGCCACCGTCTGCCGCGCCTGCTCCAGCGCGTTGGTGGAGGCATGTGCCAGGTAGTGCATGCCGCGATGGACGTTGGCGTTGCTGGTGTGGTAGTGCTGCATCACGCAGTCGAGCACGTGCTGCGGCACCTGCATGGTCGCCGCGTTGTCCAAATAAACGAGCGGATGGCCATGCACCTGCGTAGAGAGAATGGGAAAGTCATCCCTGACCTTCGAGACGTCAAACATGGGATCCTCCCGCTCGAGTCGAAGACATTGCTGCCGTTTACGCTGCCGCCGTCGCGCGCCCTTTCGCTTCTAGCGCGCGCGGCTCTCGTCGCCTTGCGCGTCGTACAGCGCGTCGGCCAGCTGCGTGATGGTGGTGAGCTCTGCGGACTCCTCCGGCGTGAAGCGCACCCCCAGCGCTCGCTGCAACGTCAACGATAGCAGGACTTTCTTGATGTCGGTCGAGCTTTGGTTGGTGCAGGTGGTGGAGCCTTCGGCCAGCTTCACGCTCTTGTCGTTTTGGCGCAGCAGCTTCTCCACGCTGTCGTTGGCAAGCTTCAAGATCTCGTCCGTGCCGGATGCTTGGGCTTCTTCCTCGGTCAAGAAGAACTTGGCCAGCGTGAATTTGCGAACCTGCGTGCGAAACCCCTCGCGGTCAAGCGTGCCGCTCAACAGCAGGTCAAGCGCTGCCTGGGCGTCTTGTGCCGCGATGTCCATCCTGTCCTTGAGCGTCATAGTGGCTTGCATGCGACTCACATCCTCTTCTTATGCCAGCGCCTGGCGGGCAAAGTCATGTATGGTTTTGGCTATGGCCTGCACGCCTGCCTGGCGTTGGGCGTCAAACACGTAGGCAAGCTCTGTCTGCTCCACGAAGAGCACGGGGCACTCCAAGATGGCCTGCGCGCTTTGCCCGGAAAACATCTCCTGGAAGATGCGGATCACGCCGCGCACCATGAGCGTGTCGCTGTCGCCTTCGAGCGCAAAGCTTCGACCTGGTTGGCCGCCGTTCCAAGAGGGGTAGAGCCACACCTGAGATTGGCACCCCTTTACGAGCACATCGTCTGTTTTGAGCTCGTCGGGCAGCTCGTCGAGCTGCGCGGATATCTGCAGCAGGTAGTCAAACTGCTCAAAGGCATCGCCCTTGTTCGCAAACGCGTCTATGTACGCTTGCTGGATCTGCTCGGGCGTCTTCACGTCAAGCCCCCGTCCTGAATCCGCATGCTTTGCCCAGCCCTCCCCCGCTGCGCAAAGCATGCCCGCGACGTTTTGGCCGCGCCGCGGGCAACTGCCTGCAAGATAACGCCGTCGCGTCATGCCGCGCCATGCCGCGCTGCCGCAATCGGCATCTTGCCGCCGGCATGCCGCTTATGCCAGGCGCAACGTGCAGGTCGCACCTGGCGCAAACGGCTCATGCACCGTCGGCGCTCTTAGGCGACGATGACCTCCAGGCCCAAGAGCTCGCCCAGCTCGATGACCTGATCTTCAAAGTCGCCGTAGATCAAGGGCATGTGGTTGCCGATGGCGGCTTGCTTCTTGAAGAAGTCCTTGGAGTCCTTCACCTGGAAGAACACGCCCATGGAGCAGTTGGTCTGGTCGTAGCCCATGGAGTTGAGGATGGTGCCCTTAGCCACAAAGAGCTTCTCGCAGGTGGGGTCGATGCGGCACATCGTGATGGTCTGGCCGGCGTCGGCTTCGAATTTGTAGCGCAGCGTGGCGCCAAAGCCAGAGCGGGCGAACTCGCGGATGGCGTAGGGGCGGTACTCCTCGTCAAAGGATTCCCAGCGGCGGTTGGGCACGGAGTGGAAGGTCAGCACCACGTTGGGCGTGTCTGCCAACTCGTCCATCTTCTGGTCCACGTGCTCGGGCGTGAAGAAGAGGGCCTTGGGCAATGGGGCGCGCACGCCGTTGCGGATGGGGCTGGTGAAGCAGTTGCCCATGTAGCTGGGGCGGCGGCCGATGGCCTGCAGCATGAGCTTGGAGACCAAGGCGCCCAGGTCGTACTCGCATGCAGACGGGATGCCGTCCTCGTTGTTGAGCGAGTGGTTGAGGCACATCGTGAACTTCTTCTGGTTCAGGCGACGCGTCGCGCACAGGTCCGGGCAGGGCGCGGTGAAGCAGTTGCACTCGTAGGCGTCCAGGAACTTGCGGATGCCGTAGTTGGCCTCGACGGACTTCTTGACCATCTCGCGGGTCATCTGGCATTCCTCGGCGCCTTCGATGAGCGCGTCGGTCTGCTTGTCGATCTCCTTCTCGTCTCCTGCCGTGAGGTTGAGGCCCTTGCGGCCCGGCGTGCAGTGGTTTTCCATCGGGTCGTCGTAGGAGATCTGGTCCAGCAGCTCGTGGGCGGAGACATAGCGGATGCGCGTGCCGAACTTGGAGGTGATCTTCTCCGGGTCGATCACAGAGTCGGGTGCGCTCACGGACACGGCGCTGGTCATGCGGGTGGCGGCCAGGATCTTGGAGTCCTTGAGCACCTTGCGGGCACGCAGCACGGTCATGTAGGCGGTGGCGTCGGCCCAGTCCTCGAAGGCGTAGAACTCGAGGCCGCGGCTCAAGAACTCGGCGCTGGTGATGGCCGACGCGCAGCAGGCCTGGGTGATGGCGCAGGGCTTGCCCACGCGCATGGCAAACTCGAGTGCCAGATCGTAGGGGCGGCTCGCGTAGCCGATGTAGTAGAGGTCGACATCCTCGCAGCCTTCGGCAAGATGCTCGATCATCTCGTCTTTGGTGAGAAAGTTCTCGTCGCGCTCGACCTTGACGGGCTCGAGCAGGTTGACGACGGTATCCGGCATCGCGGCCTGGAGCTGCGCGTACCAGCCCTTGAACTTCTCGGCCGCCATGTGCAGGTCGAACTCCTTCTCGAGCTGCATGCCCTCGCCAAAGCGGCACGGCCCCTCGAAGACGTACTCGTGGTACAGGGTCAAAAACAGCGGCTTGACGTTGAGACGAATCTCCTCATGTTTCTTGATGGCCATGGGATTTCCTTTCTCCTGTGAACGTTTGGCGGCCCGGCGCCGCCTCGACACTTGAAAGGGTAGGCCTCCGTGAAGCGAAGGTCATGATGCGCGAAGAAGCTCAATTTTCACGGGTATTGTGCATTTTGCACAATGCGTTGCCGCGATTGTGCAAACGGCCTGCTAGAGGGCTTTGCTCGCTTCGCGCAGCTTGTAGGCAAAAAGGATCATCAGGCGCAGGGCCGGGTCGTTTGTGTCGATGCCAAAGCGCTCCTCGATCTTGTCGATGCGATATTTCACGTTGTTGCGGTGCATGTGGAGCTTTTGGGCCACGATGGACGGCTTGCGCTCGTTGACGAGGTACTCGAAGAGGAACTCGTAGTCGTCTAGGCCGGTTTGCGCGTCGCGCTGCGCCATGGCGTCTATGACGCGCCCTCCGTAGGTGCAAAGCGCCAGGTCGGCGGCGTCTCCCATCTGCTGCACCAGGTACTCCGCAAAACAGCGCTCGAAGGAGAATATGCGCTTCCAGTTGACGAAATCCTCGATACCGCCCGTGGTCTGGCTTTTGGTCTTGGCGATGGCGCAGGCCATCCGCGCTTGCTCGAACGCTGTCTGGGCTTCGTGCAGGTACTTGAACTTGGAACCGCGTCCGCACAGCAGGTCTGCCCTCTCCATCATCTGATCTATGCGCGCAGAGATCGAGCGGTGCGCCTTGGCGCTGGGGCAGGTGCCGGACTCGCAGCGCAGCGAGCATGTGCTCGAGAAGCAGTTGAAGCACAGGATGGCGATGCCGCCGGCGATGGCGACGGTTTTGGCCGGCGCCACGGCCGTGGCGATGTCTGCCAGCAGGCGCTGCGCGGGAACGGTCTCTGCTGGGGTCTGGATGAAGAACAGGCAGAAGCGCGACTCGTAGGGGATGCCCACGTGCTTGCAGCGCTCCTTGATTGTGGCGATGTCATGCAGCTCGCCGTGCAGGAGGTCGCGCAAGAAGGTGTCTGTCGCGTTGCCGGAGGGCTTGTCTTGCGGGTAGTAGCGCCGGGCGAAGCGCTCGACGCGCGCGGCGAGCATCAGGTACGCGTCCAAGAGGTAGTCCACCGGCTCGCAGATGTTGCACATCATGACGATGATGAGCGAGAAGCTGTGCTGCGTCTTGAACGAGCGCACGACGGTGGTGTACTTGCAGATCTCGCGGGTGTCGTTGATGACAAAGCCGTCCTGCTCTGCCCAGGGTTTGAAGCGCTTGTGCAGCTTGAACTTCCGGATGTTTTCCTCGGTGTGGTAGCCATGGTCCATGAGCTCGATGGTGATGGGGTCGTCGCAGGGGACGTTGCTGCTGTACGCGAGCAACTTGAGCGCCGGGTCGACTATGACCAGGTGGTTGAGCAAAAACGGCGTGCTTGCGTCGACGAGCTTTTGCAGCCCGCCCTCTTGCAGCACGTAGGCGTCCATCTCCTGTTCCCACGTGCGGTAGCGGTCGTGTGCCTCCAGCATGCCGTCGAAGACCTCGAGTGGCTCGCGGTCCGTTTGGAGCACGAGCACGACGGCAGGGGAACGGGCGCCGGAGAGGGGCGCGCTGCTGGATTGCGGATCTTGCGCTGCGGTGTCGTCGGCCTGCGCATGCGCGGCTTGAACCAAGGCGCACTGCCCGCCGGCAGCTTCCACCTGCGCGCATTGGGCGGCTGTCGAGCACAAGAAGAGCGTGCTCTGCGTTGTGGCAGGCATGTTGTCCAGGCACATGCGGATTCTCTCGAACGACGGGTTGCCTGTGCCCACGCGTGCCACCGTGCCAAAGCGCTCCAGCTCGTGGGCGATGATGTTACGCGTCAATCCGCTCATGATGGCCCCTCCCATCTGCATGCTCGCGGGTGCCGGGGCTGCGCCCCAAAAAATGTTACGCCGTGCAGCTTCGGTGAACATGCACAACACCCTATGCGCATGAAACGCACGTGCCGTGCGATCCTAGACCGCGAAATCGAAGGTGAGCGCGTCGTCTTCGAAGAAGATCGCCCTGATCGATTCATCTGCATATCGCGGCCTCGATTCTACGGAAAACGCCACCATGTAGGCCAGGCGTTGCGCCGCTGCTCCGTTTTCGTCAACCTGCGGGCACTCGAGCGGCTGCCGAGGCGCCGGCGGCAATGCCGCTGGCCCAAGCCCAGTGCAGGTTCCAGCCGCCGCACGGGCCGTCCACGTCGAGCACCTCGCCGCAGGCGAAAAGCCCGGGGTGCAGGCGCGAGGCCATCGTGCGCGGGTCGAAGCCGTCCGTGCGCGCGCCGCCACGCGTGACCTGCGCGCGTTGTGCGTCGCCCGGCCCCTTCACCGCAAGGCGGAAATCCTTGACGGCATGCGCGATGCGCTCCCACGGCCCGTCCGCGCCCGCACGCGACGCGCGGGCAAGCGCCGTGTCGGGCGAAAGGCCGGCCATGCGCAGCACCGCGTCGTTTATGCGCGTGGCGAAGATGCCGCGCATGAGGTCGGCCAGGACGGGCGGCGGCACGGACGCGTCCCCGTCCGTCGCGCCAGCCGCGTCCCCGCCCGCCGCGCCGCAGACGCCGAGGCCATGCGCACGCTGTGCGAGCAGGGCTTTCACGTCCCCCTCCCCCATCTCGGGCAGAAAATCGAGGGCGAGCTCGTCGCCCGGGGACACAAGGCGCGACATGTTGAAGACGACGATGCCGGAGACGCCGTAGGTGCGGAAAAGCACTTCGCCGTCCTCGCAGACGAAGGGCGCCGCGTCGCCGGGGTGAAACGCGCTGACCCTGCAGCGCACGCGCACGCCGTCCAAACCCTTGAGGGGGCGCGTCTCGCAGGCAAGCGAGCACAGGGCAGGACGTGCGGGCACGAGCGCATGGCCGCACACCCCGAGCAGCTGCGCGCCCGCGCCACCGCCCGCGGCCAGCCACGACGGCGTCGAAGCCGCCTGCGACCTCGCCGTCTTCCAGCTCGAGGGAAAAGCCCGCATACGCCCCATCAGGCTGCGCGCCGCCTTGCGCGCCCGCGTTCGCGCCATGTCGCGCGTCTGCGCGCGCGTCCTCTTCACCATCCGGGCAGCGCAGCGCCACCACATCCGCGTCCACGCGCTCGACGACGCCGGCCATCGCGCATGCCGCACGCAGCACGTCCACGACCGTCGCCGCCGCATTCGAGCGCGGATAGACGCGCCCCTCGCGCTCCTCGCAGGTGAGCAGTCCCAGCTCGGCAAACCACGCGCGCACGGCGGCGGCGTCCCACTTCTCCAGCACAGGCGCGACAAACGCCGGGTCGTTGTAGTCGCGCGGCGCCACGTGCATGTTCGTCAGGTTGCAGCGGCCGTTGCCCGTCTTCAGCACGGGCTTGCCCACGCGCGGCCCCCGCTCGAAAAGCACCGTTTCCGCGCCCGCGCGCGCGGCAGAAATCGCGGCGGCCAGCCCCGACGCGCCTGCGCCCACGACCGCGACGCGCGTCATTTTCCCGCCGCTCCGGCCTGCTCTTTGC
>CAVAWX010000015.1:0-3806 GCA_963592385.1 Acidaminococcaceae bacterium | reverse complement strand
CATCAGCTTGATGCGGTTGAGCTGGTTGACCTCAGAGGCGCCCGGGTCGTAGTCCACCGCGACGATGTTGCTCTCCGGATAGCGCCGGCGCATCTCCTTGATCACGGCCTTGCCCACGACGTGGTTGGGCAGGCAGGCGAAGGGCTGCGTGCACACGATGTTGGGCGCGCCCTCCTCGATCAGCTCGACCATCTCGCCGGTGAGCAGCCAGCCCTCGCCCATCATGTTGCACAGGTCGAGGATCTGCGCCGCGCCGCGCGCCACGTCCCCGATGCGTCCGAAGGGCTCGAAGCGCTCCGAGGCGGCCAGCGCGCGCCGGATCGGGTCGCGCAGCTTCTCCAGCGCGGCCACAGCCCCCTTCGCGCCCGCGAACTTCTTCAAGCTGGGCGTGAGCCGCTGCGCGCGAAACGCCGGGTTCAAAATGCCGAACAAGAAGAAATCCACCAGCCCGGGCACCACGGCCTCGCAGCCCTCGCGCTCGATGGTCTCGACGATCTGGTTGTTGGCCGTGGGATGGAACTTCACCAAGATCTCGCCCACCACGCCCACGCGCGGCTTGCTGCCGAAGTCCACGCAGGCCAGACGGTCGAAATCGCCCACGATCTGGCGGTAGACGCGCGGCATGTCGCGCAGCAGCGACAGCGAGCACTCGTGTTCCTTCATCCACTCCATCCACTTGGAGAACAGCTCGTTTGCGCTGCCCGGCACCTTCTCGTAGGGGCGCACGCGGTACAGGCACATCATCAGCAGGTCGCCCACGAGCAGCGCCGGCAGGGCGGTCTTGAGCATCTTGGGCGTGACCTCGAAGCCGGAGTTGCGCTCGCCGGTGTCGTTGAAGGCCAGGCTGATGACGGGCACGTGCCCCAGCCCCGCCTCGTGCAGGCCCTTGCGGATGAGGCTGATGTAGTTGGTCGCGCGGCAGCCGCCGCCGGTCTGGGTGATGATGAAGGCCGTGCGGTCCATGTCGTAGCGCCCGCTCGTGGCCGCCTCCATGATCTGCCCGGTGACGAGGATGGACGGGTAGCAGATGTCGTTGTTCACGTACTTCAGGCCCGCGTCCACGGCCTTCGGGTCCACGCTGGGCAGCAGCTCCAGGTTGTAGCCGTAGTGGTGGAAGATGGGCACGAGCAGCTCGAAGTGGATGGGGCTCATCTGCGGCGCGAGTATCGTGTACTCGCCGCTGTCCTGCATCTCCTTGGTGTACTCGGCGCGCGGGAACTCCGTGGACGCCGCCACCTGCTCGCAGGCGTCCTTCTGGTCGAGGGCCGCCAGCAGGCTGCGCAGGCGTATACGCGCGGCGCCCAAGTTGGACACCTCGTCGATCTTCAGCAGCGTGTAGACCTTGCCGGACCCCTCGACGATCTCCTGCACCTCGTCGGTGGTGAGCGCGTCCAGGCCGCAGCCGAAGCTGTTCAGCTGCACGAGGTCCAGATCGTCGCGCTCGGTCACGACCTTGGCCGCGTTGTAGAGACGCGTGTGGAACATCCACTGGTCGTAGACGCGCAGGTTGCGCTCGAGCTTGCCCAGGTGCGCGACGGAGTCCTCGGTGAGCACCGCCAGCCCGAAGCTCGTGACCAGCTCCGGTATGGCGTGGTTGATCTCGGGGTCGATGTGGTAGGGCCGCCCCGCCAGCACGATGCCGTGGCGGTCCGGGTCGGCCTCCAGCCAGCGCAGCGTCTCCTCGCCCTTCGCGCGCATCTGGCTCTTGAAGTCGAGGTCGGCCGCCCAGGCGCGGTCCACGGCGGCGTCGATCTCCTTTTTCGTCGGGAAGGCCGCGTCCGGGTGCTTCTTGCGGCGCTCCTTCACCAAATGCTCGTAGAGGCGCTTCTTCAAGGCCTCCTTGTCGTCGTAGGGGATGAAGGGGTTGAGGAAGTCGGTGCGGCTGCTTGCCAGCTCGTCGATGTTCAGGCGCAGGGCCTCGGAGTAGCTCATGACGATGGGGCAGTTGTAGTGGTTGTTCGCGCCGGCGTCTTCCTGGCGCTCCCAGCGTATGCAGGGCATCCAGATGAAGTCCACGTCGCGTTCCAGCAGGTCCATGATGTGGCCGTGCGAGAGCTTGGCCGGGTAGCAGGCGTTTTCCGAGGGCATGGACTCGACGCCGGCCTCGTAGGTCGCCTTGCTGCTGGGCTCGGACAGCTCGATCGCGTATCCCAGCGTGGTGAAGAAGCTGTGCCAGAAGGGGTAGTTCTCGAACATGTTGAGCGCGCGCGGGATGCCCACCGTGCCGAAACGCGCCTCCTCGCGCGAGAGCGCGGGGCGCTCGAAGAGCAGGCGGTTCTTGTAGTCGAAGAGGTTGGGCACGTCGGCGGCGTTGCTCTTCGCGCCGGCGCCTTTCTCGCAGCGGTTGCCCGTGATGAAGCGGCGGCGGCGACCCGTGGCGGGGTCGGTGCCGAAGTCGTTGATGGTGAGCAGGCAGCGGTTCTCGCACAAGCCGCAGCGGGCCGTGGTGCGCTTGACCTCGATGGCGTCTATCTCGGCGCAGGTCAGCAAGGTCGAGCCCGCCTCGCCGGCGCGGTCGCGGGCCAGCAGCGCCGCGCCCCAGGCGCCCATGTTGCCCGCGATGTCGGGGCGTATGGCGTCGTGGCCGGACAGAAGCTCGAAGGCGCGCAGCACCGCGTCGTTCAGGAAGGTGCCGCCCTGCACGACGGCGTGTTCGCCCAGCTCGGAAGCGTCGCGCAGCTTGATGACCTTGAACAACGCGTTTTTGATGACCGAATACGACAGGCCGGCCGAGATGTCGGCGGGCGTCGCGCCCTCCTTCTGCGCCTGCTTCACCCGCGAGTTCATGAACACGGTGCAGCGGCTGCCCAGGTCCACCGGCGCCTTGGCGGAGACGGCGGCGGCGGCGAAATCCGAGATGGACATCTTCAGGCTCGTGGCGAAGGCCTCGAGGAAGGAGCCGCAGCCGGCCGAGCAGGCCTCGTTGAGCATGATGTGCTCGATCACGCCGTCCTTCACCCGCATGCACTTCATGTCCTGGCCGCCGATGTCGAGGATGAAGTCCACGTCCGGGCACAGCTCGCGCGCGCCGCGCAGATGCGCGACCGTCTCTATCTCGCCGCTGTCCGCGCCGATGGCCTCGAGCAGCAGCGCCTCGCCGTAGCCGGTGGTCGTGACGTGGGCGATCTCTACGAGGGGCGCGCCGGCATCGTCGCGCGGGATCTGGGCCTCCAGCTCGCCCAGCATGGTGCGCGCGCAGCCGAGCACGTCGCCTTTGTTGTTGGCGTAGAACATGAAGAGGATCTGGCCGTCGTCGCCCACGAGCGCGCTTTTGAGCGTCGTGGAACCGGCGTCGATGCCCAGGTAGGCGCGGCCGCGGTAGTCGGCCAGGCTCGCCCGCTCCACCACGTGCTGCGCGTGCCGGGCGCGGAAGGCCTCGTAGTCGGCCTCGTCGGCAAAGAGCGGGTCCAGGCGCTCGACCTCGCTGCCCTGCACGTCGCCAAGGTTTTCCATGCGCTCCTCGAGCTGCGAGAGCGTGACCGTCTCGTCGTTTTTCGCGCTCGCGATGGCGGCGCCGCGGGCCACGAAGAGGTGGCTTTCCTCGGGGACGATGACCGCCTCCGGCGCAAGCTCCAAGGTCTCGACAAAGCGCTGGCGCAGCTGGGGCAGGTAGTGCAGCGGCCCGCCCAGAAACGCGACGTTGCCGCGTATGGGGCGCCCGCAGGCAAGGCCGGAGATGGTCTGCATGACCACGGCCTGAAACACCGAGGCGGCGATGTCGTCGCGGCTCGCGCCCTCGTTCAGCAGGGGCTGCACGTCGGTCTTGGCGAAGACGCCGCAGCGCGACGCAATGGGGTAGATGGTCG
>CAVAWX010000014.1:12031-27070 GCA_963592385.1 Acidaminococcaceae bacterium | reverse complement strand
AGCAGGTCCCAAGGGTACGGCTGTTCGCCGTTTAAAGCGGTACGCGAGCTGGGTTCAGAACGTCGTGAGACAGTTCGGTCCCTATCCTCCGCGGGCGTAAGAGAATTGAGAAGGTCTGTCCCTAGTACGAGAGGACCGGGATGGACGAACCTCTGGTGTACCGGTTGTCAACCAATGGCACCGCCGGTTAGCTACGTTCGGTTCGGATAACCGCTGAAAGCATCTAAGCGGGAAGCCGGCTTCAAGATGAGTTCTCTTTTTGGTAAGACCCCTTGTAGACTACGAGGTTGATAGGTTGCAGCTATAAGCGTTGCGAGACGTTCAGGCGAGCAATACTAATCGGTCGAGCTCTTTTTCATCTTTATCATTTGCCTTCATTGGTCGTTCTACACGCTATGCAACCTTCAGGGTGCTTTCACAAGAAGCCTCTGATGAGCTCAGTGATTATGGAGGAGGGGTCACACCCGGTCCCATTCCGAACCCGGAAGTTAAGCCCTCCATCGCCGAAGGTACTGCGGCGCCAGGCCGTGGGAGATTAGGACGTCGCTGAGTTCTTCAGAGGCTTCTTTTTTTATGCGCTCGCCTGTGCGCCGCAAATGCGCGCGCCTGAAGCGGATGGGCGTCCGAGGCAGGCCCCATGCGCATTCGGCACTTCAGCGGCGAGCAGCTGCGGCGCCAGCAGCCGCTACATGATTGTTTAGGCGCTAGTGGGTGAGCCAGGTGGCGGGGTCGATGGCCGTGCCGCGCGTGGGGATGGTGAAGGCGGACAGGTCGATGCCTTCGTGCTCGAGCAGCTTCACCTTCATGTCGATGCCGCCGCCGAAACCGGTCAGGCTGCCGCTGGTGCCCACGACGCGGTGGCAGGGCACGATCACGCACAGCGGGTTGTGGCCCACGGCGCCGCCCACGGCGCGTGCGGACTGCCGGCGCCCCGTCTCCTTCTCCAGGCGCTTGGCGATGCTGCCGTAGGTGCCCGTCTGGCCATAGGGGATGTCGAGCATGGCCTCGCGCACCAGTGCCTGGAAGGGGGTGGCGCGCGCGCCCAGCGGCAGCTCGCGGGGGTCGGGCGCGTCGCCCGCGAAATAGCGGTCGAACCAGTCGCGCGCCTGCACGAGCAGGGGCAGGTCGTCGCCTTGCTCCATGGGCTCGTCCACGCCGTAGCCGAAGTAGCGGTCGTTGCCGAACCAGCAACCGACGATCGAGGCGCCGTCGCTGGCGATGGTCAAAGGCCCGATGAGCTCGGACTCGTACTCTGTGCGATACACCGTCATTGTTCTGTGCTCCTTTCGCGCGGCGCTGCGTAGTCGCGCTGCGCGCTGCTTTGCGGGGGTCGCTTTTTTCTTCGGGGCCGCCGCCTTCTTTTTCTTCACCGTGTTCGATGATACGTGCGTTTTCGTGGACGTGTCTGCTCTTTTTTCCGGTGAAGCGGGTTTTCTCGCGCCCGCGTTCGCCGTCTTGTTTGCCCTCTTGCCTGATGCAGCTGCCTTTTTGCCCTGCGAGGACGCCTTTTCACCCGACGCGGGCGCTTCTGGGGCGGCCAGCGAGTTCCACAGGCCGACGACCGCGTAGCTGCGCCACGGGCGGCAGGGCTCCACGGCGGCGAGGCGCTCCTTGGGCGACAGCTCGGGCAGCGCGTGGGCCACGCCGGCGTCCGTTTCCAAAAACGCATCCGGATACGAGAGCACGCGCATGGCGACGTAGTTCGCGGTCCAAGGGCCGATGCCCTTTATCGACTGGAGCGCGGCCATCTGCTCGAGCGCGTCCGCGGACGTGTCGAAGCGCAGCTCGCCGGCCTCCATCATGCGGGCTATCTCGCACATCGCCCGTGTGCGCGAGCCGATGACGCCGAGCGGCCCCAGCACGTCTGAGGGCGCGTCGAGCGCGAGTATGTCGGCTGGGACAGGCCAGGTGCGCTCCAGCCCTTCGATGCCCGTTTCCAGTCGCGCTCCCAGGACTTCGGCGACGCGGGCGGCGAGCTTGTTGGCCGCCGCGACGCTCACCTGCTGGCCAAGCACGGCGCGGCAGCAGGTCTCGAAGGGATCGAAGCATCCGGGCAGACGCGTGCCGGCCACGTTTGCCCCCGGGTGGATGCTCTCGAGCGGCGCCAGACCCTCGTGCACGGCGTCCGGCTCGCAGTCGAGGTCGAACATGCGGCGGACGTGCGCGGCAACGAGTGGGGCGACGTTGCGCAGCGACGTGCTCATGGACAGCACGAGCGCGCCCTGCGCCGGGTCGTCTTCGACGCGCAGCCAGCCGCAGGTCTCTTCGCCATCCTCGAGGTGCAGGCGCACGCAGCGCGCGTAGCTCGATTCGTCGATGCGCTCGACGCCGGCAATCGCGCGCGAGCGGAAAAACGAGAGCAGCTCGGCGAAGCGAAACGGCGGCCGGTAGGCAAGTGCGTGCGTCGTGCCGTCTGTCGTGCGCGTCGAATCGTTCACCATGCGCTCCTTTCGTCGGCTTTTCCGATATGGCGATTCTAGGGGGTGAAGCTGCTTGAAACCAGCCGGATTCGGATATGGAACGCACCGTTTGTGAAAGGCGCGTGCCGTGCAGCGGGCGGGCACGCGAGGCGAGGGGAGCCGGAGCGGAACGGGCCGGGGCAGGGCGCGGTGGGGCGAATCGGGGGGTTATTTGTGGTAGGGCTCGCCGCGCGAGATCTTGAAGGCGCGGTAAATCTGCTCGGCCAAGACGACGCGTGCGAGGTTGTGCGGCAGCGTGATCGCGCCGAAGCTCCAGGCCTCGTCGGCGCGCGCACGCACCGCATCCGACACCCCCGTCGAGCCGCCGACGACGAAGGCGATTTTGCTCGCGCCGGCGCACCCGAGCGCATCGAGCCGCGCGGCGATCTTCTCGCTGGAGACCGGCTCTGCGTCGATGGCGAGCAGGACGCAGTGCGCGTCGCCTGCCGCGTGCACGATGTCGGCGCCTTCCAGCTCGCGCGCCTTCTCCTCGCCGCCGCAGCGGCCCGGGTCGCGGTCGGGCAGCTCGCGCACGGTGAAGCTGCAAAACGCCCCGAGGCGCTTGGCGTACTCGGCCAGCGCGTCTTTCCAGAAGCGCTCCTTGAGCTTGCCCACGGCCACAATCGTGATGTGCACGCCCGCCACGAGACCGCCTCCTTTTTCACCCATGCGCTGCGCCGTCGCCGCACGCTTTGCGCCGTCTGGCGCGTGTGCCGTCGGGGCAAACCCGCTGCTCCCGAATCACTTTCACCTGCAAGGATAAACCCGTCGCCCCTCGCGTCGCGCGCACGCGGGCACATTTTCACCCGCCGAACCGGCCACATTTCACCCGCGCCGCACCCGCGCCGCACCCGCACCCGCCCACGCGCCCGCCCACGCGCCGCATTTCTTTCACTCCGAGTTGACATGCCTGTGACATCTTCCGCCCCGCCCTTTTCTAGTATTTCTGGCGGTTCTTCTCGAACAGGAAAAGGAAACATCAGGAAAGGGAGTCAAAGGAAATGTCGAAATCAAGTTGGAAGACCAAGGTTTTGCCGCTGGGCTTGGCCGCCGTGTGCGTGGCGGGCATGTTCGCCATCGCCGGATGCGGCGGCAGCGGCAGCTCGAGCAGCAGCTCGAATAGCAGCACCACCTCGGCCAGCTCGGGCGCCTCGGGCACCATCTCGGTGATCTCGCGCGAGGACGGCTCGGGCACGCGCGACGCCTTCTCCGAGCTCGTGGGCGTGCTCGACTCCAACAAGGTGGACAACACCACCACGTCGGCGGTCGTCACCAACTCGACCTCGGTCATGCTCACCACGGTGGCAGGCGACGCGAATTCCATCGGCTACGTCTCGCTCGGCTCGCTCAACGACACAGTGAAGGCGCTGCCCATCGACGGCGTCGAGCCCACGGCCACGACCGTGAAAGACGGCAGCTACCAGATCGCCCGTCCGTTCAACGTGATCTGCGGGTCCACGGTCAAGCCCGCGGCCAAGGACTTCCTGAACTACATCATGTCCACCGACGGCCAGAAGGTCGTCGAGGACAACGGCTACGTCTCCGTGGCCGAAGGCGCGAGCGCCTACACCGCCGACGCGTCGGCATCTGGCAGCGTGGTCGTGGCCGGCTCCTCGTCGGTGACGCCCGTGATGGAGAAGCTCGCCGAGGCCTACATGGCCAAGAACAGCGCGGTGAGCGTGCAGGTGCAGCAGTCCGATTCCTCGACCGGCGTGCAAAACACCATCGACGGCGTGTGCGACCTCGGCATGGCGTCGCGCGAGTTGAAGTCCTCCGAGAAGGAGAAGGGCGTGAGCGCGACCGTGATCGCCCGCGACGGCATCGCGGTGATCGTGAACAAGAACAACGCCACCTCCAGCCTGAGCAAAGACCAGGTGAAGTCGGTGTTCACCGGCGAGACGACCGACTGGTCCGCGCTGCAGGGCAAGTAGCCGCGCACCTCGCGCACAGGAAAAGGACTCGGCACAACGATGAAACATATGAAAGAGGGCTTTGCGAAGCTGCTCTTTGCCGCGGCGGCCGCGACTTCGATCCTGGCCGCCGTGGTCATCTGCATCTTCCTCTTCGGCGGCGGCACCCCCGCCATCTGCGAGATCGGCCTGCTCGACTTCCTCGGCGGCAGCGTGTGGAAGCCCGCCGCCGGCCTCTACGGCATCCTGCCCATGATCTTGGGCAGCATCTACGCCACGCTCGGGGCGCTCGTGGTGGGCGTGCCGGCCGGCCTGCTGTGCGCGGTCTACCTTTCGCGCTACGCCGGGCCGCGCGTGCGCCGGGTGCTCATGCCGGGCGTGGAGCTGCTCGCGGGCATCCCGTCGGTCATCTACGGCTTCTTCGGCCTCGTGGTGCTCGTGCCGGCGATCCGCTCGGCGTTTCACGTGCAGGGCATGAGCCTGCTGGCCGCGATGCTCATCCTCGGCATCATGATCCTGCCCACCATCATCACCCTGGCCACCAACGCGATCGACGCGGTGCCCGACAGCTACTACGAGGGCGCCCGCGCACTCGGCGCCGACCATACCCGCAGCGTGTTCAGGGTGCTCGTGCCGGCGGCCAAGTCGGGCATCATGGCCGGCGTGGTGCTGGGCGTGGGCCGCGCCATCGGCGAGACCATGGCGGTGGTGATGGTGGCCGGCAACCAGGCGCAGATTCCGAGCAGCCTGCTGGCGGGCGTGCGCACCATGACGGGCAACGTGGTCCTCGAGATGGGCTACGCCGTGGATTTGCACCGCGACGCCCTGATCGCCACGTCGGTGGTGCTGTTCGTGTTCGCGCTCGTCATCAACATCGTGTTCTCCGTCCTGAAGGCGAGGTCGAGCAAGGCATGAGGGCGGCGAAGGAGAAGAAGAAGGGCGCCTCGCTTGCGCTGGAGGTCCTGACGAAGCTGGGCGCGATTGCCACCGCCGCCGTGCTCGTTGGCATCGTGGGCTACATCCTCGTCATGGGCATCCCCCACATCACCCCGGGGCTGTTCGCGTGGAAGTACAACTCCGACAACGTCTCGCTTCTGCCCTCGCTCATCGACACGGTGCTGGCCGTGCTTCTGACCCTGGCCATCGCGGTGCCGCTCGGCGTGATGTCGGCGATATACCTCGTGGAGTACACCGCGCGCGGCAACGCGTTCGTGAAGGTGGTGCGCGTGACCGCCGAGACCCTGGCGGGCATCCCGTCGATCGTCTACGGCCTGTTCGGCATGCTTTTCTTCGTCACCTTCCTGGGCTGGGGGCTGTCGCTTCTGTCCGGCTGCCTGACCTTGGCCATCATGGTGCTGCCCACCATCATGCGCTCGACTGAAGAAGCGCTCCAGGCCGTGCCCGACTCCTACCGGGAGGGCAGCTTCGGGCTGGGCGCGGGACGTCTGCACACGGTGATGAAGGTCGTGCTGCCGCCCGCGGTGCCGGGCATATTCGGCGGCATCATCTTGTCCATCGGGCGCATCGTGGGCGAATCGGCGGCGCTCATCTTCACTGCCGGCACGGTCGCGCAGATTCCGGGCAGCGCGCTCGAGCCCGTCCGCACGATGGCGGTCCACATGTACGTGCTCTCGTGCGAGGGGCTGCACGTCGACGAGGCATACGCGACGGCCGCGGTGCTGCTCGTCATAGTCTTGCTGATAAACGCCTTGGCGGGCCTTGTGGCCAGAAGGCTTGCGAAAGGGGAGAAGTGAACATGGTGTTGGTGAACGTCGCGGGTGCGCTGGGCGTCGGCGCGAAGGGCGCGGGTGAAAAGGGTGCCGGTGAACAGGGCGGCAATGCGCAGGGCGCCGTCGCAGGAGGCGCCGGCGTGCCGAGTGCGGGCGAGCGGGGCGCTGCCCCTAAGGAGCTTGCACGCGAGGCGAAGATGACGGTGCGCGACCTGGAGCTCTACTACGGCAAGTTCCACGCGCTGCACACCGTGAACATGGACGTCGAGGAGCACAAGATCACCGCGTTCATCGGCCCTTCGGGCTGCGGCAAATCGACGCTGCTGCGCACCTTGAACCGCATGAACGACCTCGTGGAGGGCTGCCGCATCGAGGGCACGGTCACGCTCGACGGCCGCGACGTCTACGCCAAGGACATGGACGTGAACGCGCTGCGCCGCCGCGTGGGCATGGTGTTCCAGAAGGCCAACCCCTTCCCCATGAGCGTCTACGACAACATCGCCTACGGGCCGAGGACGCACGGGGTGCGCGGCAAGGACAAGCTCGACGAGATCGTGGAAAACGCGCTGGTGAAGGCCGCGATTTGGGACGAGGTGAAAGATCGCCTGGACAAAAGCGCCCTCGGGTTGTCGGGCGGCCAGCAGCAGCGCCTGTGCATCGCGCGCGCCCTGGCGGTCGAGCCCGAGGTGCTGCTGATGGACGAGGCCACGAGCGCGCTCGACCCCATCTCGACGGGGCGCATCGAGGAGCTGGCCGTCGAGCTGAAGCGCGAGTACACGGTGGTCATGGTCACGCACAACATGCAGCAGGCCGCGCGCATCTCGGATCGGTGCGCGTTTTTCCTGCTGGGCGAGCTCGTGGAGATCGACGAGACCGAGACGCTGTTCTCGCGGCCGGCCGACGAGAGGACCGCAGACTACATCGCGGGGCGCTTCGGCTGAGGTGAGGGGCGAGGGCCGTTTCGGTTAAGGGTGTCGCGCCCAGTTCGGCGACGCGCGGGCGTGCGGTGCTTCACCATGGCGGACGCGCAGGGATGCTGAAAACGGGGCATCCCTTCTGCGCGCGCCACATTCTTTTTTGCGCACGCCGCATCTCTGCGCATCCTTGTTGCCGATATGTCAGACCTGCGGGCGCTGGTGCGTGGTATCGTTTCGGCGATATATCTCGCTCGAAGGAGTGCGCAATGATAGACAGAGGAATGCTCGACTACGTGCTGGACCGCGTGCGTCCGCAGATTCAGGCAGACGGCGGCGACGTGAAGGTCACCCGCATCGACGACGAGGAGGGCGCGGTCTACGTCGCGCTGCAGGGCGCGTGCGTGGACTGTCCGCTGTCGGCCGTCACCATGAGCCAGGGCATCGAGCGCGTGCTGGTCGAGCATGTCCCGGGCGTCAAGCACGTGCGCCCCGACGTGGAGGAGACCAAGGTCGGCGACCAGACCCTGGAGGAAAGCCTCATGGCCGGGATAAACGGCGGCATGGGCGGCGGGCCGGTGGGCGGCCCCATGGGCGGCATGGGCGACGACGGCTACCGCGACAACCCCTACGAGGATTGGGTCGACGACGACGATGATGATGACGACGAGGCGGCCGGCGGTGCGGGTGGCGCCGCGCCCGCGTCCGGCATGGGCGTGAAGGTCACGCGTGTGTCCGAGGACGGCGAGATCGTCGAGGAGAGCACGATCGAATCCGGAAAATAGGCGTGGCGGCCTTTGCCTTCTCACGCATACGAGGGTGGTGAACGCTGATGTCGCAGGCAGATAGCGCGCGGCGCTGCGTCGTCGTGGGCGCGTCGCCAGAGGCGGTGCTGCCTGCGGGTTTCGCGGATGTGGCCGCCGGGGCGTTTCTGGTGGCAGCCGACGGCGGGTACGCGCGCTGCCACGAGGCGGGCGTGGCCTGCGATCTGCTGGTGGCCGACTACGACTCGCTCGCGCCGGGCAGCGTCGGCGAGGACGCGGCGGCGGTCGTGGAGCTGCCCCAGGCAAAAGACGACACCGATTTGCTCGCGGCCTGCAAGGAAGGCCTTGCGCGCGGCTGCACGGAGTTTCTCATCTACGGCTGCCTCGGCGGCGACGTCGGGCACAGTGTGGCGGCGGTGCAGGTGCTGGCCTATCTGGCACAGCGCGGCGTGCGCGGCTGGCTGGTCGGGGGCTCGGCGTCTGCTTCCTTGTCGTCCGGCGCTTCACGCCCCGACACTTCACCGTCCGGCACCTCGTCTCTCGACGCTTCACCCGTCGGCGCCCCGCAGCTCGTCTACCTCGTGCGCCCGGAAGACGGCCTCGACGCGGTGCAGGCCGTCGGCGAAGGGGGGCGGCTGGCGCCCGCGGCGCCCGGGACGCGCGTGGGGGTTTTCTCCTTCATCGCGAAAGCCGAAGGGGTCGTGGAGCGCGGCCTTGTCTGGGAGCTCGACGACGCGGTCCTCGAGGCGGGCTTTCCCCTCGGCGCGAGCAACGAGGTGCGCACGACGGACGCCGTCCTCGGCGTGCGCGACGGGCTGCTGCTCGTCGTCTCCGGCGGCTGAGGGCGTTCTTGCGCGTCGTACGCGTGCGACCTTGTTCACCTTCGACGAGCGCCTGCGCGAGCTGTGTCGAGACAACGGCATCGAGTGCCTCGAGGAGATCGACTGGCCTTTCGACGGCGAAGGCGGCGAAGGGGGCGAAGACGGCGAAGGGGGCGCGCTACAATAGCCTTTCTGTATGAAGGCGAGAGATAGGGAGCTTGCGATGGGCAGCTTTTTGGACAAGATGGTGGACAAGGCCCAGTCGGACGTGCAGACCATCGTGCTGCCCGAGGGTTCTGACGCGCGTGTCGTGCAGGCGGCGCGCCAGATTGTGGACGCGGGCATCGCGCACGTGGTCGTGCTGGGCGCGGTCGACGAGGTGGCGGCGCACGGCGTTTCCCTGGAAGGCATCGAGGTCGTGGACCCGACAGCCTCCGACAAGCTCGAGCCCTATGCACGCAAGCTCGCCGAGCTGCGCGCGAAGAAGGGCATGACCGTCGAGCAGGCGCGCGAGCAATGCGCCGACGTCAGCTACTTCGCCGTCATGATGGTCTACATGGGCGACGCCGACGGCATGGTCTCGGGCGCCTGCCATTCCACGGCCGACACCTTGCGCCCGGCGCTCCAAATTTTAAAGACCGCTCCCGGGGTGAAGATCGCCAGTTCCAGCTTCGTCATGGACGTGCCCGATTGCGCGCATGGCGAAGACGGTATCTTCGTCGTGGGCGATTGCGCGGTGAATATCTACCCGACGGCGCCCGAGCTGGCCGACATCGCCCTGGCCAGCGCCGAGACCTTCGCGGCGCTCGTGGGCGGCGAGCCGCGCGTGGCCATGCTCAACTACTCCAGCTACGGTTCGGGCAAGGGCGAGCACGCCGACCTCGTGCGCGAGGCCACGGCGCTTGCCAAGGAGGCGGCGCCCGACCTGGCCCTCGACGGCGAGTTGCAGGCAGACGCGGCCATCGTGCCCGAGGTGGCGGCGCTGAAGGCGCCCGACAGCCCCGTGGCGGGCAAGGCCAACGTCTTGATTTTCCCCAACCTCGACGCGGGCAACATCGCCTACAAGCTCGTGCAGCGCCTGGCAAAGGCGCAGGCCTACGGGCCGGTCATGCAGGGCATGGCAAAGCCCGTGAACGACCTCTCGCGCGGCTGCTCGGTCGACGACATCGTGGGCACGACGGCCATCACCTGCGTGCAGGCCCAGGCGCTGAAGGGCTAGGGCATGGTGGAAAAACTCATCACCTACGCCATACCCTGCTACAACAGCGCGGAGTACATGGACCGCTGCATCGAGTCGGTGCTGGCATGCGGCGCTGACGACATCGAGATCGTCGTCGTCGACGACGGCTCGGCCAAAGACGACACCCTCGCCAAGGCGCAGGACTGGGAGCGGCGCCACCCGGACGTGGTGCGTGCCGTCCACCAGGAAAACGGCGGGCACGGCGCGGCCGTGATGAAGGGGCTCGAGCTTGCGCGCGGCCTCTACTTCAAGGTCGTGGACAGCGACGACTGGCTCGACGACGACGCGAACCGCCGCCTGCTCGAGGTGCTGCGCGCCCACGCGGGCGCCGACGCGCTCGACCTCGTCTTGGCCAACTACGTCTACGAGCACGTGGCCGACGGCACGTCCGAGACCATGGACTACCGCGCCACCCTGCCCGTGGACCGCGTCTTTCGCTGGGAGGAGGCCGGGCACTGGAAGCTCTCGCGCTACATCCTCATGCACAGCGTCGTCTACCGCACGCAGATGCTGCGCGACTGCGGCCTGGACCTGCCGCGCCACACCTTCTACGTGGACAATATCTTCGTCTACGTGCCCCTGCCGGCCGTGCACCGCATCTACTACCTGGACGCCGACCTCTACCGCTACTACATCGGCCGCGAGGACCAAAGCGTGAACGAGTCGGTCATGATCGGCCGCATCGACCAGCAGCTGCGCGTCACCCGCGCCATGATCGACGCCTACCACCTGCACGAGGAGGTGCCCAGCCTGAAGCTGCGCGCCTACATGTACAACTACCTCGGCATGATGATGCTCATATGCACGGTCTTTTCCATGATGAGCGACCGCGAGGACAAACACGAGCTGCGCGACGGCATCTGGGAGTACCTGAAGGCCCACGACGCGCGCGACTACGAGCACGTGCTGCACTCGCCGTTCGGGCGCGTGTGCCATCTCCCGGGCAAAGCGGGCGACTCGGTGCTGCTTTGCGGGTATCATGTCGCGCAAAAGCTCTTCAAGTTCAACTAGAGGAAAGAAGCGACACGCCCCATGTACGACAAGCTGAAGAAAATCATCGACGCCTACGAGACGCTCGAGGCAAAGCTGGCCGACCCGGCCGTCATCTCCGACCAGAAGGAGTACACGCGCCTGGCCAAGGAGCACTCCGCCCAAAGCGAGATCGTCGAGGCCGCGCGCAGCTACGTCAGCTACTGCGACCAGCTGGCCAGCGCGAAAGAGGAGTTGAAGGCCGAAAGCGACCCCGAGCTGAAGGAGCTGGCCGCAGACGAGATCGCCTCGCTGGAAGAGCGCATCCCCGCGCTCGAAGACGAGATCAAGGTCATGCTGCTGCCGAAGGACCCCAACGACGACAAGGACATCATCGTCGAGATCCGCGCGGGCGCCGGCGGCGACGAGGCGGCGATTTTCGCGGGCGACCTGTTCAAGATGTACACGCGCTACGCCGAGGGGCGCAAGTGGAAGGTCGAGACCATCGACGCGTCGCCGTCCGACCAGGGCGGCTACAAGGAGATCCAGTTCAAGGTGCTGGGCGACAAGGTGTACAGCTCGATGAAGTTCGAGAGCGGCGTGCACCGCGTGCAGCGCGTGCCCAAGACCGAGAGCCAGGGGCGCATCCACACCTCGACGGCGACGGTGGCCGTGCTGCCCGAGGCCGACGAGGTCGAGGTGGACATCAAGGCGGAAGACCTGCGCATCGACGTCTACCGCGCGGGCGGGCCGGGCGGCCAGTGCGTGAACACGACGGATTCGGCCGTGCGCATCACCCACCTGCCCACGGGGCTCGTGGTGCAGTCGCAGGACCAGAAGTCGCAGATCCAAAACCGCGAGGCGGCGCTGCAGGTGTTGCGCGCGCGCCTCTACGACAAGATGCTGCGCGAGCAGCAAGAGGAGATGGCCGGCGAGCGCCGCAGCCAGATCGGGCACGGGGACCGCAGCGAGAAGATCCGCACCTACAACGGGCCGCAGGACCGCGTGACCGACCACCGCATCGGCTATAACGGCAGCTATGCGACGGTGCTGGAAGGCGAAGGCCTGGGCGACGTGATCGAGAACCTGGCCGCGGCCGACCGCGCGGCGCGTCTGGAGGAGGCCACGGCGGCCGAGGGCGCGAAGGGCGCGAAATAGGACGCGAGCCGTGGCGTCGGGCGGCGAGACATGGACGGTGAAGCGCATCCTCGACTCATGCGAGGAGTATTTGCGCGCGCACGAGGATGAAAATCCGCGCCTGTCGGCGCAGTGGCTGGTCTCGCATGTGACGGGTCTGGGGCGCGTCGAGCTCTATACCCATTTCGACCAGCCGCTTTCCGAGTCGGAGCGCGCCCGGCTGCGCGAGGCTTTGAGACGGCGGGGCCGCGGCGAGCCGCTGCAGTACATCTCGGGCGAGGCGGCGTTTCGGCACATCGTGGTGAAGGCTGCGCCCGGCGTGCTCGTCCCGCGCCCGGAGACGGAAATGCTCGTCGAGGTCGTGCTGGAGCATTTCGGGTGCGGTGGCGCTGCGGGCAAGGGCTTTGCCGGCGGGCGCGCGAATGGCGGCGCTGGTGTTGCGGGCGCCGCTGCGGGTGGATCCGTTGCGGATGAAGCCAGCATCGCCACAGGTGAAGAGGGCGAAGGTGCGGCCGAGGGCGGCGCCCCTGCCCGTCTGCGCGCGCTCGAGGTGGGTGCCGGCACGGGCTGCGTGGCCTGCTCGCTTGCAAAGGAGGCGGGCATGGAGGTCGTCACCTGCGACATCTCGCCTGCGGCCCTCGCATGCGCCCGCTCCAACGTCGAGTTGTTGGGGCTGGCAGACCTGGTCGAGGTGGTGGAGGCCGATTGCGCCGCCGGCGTTGACGCGGGCGCCGGCTTCGATGTGCTCGTCAGCAACCCGCCCTATATCCCTACAGCCGAGCTGGCCGAGCTGCCCGACGAGGTGGCGTCCTTCGAGCCGCGCCTGGCACTCGACGGCGGCCCGGACGGGCTTGTCTTCTTCGACCGCTTGGTCGCGCTTGCGCCGCGCGTCCTGCGCCCCGGCGGCTTGTTCGCCTGCGAGCTGCACGAGACGACCTTAGACGAGGCCGCCCGCCGCCTCGAGGCCGCTGGCTTCACCGACGTGGCGACGACGCACGACCTCGCAGGCCGCCCCCGCATACTCAGCGGCGCACTCCCCGCCTGAGCGCGGCACGCCGCTGGCGACGGCTGCCCTGTACATATTCCCCCAGCTTTTGCTATTATCTGAATTTGCATGTATCTGAACGATGGGGTTTCACGAGTGAATAAGGAGCTTTGGCATGGACGACGGGGGAATCGAGGAGCTGCTTGACGAGCTCGCCGATCGCATCGAGAACTCGAAGCCTGTCTTGGGCAACAGCCAGAAGCGCCAAGTCGAGATAGGCCCCATTTTCGAGATCCTCGACGAGATCCGCGACATCTTTCCCGACGAGCTGCGTCAGGCGCGCATCATCGTGCGCGACAGGCAGGGGATGATAGAGACGGCCGAGGCCGACGCGAACCGCATCCTGGAGGACGCGGAGCGCCAGGCCGAGCAGATCGCCAGCGACCAGGAGGTCGTGCGCATCGCGAAGCAGAAGGCCCAAGAGATCGTCGACGACGCGATGGCGCGCGAGCGCGAGATGCGCGTGGGCGCCGAGGACTACGCCGACCAGATTTTCGCGAATCTCGAGACGAACCTCGACAACCTGCTGAAAAACGTCACGCGCCTGCGCACGCGCCTGAACGGCGGAGGCCGCGAGTAGCGCGCCCGCGCGACTTGCCGCGCATACGCGAGCCACGAAGGCGCACCGCTTCACCATGGAGAAATTCACCGTCTCGACACGCCCCGAGCTTTCGGCCACGGGCGCCTCGCGCGTGCTGGCCGGCACCCTCGACGAGGCGGGCTACAGCGTGGGCGACATGGACCTGGCCACGCCCGACGGCATCGCCTACGACCTCGTGCTCTCCAACACCGGCGAGGCCTTCACCCTGACGGGCAGCGTCTCCGCGCGCGCCGAGACGCAGTGCGCCCGCTGCCTGGAGCCGGCCGTCCTCGAGGTGAAAGGCGAGGTGGCGGGCTACTATTTCGCCGACGCTCAGGCCGACACCGAGGGCCTCGAAAGCGACGAGTTCTCCTACGTGGCCGACGACGGCAGCATCGACATCTCCGATGCGCTGCTCGCGGCCTTGTGCTTCGCCACGCCGTTCGTCGCCTTGTGCAAGGACGACTGCAAGGGGCTGTGCCCGCGCTGCGGCGCCAACCTCAACGAGGACCCGGCCCACACGCACGACGACGAGCCCGATCCGGGCAACCCCTTCGCCGTCCTGAAAAATCTCAAACTTTCCTAGTGCTGCGCCGCCTTGCGCGTAGTAGAATACGAATTTGCTGTGCGCAATAGGGCGTGCAGCGGACATCGACACATGCAAGGGGAGCCGCCCCGCCAGTGGCCGCGTGCAGCGGTTGCGGGAGCTGGCGATGATTCCTTGCAGAGGACCAACGAAAGCGAGAGGTACACCATGGCAACGACTGTCTCCATCAAGACCCTGCTCGACGCGGGCGTCCACTTCGGGCACCAGACCCGTCGCTGGAACCCGAAGATGAAGCCCTACATCTGGGGCTCGCGCAACGGCATCCACATCATCGACCTGAAGAAGAGCCTCTACGCCATCGACGACGCGTACACCTTCCTGTCCAACGTCGCCGCGCGCGGCGGCCAGGTGCTGTTCGTGGGCACGAAGAAGCAGGCGAGCGAGCCGCTGAAGGAAGCGGCCGAGCGCGCGGGCCAGCCCTACGTCAACTTCCGCTGGATGGGCGGCATGCTCACCAACTTCCAGACCATCAAGACGCGCGTGCAGCGCATGGCCGAGATCGAGAGCATGAAGGAGTCCGGCCTGATCGAGTCCTACAACAAGAAGGAGCAGGCCGGCCTGAACAAGGAGCTGGACAAGCTCCAGGCGGCCCTCGGCGGCATCCGCGACATGAACGGCCTGCCCGCGGCGATCTTCGTGGTGGACACGAACCACGAGATCAACGCCGTGCGCGAGGCGCGTCGCCTGAACATCCCCATCGTCGGTCTGATCGACACGAACTGCGACCCCGACGAGGTGGACTACGGCATCCCGGCCAATGACGACGCCATCCGCTCGGTGCGCATGCTGTGCGACGTGGTGGCAGACGCGGTGCTGGCCGGCGGCCAGGCGAGCGTGTCGGCCGAGGAGATGGCCGGCGAGGC
>CAVAWX010000014.1:0-11913 GCA_963592385.1 Acidaminococcaceae bacterium | reverse complement strand
GACGAGGAGAAGGGCGAGTAGACATGGCGGCAATCACTGCACAGATGGTCAAAGAGCTCCGCGAGGCAACCGACGCGGGCATGATGGAGTGCAAGAAGGCGCTCGTGGAGGCCGACGGCGACTTCGACGGCGCCGTGGACGTGCTGCGCACGCGCGGCCTGGCGGCGGCGGCCAAGAAGGCCGGACGCGCCACCAACGAGGGCCGCGTCGTCGCCGCGGTCTGCAAGAACGGCGCCAAGAAGGGCTCCGTGTGCCAGGTGAACTGCGAGACCGACTTCGTCGCCCTCACCGACAAGTTCGGCGAGTACGCCGAGAAGTTCACCCGCGCGGTCACGCACAACAACCCGGCCGACGTGGAGGCGCTGCTTGCCGGCGAGTACGAGGGCGAGAAGGTCCAGGACATCCTGACCGACGCCATCCACACCATCGGCGAGAACATCGTCATCTCCAACTTCAAGCGCCTCGAGGTGGCCGGCACCGGCGCGGTCGTGCCCTACATCCACATGAACGGCAAGATCGGCGTGCTCGTGGCCTTCGAGTTCGGCAACGAGGCCACCGGCGCCGACGAGCGCTTCCTGGCCATGGGCAAGGACGTGGCCATGCAGGTCGCGGCCACCAACCCCGTGTCGCTGGACGCCGACAGCGTGCCCGCCGACGTGCGCGACCACGAGATGGACATCTACAAGGCGCAGGCCGCCGAGTCCGGCAAGCCGGAGAACATCCAGGAGAAGATCGCCACGGGCCGCATGAGCAAGTTCTACAAGGAGAACTGCCTCGTGGAGCAGGACTTCGTGAAGGATTCCGACAAGACGGTCGCCGAGTACGTCGCCGGCGTGGCCAAGGAGCTCGGCGACACGGTGAAGGTGGTCGACTTCGCCCGCATCGCCTTGGGCGACTAGCACGATCGGCCGGGCGCGTCCGCGCATCTGCGGGCACGTCTGCTGAGACGAACACGAAAGCGTCGCGGCCCTGCTCATCTGCGGTCGCGGCGCTTTTCTTTACCATGAAGTTCGACGCGGGTGAAAGGGCCTGGCGCGGGGTGAAAAGACCGGCGCGGGCGAAAGGCTCTGCGCGGATGAAGGACCAAGCGCGGGTACAACCCGGCACACGCGAGAAACCTTGTGCGGGCAAAAAGCCCGGGCAGGGCGAAGACGGCAGGAGAAAACGTATGGACACGACATCGACCGAGACGCGCGTGCGCTTCGCGCCCTCTCCGACGGGCAAGCTGCACATAGGCGGCGCCCGCACGGCCATCTACAACTGGGCGTTTGCGCGCGCGACGGGCGGCACGTTCATCTTGCGCATCGAGGACACCGACCCGAAGCGCTCGACGCAGGAGAACATCGACCTGATCGTGCGCTCCATGCGCTGGCTGGGGCTGGACTGGGACGAGGGGCCGGAGGTGGGCGGCGAGGCCGGCCCGTACCTGCAGACCGCCCGCGCGGCCACCTACGCGGCCGCGCTCGAGCAGCTCAAAGAGGCGGGCAGGGCATATCCGTGCTTTTGCACGCCCGAGGAGCTGGCGGCGCGCCGCGAGGCCGTGCAGAAGGGCGCCGACCCCGCGCCCGACCCGTGCCGCGCGCTGTCTGCCGACGAGGCCGCCTCGCGCGTCGCGGCAGGCGAGCCGCACACCTGGCGCCTGAAGGTGCCCGAGGACCGCGGCACGATCGTGGTGCACGACGTCGTCCACGGCGACAGCTCCTTTGACGCCGCCCTGCAAGACGACATGATCTTGGCGCGCGCCGACGGCAGCCCCACCTACAACTTCGCGGTGGTCTGCGACGACGTGAACATGCGCATGACCCACATCATCCGCGGCGACGACCACCTGTCCAACACCCCGCGCCAAGTGCTCGTCTACGAGGCGCTGGGCTATCCCGTGCCGACGTTTGCGCATATCCCGATGATCTGCGGGCCGGACGGCAAGAAGCTCTCGAAGCGCCATGGCGCGGCCTCGGTGGAGGAGTACCGCGACATGGGGTACCTGCCCGACGCGCTGTTCAACTACCTCGCGCTGCTCGGCTGGGCACCCGACGGCGAGACGACGGTGTTTTCCCGCGACGAGATGGCGCGGCTGTTCACCCTGGAGCATGTGGGCAAAAACCCCAGCTCCCTGGACTACGACAAGCTGCAATGGATGAACAACCGCTACGTGCAGTCCATGGGGGCGCCGGCGTTTGCGCAGGCAGTGGCCCCGTATCTGGTGAACGCGGGCGTGGCCGGCAGCGCGGAGGAGGCCGACGGGATGCGTCCTGTGGTCGAGGCCGCCTATCCGCTGGTGGCCGAGCGGGTGAAGCTTCTGACCGAGGCGCCCGCCATGCTGGCCTACCTGCTGCGCGACGAGCTTGCCTTCGACGAGAAAAGCGTGAAGAAAGTGCTGCAGAAGGAGGGCGCGCAGGCGAAGGCGGCTCTGGCGCGGGGCGCGGAGGCCTTGCGCGGCGTGTCCGAGGCGGGCGCCTGGGACACCGCGCACATCGAGGCGGCGCTGCGCGAGATTCCCGAGGCCATGGACGTGAAGGCGCGCTTCGTGTTCCAGCCGCTGCGCGTGGCCGTCACAGGCAACATGGTCAGCCCGCCGCTGTTCGAGTCGATCGAGCTTTTGGGGCCCGAGCGCACGCTGGAGCGCATCGCTGCCGCCGCGCAGCTTGCCTGCGACTAGGGGAGCGCGACTGAGGACGCGCCGCCAGGTATGCGCGCGTCCCCCGCAGTACCGCCCTTCACCTGCGAAAAGAGGGGAGGGCGGGACTTGCTGGGCACCGCGCGTGGCGCTTTCACAGTTTCTTCGCAATTTACTGATAGGGTGAGCACTCGCATTTTTTGAATGCCCACGTCGCACGCTGTGAACACGCGCGGCACGGCATCGGAGGCGCTCGAGCGCGCAGCCGATGGCGGCGGGCATGTTCGTCCGGAGAAACGACACGACACGACGGGACGTTATGGCACGCAACAAACGCAGAGCCTCATCGCATGCGGACAGGCGCCAACGCCTTTCATCCGAGCACTCCGACATGCACGACTACGCGCAGTCTTCGCATTCCGACGCTTCCGCCCGCTACGAGGGCGGCAGCTCGCGCGGCGCGGGCGCCGATCCTGCGCGCGGGTACTCCTCGTATGCGGGCCAGTCGTCTGCGGGCGAGGGCTATCGCGACATGGCGGCGGCGCGGGGCTACTCCCGGGGCGCCGACGGCGCGGCGTCGGGGGGCTACGGGCGCTACAGCCGCTCGACGCGCTCCTCGTATGCCGGCTCGGATGCCTACACGGGCACAGACTCTTATGCGGGCGCCGGCTCTGACTCGTATGCGGACGGCTCCACTTCTGCGGGCGCCGGCGACTACAGCCGCGACGCCGCACGCTACAGCTCCCATGCGTATGCACGCGGCGCGGCCGGCGTGGGCGCATCCCCCTACGCCGAGCAGGCGCTTTCCCGCCGCCGCGCCTCCAAGAGAAAGCGCATCCTCATCGGCGCCACCATCGCGCTCGTGATCTTGCTCGCCGGCGTGGGCACCGCCGCGGCCATCTGGTACAACGGCGTCCTCACCACCCTGCGCGGCGACAACCAGATCACGAACACCGAGCAGGTCGTCAGCACGACCGAGCCCTACTACGTCTTGCTCCTCGGCGGCGACTCGCGCGACGACACCGACGAGGACAACCGCACCGACAGCATCATGGTCGCGCGCGTGGACGAGACGAACAAGCAGGTGGGCATTCTCTCCATCCCCCGCGACACGCGCGTCTACATCGACGGCCACGGCTACTGCAAGATCAACGCCGCCATCGAGTACGGCGGCTACAACCGCGTCGTCGAATGCGTGAACAACATCCTCGGCATCAAGATCAACTACTACGCCTTCATCTACTTCGACGGCTTCCAAGACCTCGTGGAGGCGCTCGGCGGCGTGACGGTCGCGGTGCCCGAGGGGACCTACTACGAGGGGGTTTGGGTGCCGGCAGGAGATGAGGTCGAGATCAACGGTGAAGAGGCGCTCGTGCTGGCGCGTTGCCGCCACGGGTATCCGCCCGACAGCGGCGCGTATGCCATGGGCGATTTCCAGCGCACCTTAAACCAGCGCAACCTGATCAAGGCCATCGCGAAGAAGGTGCTCGCGCAGGACGTCTCGCGCATGCCGTCGCTGATCGAGGGGCTGGCCAAGTGCATCGAGACGAACATGGACGCCTCGAAGATCGTCTCGCTTGCCCAGAACATGAAGGGCATGGACACCGACGAGATAGACGCCGCGCAGCTCGGCATCGCGGGCGCCACCATCAAAGGCGAGTGGTACGGCATCGTCTTCAAGGACGTCTACGAGGTGATGAAGGCGAACTTCACCAGCGGCAAGGACATCCTCGACGGGCTGGGCAGCTACAACATAGAGATGAACGACTCGGACTGCGGCAGCCGCTACACCGACGGCCCGCTGTTCGCCTACACGTCGTATACGGACCTCTACGGCGACCCGACGGGCGCGGGCACGCCCACGACCGACGATACGCGCACCCAGTCGCTCTCGTCGTCTTCGTCGGGGAGTTCCTCTTCCAGCTCCTCGTCTGCCTCGTCGAGCAGCTCTTCGTCTAAGTCGAGCCGCAGCTCCTCGTCGAGCTACGACGACGACGAGTAGCAGCGCCGCCGTGCGCGGGTAACGGTTTCTTTCCCATGCGCCCGCACGCCACTTGCACGCATGGCGTTTGAGGCACTATGTGCGCACGCGAAACGGCGCGCCTCGAGAAAGACGCGCATCCGCGAAGGCGCGACGCGTCAACGCAGGCGCACGTGTCAAGCGGACGCGACGTGTGAAGCGGACGCGAGGCGCAGACGCGCGAACCGGACCGAAAACGCATGGAAAGGCGCAGGTCGATGGCTGAAAACGAGAAGAGCGGCTCCACACGCCGCTGCAATGTGTGCGGCAAGACCGAGCAGGAAGCGGGTGCGCTCGTGCACATGCCGCCCAACCTCGACATATGCCCGAGCTGCCTCGAAGACGAGGTCGGCAAGATGGGCGACATGCTCGAGCAGCTGGGATTTTCCATGCCGGAGACGGACACGCCTTCCCAGAGCAGCAAGAACACCGTCTCGACGACGCTCGACAAGAAAGGCGACGCGTCCGTTGCGGGCGCGGACGCCAAGGACGGCGATACGGACGGTGAAGGCGACGACGATGCCAAGGACGGCGGCGGGCGCGGCGGCTGGATGGGCTTCGGGCTGCCCGGCTTTTTCACCGGCTCCGGCGGCGGCGGGCCGTTTGCCATCGGCGGCGGCGGCGCGCAAAAGCGCAAGGAGCGCGACCCGAACGAGCCGCTCATGGCGCCGGTGCCCCTGCCGCACGAGCTGAAGGCGCAGATTGACGAGTACGTCGTGGGCCAAGAGCTGGCCAAGAAGATCGTCGCCGTCTCGGCCTACAACCACTACAAGCGCGCGCAGGCCAGCGAAAAAGACGGCATCGAGATCGACAAGAGCAACATCCTCATGCTCGGGCCCACCGGCACGGGCAAGACGCACCTGATCCGCACGCTCGCCAAGCTGCTCGACGTGCCTCTGGCCATCGCCGACGCCACGACGCTCACGCAGGCCGGGTATGTGGGCGACGACATCGAGAGCATCATCACGAAGCTCATCCAGGCCGCCGACGGCGACGTGGAGAAGGCCGAGCTGGGCATCGTCTACATCGACGAGATCGACAAGATCGCCAAGAAGAACAACTCGGGCGATGGCATCGGCGGCGGCAGCCACGACATCGGCGGCGAGGCCGTGCAGCAAGGCCTGCTCAAGCTGTTGGAGGGCACGCAGATCGAGGTGCCGCTGTCCGGCGGGATGAAGACGCCGTTTTCGCGCAGCGCGATGGTGGACACGACCAACATCCTCTTCATCTGCGGCGGCGCGTTTCCGGGTCTGGAGAAAATCATCACCAAGCGTCTGAACAAGAGCGCGGGCATCGGCTTTGGCGCGGACCTGAAGGCCAACTTCGACGAGGAGCGCGACATCTTCGAGCAGGTGCGCACAGAAGACCTCAAGGACTACGGCTTGATCCCCGAGTTCATCGGGCGCCTGCCCGTGTCGTGCCCCATGGAGGCCCTCGACGAGGACATGCTCTACGACATCCTGACCAAGCCGCACGACGCGCTGGTGAAGCAGTACCAGGCGCTGCTCGGCCACGACGGGGTGGAGCTGGAGTTCACCGACGACGCGCTGCGCGTGATCGCCCGCAAAGCGCTGGCCGAAGACACCGGCGCACGCGGCCTGCGTGCCATCATCGAGAAGTTCATGCTGAACATCATGTACGAGGTGCCCAAAGACGACAACATCGGCGCCGTCGCCATCACGGGCGACTACATCGAGGGGCACGGCGCGCCCATCATCCGGCTGCGCGGCGAGATGGCGTTGCCGCAGGGCGGCGGGGCGCAGACGCCTGCGGCTGCGGCTGCGGGTGAAGAGGGCGCGGGCGGGGAAGCTGTCCCCGAGGAAGGCGCGCCGGCAGTCGTCGTCGAAGAGTAGGGCGGTTGCCGAAGGGTGAAGCGGGGCGCCGTGTGGCGTCCCGCACACCAGTTTTCGCAGGTGAACACCTGCGTAGCTTGCAGAACCCCGCAATATTTCCGCATGAGAGGAAAATTTTCTAGAAAAAAGTTTGCATTGGCTAACTTTATCGTGTAGAGTGTTCCTCGAAGTTAGGAACAACTAACTTTCCTCTCTCTTAGCGGCTCGCATCGCGCCTACCCCCTTCCGGGCGCCCTGCGGGCCCTCTCGTTTTTCGGGGGGTGCGCCCCGCTGCGCCACCTGCGGCGTTTCGCCCTGGCGCCTTTCGCTTCAGCATCCGCGATGCCCCGCGCCGCGCCGCCGTCCGCTTCATCCGCTTCACGCCGCCGTCCCCTTCGCCCGCCTTGCCGCGCCGCCGCCCGCTTCACCACCCGCGGCGCTTCCCCTTCACCCGCCTGCCCCGTCCGTCCTTGTGTTGCTTTCGTCGTTTGAAGAAATGCGTGCACCTACGCGCCGGGTTCGCGTACTATAGTCGGCACCGAGGGATTGAATCGTCGACGCGCGTACATGCACGGGCTGTCGAATCGACGGTTCGGGCCGCCCCGCGCGGCCGCTGTACAGACGCAAAGGAGCACATGGTGAAAGAACAACTGGCGGATTTCGGCATCAAGTCCGCGATGAAGATGGTTCACAAGAACCCGGACAAGAACATGCCCAAGCTGCTGAGCCTTCTGATAAAGCTCGGGAAGCGCACCTTCCCCTCGCAGATGGACATCCTCAACGACTATCTGGGCAACCCCGAATCCAACGCCTACCAGCTGGTCTTGCGCGCGTTGAAGCAGATCGACCCCGGGGTGTTCGACCGCATCATCGAGAACTTCTACCTGCACGTCAACGTCGAGGGCTGGCAAAAGCAGGTCGAGCTGCGCCAGAAGTACGACTGCAACATCCCCTGGGCCATCCTGCTCGACCCGACCAGCGCCTGCAACCTGCACTGCAAGGGCTGCTGGGCGGCCGACTACGGCAACCGCCTGAACCTGTCGTTCGAGGACATGGACAGCATCATCTGCCAGGGCAAAGAGCTCGGCATCTACATGTACATCTACACCGGCGGCGAGCCGCTCGTGCGCAAAGACGACATCATCCGCCTGTGCGAGAAGCACAGCGAGTGCATCTTCTTGTGCTTCACCAACGCGACGCTGATCGACCAGGAGTTCTGCGACGAGCTGCTGCGGGTGAAGAACTTCGTCCCGGCCATCAGCCAGGAGGGCAACAAGGAGACCACGGACTTCCGCCGCAGCGAGGGCGTGGACTACAGCGTCTACGAGCGCGTCGAGGAGGCCATGGGCCTGTTGAAGAGCTCGGGCATCCCCTTCGGCGTCTCGTGCTGCTACACCTCGGAAAACTACGAGGCCGTGTCCAGCTCCGAGTACATCGACCAGCTGATCGACTGGGGCGCCATGTTCGTGTGGTACTTCCACTACATGCCCGTGGGCTCGGACGCCAACGTCGATTTGATGTGCTCGCCCGAGCAGCGCGAGGGCATGTACCACAAGATCCGCGAGTACCGCGAGCAGAGCAAGGCCATCTTCCCCATGGACTTCCAAAACGACGGCCAGTTCGTGCAGGGCTGCATCGCCGGCGGGCGGCGCTACCTGCACATCAACGCGGCCGGCGACATGGATCCCTGCGTGTTCGTGCACTTCAGCGACTCGAACATCCACGAGGTCTCGTTGCTCGAGGGTCTGCAGCGCCCGCTGTTCAAGGCCTACCACGACGCCCAGCCCTTCAACGACAACATGCTGCGCCCGTGCCCGTTTTTGGAGAACCCCGACGCGCTGCGCAAGCTGGTGCACGAGACGGGGGCGAAGTCGTCGAACCTCGAGGCCGTCGAGACGGTCGACGATCTGTGCGACCGCTGCAAGCAGTACGCGGTCCGCTGGCAGCCCACGGCGGACAGGCTCTGGGAGGCCGACCACAACATGGGGACGTTCAGCCACTAGACGCGTCGTGGGCGCGCGCGGCGAAACGCGCTGTGTATGGTGAAGGAGAAGACCGCATGATGGACAAACCCGCAGGCGCGGCGCAGTCGCGCGTCGTCGCCCCCGAGCTGCGAAGCTACGAGCGCGTGGCAGGGCTGCGCTTCATCGAGCAGGGCTACCCCCACCCCGACCCGCGCTCTGCCGCGTACCGCCCCGTCGCCGGCGGCGGCCAGCTGCGCCTGCGCTTCAACGAGCCCGAATGCCACGACGAGGAGCTCGACGAGGCGGCGGCGCGTGCCTACATCGCGGCGCTCGACGAGCACGGCGCCTTCGACCTCGACCGTGTTTATCGCCCCGTGCAGGGCAGCTTCTCGCTCGACCCGCAGGAGTGGCGCCTGGAGATCGAGTTTGCCCCCGATGCGGCAGGGCAGGTACCCGATCCGTACGTGGCCGAGGGCGAAAACGCCTGGCCGGACAGCTACGAGGAGCTTGTCCTGGCCCTGCAGAACTCCCTGTAGCGCATACCACGTCCTTTCATCGTTCGCGCCGCCGCACACGTGCGATATGTGGGCGCCCGCTTTGCTTTTCGTGAAGTATTCATGGGGCGCGTGGTGCGCGGGCTACAATGTGTGCGGTCGAGAAAGTCAGAGGGAACCTTTCTTTTTGGGGGGTGCGCGACACCTATGGTCGAGCACGTGGGCAAGAAACGGCGCAAGGAAGTGCAGCGCGCGGCAACCATGCAGGCGCAGCTGCGTTCCATCACGTTCACCATCATGGTGCTCGCGGCGCTGCTCGTCTTCTCCCTTGGGGCCACGGGCGTGCTTGCGGCACGCGGCCTTCTCGAAGCGGACAGCGCGATTTTGCAGGCCAGCCGCCTCGCCCTTCTCGTCTTGCTCATCGCCTGTCTGGTGAACCGCGCCTTGCGCTGGAGATCGCTTAACGAGAAGTGCCGCCAGCACTGCGCCGAGTTCAACATCACGCAAGAAGAGATTGCGGCGCTGAAGGCGGAAGGCGCCAAAAACTAGCGGGGCGCACCGCCCGCTCGCACGCCGCACCCGTTCAACGTAACGGTTTGGCATTTATTTAAATTCTAGATAATGCACGGCAAAACACGGGTGAGATAATCCGCGCAAGGAAAACACGTCCGCGCCCGCCGCGTTCGCCCCATCGTCCGCGCCTTTCTCGCGAGGGTGCGCCGGGCGAAGCTTTGGAAAAAGGGGCTGGGCGCCGAAGCGCGGCTGCGGGCGACGAACACGAAGGGGACGAGCACTATGGCAGGATGCGGCGAGCGCGACTTCGACGACTACTCAATCCATCCCAAAGACGACGGCCCGAAGATGAACGAGGGCAGCTCGGCGCAGCGCATCGTCGCCATCGCCAGCGGCAAGGGCGGCGTGGGCAAATCGCTCACCACCTCGCTTCTGGCCTGCGAGCTTGCCCGCCGCGGCTACACGGTCGGCATACTCGACGGCGACATCACCGGGCCGTCCATCCCGCGCTCCTTCGGCATCCACGAGCCGCCCGCCGTCGACGAGAACAACAAGCTCGTGCCCGCCACCACCAAGACGGGCATACGCGTCGTCTCGACCAACATGCTCACCTCCGACGAGGCCCAGCCGTTCCTCTGGCGCGGGCCGGTGCTGAACAGCGTGCTGAACCAGTTCTACAGCGACGTGGCCTGGGGCGAGCTCGACTTCCTGCTCGTGGACATGCCCCCGGGCACGGGCGATATCCCCATGACGGTCTACCAGCAGCTTCCCGTGAGCGGCGTGGTCGTCGCCACGGCGCCGCAGGTGCTCGTGAACATGATCGTGGAGAAGGCCATACGCATGGCCGAGACGCTGGAGATCCCCGTCGTCGGGCTGGTCGAGAACATGTCGTACTACGAGTGCCCCGACTGCGGCAAGAAGCACGAGATATTCGGCGCGAGCGAGGTCGAGGCCATCGCGGAGAAGAAGGACATCGCCGCGTGGACGCGCGTGCCCATGGACCCGCAGATCTCGGCGAAGGTGGATGCAGGCAAGGTGGAAGACATCGAAGGCGACTGGCTGGCCGGCATTGCCGACGAGCTGGAGAAGCTGTAGGGGAAGGACGCACGATGGCTGACGAGAAGAAGGACGCGAAGGCGGGCACGTTCGAGGTGGAGGTGCCGGTCTACGAGCTGTCCTCCTACGACCCCGTCGAGTTCGAGATGCCGGTCGTGGACATCAGCGACGAGCAGGTCGAGGCGCAGATGCGCGCCGCCGTGGACCAGATGGCCGCGAACTACGTCGAGGCCGCGCCGCGTGAGCTGGGCGCCAAGGACACGGTGAAGATCGATCTGGAGGTCACGCGCGACGGCGAGACGGTGAAGGGCATCAGCTCCGAGGGGCGCCTGTTCACCATGGGGGAGGGCTTCATGCCCATCGGGTTCGACCGCGCCTTGCTGGGCATGCAGCCGGGCGAGGAGCGCGAGTTCGACTTCGACGCCCCCGACTTGAGCGACGGCGCCGACATGGCCGAGCGCTCCTTCCACGCGAAGGTGAAGCTCGTGGCCATCATGGAAAAGGAAGACCCGGAGTTCACCGACGAGTGGGTGCACGAGCATCTGCCGCTGTTCAAAGGCGTGGAGGAGTTCCGCGCGCAGACGCGCCACCAGATGGAGATGCAGGCCGCGCAGGGCATCGAGCAGGAGAAGAACATGCGCGCGGTGCAGGCCCTGACCGAGCGCTTCGACGGCAAAATCGAGGACCGCTTCTACGAGACCACGCGCGAGGAGCTGCGGCTGGGCTGGGAGGCGCAGGCGCGCCAGCAGGGCATGGACCTCGAGGACTTCATCGGCAAGCAGGGCATGAACGAGCAGCAGTTCTCGATGATGCTGATGATGCAGGTGCGCGAGACCCTCGTGCAGGGGTATTCGCTCGACGCGTGGGCGCGGCACTACGGCCTCGAGCCGACGGACGCGGACGTCGAGGAGCTGGCGAACATGATGTCGCAGGGGCATGCGAAGGAGTTTCTGGAGCATGCGCGCAAGGACGACCCCGAGCTGGAGGGGATGAAGCTTGCGGCCAGGCGCTACGTGGCCAACAAGGACCTGGTGGCGCGCGCGACGATTCGCTAGGCGGCGCGGGCGCGCGCGTCACGTATTCGGCTCGGGCTGCGGCTCGGCCGCGCGCGTCGCCGCGCTTGCACATATCGGCCTTCGGGGGCATGTCGCATATGCGGCGTGCCCCTTTTTCGTGTGGCCGCGCGCGGCGCCGTGTGCAGTGCCGCTCGCGCCGGTTTTTTACGTCTATCTCACCCTTGTTTCCAATCTCGCCATAAGTTTTCCTAGCTTTTATCCTTCGTCTACTTTATTCTTTTCGATGTTTATTTTCGGTAGGGACGAGGGACCCGGCCGAAAAAAGGGAATGTGCCTCGTGCGAGGGCGCATCGGAGGGAAGGAAAACAATGGAAGAGAAGCAGTTCCACACACCTTTGGGT
>CAVAWX010000013.1:0-27738 GCA_963592385.1 Acidaminococcaceae bacterium | reverse complement strand
CTCCATGACCGCAGGCGTCAGCAGATAGCGCCCGAAGATGGACAGGTTGCTGGGCGCGTCTTGCAGCGCGGGCTTCTCGATCATCTTGTTCACCCGCACGACGCCGTCGTCCAACTCCTCGCCGCCGACGATGCCGAAGCGGCTGACCTCGGAATCAGGCACGGGCAGCACGGCGATCACGCTCGCGCCGCCGTGCGCCGCCGAGATCTCGGCCATCTTGGAGCACACGTCGTTGCCGGGCACGAGCACGTCGCCCAGCATGACGAGGAACATGTCGTCGCCCACGGCCTCGGCCGCGCAGTGCACGGCATGGCCCAGCCCCAGCGGCTCGTCTTGGACGGCAAAACTCACCGGCAGGCTGCCCGCATGCGCGACGGCCTCGGCGTAGACGTCCTTGCCCGCCGCCTTCATCTGCTCGACAAGCTTGGGGTTTTCGGTAAACTGCTCGGCGATGGAGGGCTTGCCCTCGCTCGTGACGATGACCACCTCGTCGGCGCCGGCGGCCAGAGCCTCCTCGACGATGTACTGGATGGTCGGCTTGTCCACGACGGGCAGCATCTCCTTGGGCTGCGCCTTCGTCGCGGGCAAAAAGCGGCTGCCGAGGCCTGCCGCGGGAATGACTGCTTTCATCTTCGTCCTCCTTGGTTCGTGTCGTACGCGCCGCTCTTGCGCTGCGCCGCCCTTGCCACGCTGCGCCGCCTCGCGCCGCTTCTCGTGCTAGATGCGCTCCGCGATCTTCGTGCCCATGTCGCTCGTGGACAGCACGTGGTCGGCCGGCGTCGTGTCCTGCGCGATGTCGTAGGTGCACCAGCCGTCGGCCAGCGCCTCGCGCACGGCGCGGTCGATGTCGGCGGCGGCCTCGTCCATGTCGAAGCTGTACTTCAGCATCATGGCGGCCGACTGGATCTGGCTGATGGGGTTCACGTCGTTTTTGCCCGCGTGCTTGGGCGCCGAGCCGTGGCTGGGCTCGTAGAGCGAGGTGGAATCGCCCAGCGACGCGCTGGCCAGCAAGCCGAGCGAGCCGCACAGCATCGAGGCCTCGTCGGAGAGTATGTCGCCAAAGGTGTTTTCCGTGACGATGACGTCGAACTGGTCGGGGTGGTTGATGATCTGCATGGCCGTGTTGTCCACGAGCATGTCGGAAAACTCCACCTCGGGGTAGTCGGCGGCCACCTCGTGGGCGATCTTGCGCCACAGGCGGCTCGTGTCGAGCACGTTGGCCTTGTCCACGCTGGTCAGCTTCTTGCGGCGCTTCATCGCAGCCTCGAAACCCCGGCGGATGATGCGCTCGATCTCGTAGGCGTCGTACTGCATGACGTCGTAGGCGTGCGTGCCCGGCTTGCCCGCGCCGCCCGCGCCCTCGACGCCTTCTTGCGTGACGTGGTCGCCGAAGTACAGCCCGCCCGTCAGCTCGCGCATGATGAGCAGGTCCACGCCCTTCACCTTCTCGGTTTTAAGCGGCGAGTTCGCGGCGATGGAGTCGTAAATCTGGACGGGGCGCAGGTTCGCGTACAGGCCGAGCTCCTTGCGGATCTTCAGCAGCCCGTGCTCGGGGCGCGGCGCACCCGGCTCGGTCGTGTCCCACTTCGGCCCGCCGACCGCGCCCAGCAGCACCGCGTCGGAGTTGCGCGCCAGCTCAAGGGTCTCGTCCGGCAGCGCTTCCCCGCACGCGTCGATGGCCGCCCCGCCGATCAGCGCGTCCGTGCACTCGAAGCTCACGTCGTATTTCTTCTCGACGGCGCGCAAGACCTTGATGGCCTCGGCTACGATCTCCGACCCGATGCCGTCGCCTGCCGTCACGCATACTTTCCAGCTCTTGCCCATGTTCAACTCCTCATGTATCAAAGCCCGGCTCTTCACCGGGACATGCCCTTCGTCAGCGCCGCGCGGGGCGCATCGCGGCCACATTCGCGCCGCTTGCCGCCGCGCGATGCCGCGTTTCACCCTACTTCGCTACGCGCCCATCTTCGCCTTCGTGCGCGCGACCAGGCCGCCCGCCTCGATGATCTCGCGGATGAACGGCGGGAACGGCTGCGCGGTCCAGCTCTGCCCCGTCGTCTCGTTCACAATCGTGCCCGTGTCCGCGTCCACCGACACCGCGTCGCCATCGGATATGCCGTCCACCGCCTCGGGGCACTCCATGATGGCCAGCCCCGTGTTGATGGAGTTGCGGTAGAAGATGCGCGCGAAGCTCTTCGCCACGACGCAGTCCACACCCGCCGCCTTGATGCACACGGGCGCGTGCTCGCGCGACGACCCGCAGCCGAAGTTCTCCTCGGCCACGATCACGTCGCCCGGCTTCACCCGCTCGGTGAACGTCGGGTCGAGGTCTTGCATGCAGTGCTTGGCCAGCTCGGCCGCGTCCGACGTGTTCAGATAGCGGGCCGCGATGATGCAGTCCGTGTCCACGTCGCGCCCGTACTTGATGGCGTCTCCTGAAAACTTCATCGCCTAAGCCTCCTCTTCCAGCTGCTCGGGGGTGCATATGTAGCCCGCGACGGCCGAGGCGGCGGCCACGGCCGGGTTCGACAGCACGACCTCGGACGTGGGGTCGCCCATGCGCCCGATGAAATTGCGGTTGCTCGTGGAAATCGAGCGCTCGTGCGCGGCCAGCACGCCCATGTAGCCGCCCAGGCACGGGCCGCAGGTGGGCGTGGAGATGGCGCAGTTCGCGTCGAGGAAGACGTCCATCAGGCCCTCGTCCATGCACTGGCGCCACACGGCCTGCGTGGCCGGGATGATGATGCAGCGCACGTCCGGGTCCACCTTGCGCCCGCGCAGCACCTCGGCCGCCTGGCGCATGTCCTCGATGCGGCCGTTCGTGCAGCTGCCGATGACGGACTGGTCGATGTCGATGTCGTTGCACTCGGCCGCCGGGCGCGTGTTGGAGGGCAGGTGCGGCAGCGAGACCGTCTGGGGAATCTCGGCGGCGTCGATGTGGATGACGCGCTCGTAGACGGCGTCCGGATCGGCGTGGTACTCGACGTAGGGGCGCTCGCAGCGCGGGTCCACGTAGGCGCGCGTGACGTCGTCCACCTCGAAGATGCCCGCCTTGCCGCCGGCCTCGATGGCCATGTTCGATATGGTCAGGCGGCTTTCCATGGACAGCTGCGCCACGGCCGTGCCGCTAAACTCCATCGCGCGGTAGAGGGCGCCGTCCACGCCGATCTGCCCGATGATGTAGAGGATGACGTCCTTGCCCACGACGCCCGGCGCGAACTGGCCGTCGATGACGAACTTGATGGTGGGCGGCACCTTGAACCAGGCGCGCCCCGTGGCAAAGCCCACGCCCACGTCCGTCGAGCCCATGCCCGTGGACAAGGCCCCGAGGGCGCCGTAGGTGCAGGTGTGCGAGTCGGCGCCGATGGTGAGGTCGCCCGGCACGACGACGCCCTGCTCGGGCAGCAGCGCGTGCTCGACGCCCATGACGCCCACCTCGTAGTAGTGGGTCAGCTTCTGCTCGCGGGCGAACTCGCGGGTCTTCTTGGCCTGCTCGGCCGACTTGATGTCCTTGTTGGGCGTGTAGTGGTCGGGCACGAGCACGACCTTGTCCGGATCGAACACCGCATCCGAAATCTGGCGGCACACGTCGATGGCGATGGGCGCCGTGATGTCGTTGGCGTGCACGATGTCGAGGTCGCACTCGACCAGCTGGCCGGGCTCCACCTCGTCGAGATGGGCGTGCGCGGCCAAAATCTTTTCCGCAACGGTCATGGGACGTGTCATGTTCTACACCTGCGCTTTCCGCGATGTCGTCATTTTCCGCACCTGCGCTTTTTGCGGCGCCATCTTCTACTGCACCTGCGCTTTCCTCAAGATGTCGGCGAAGGCCTCGACAGACATCGCGCCCAGGTCGCCCTCGTGGCGCTCGCGCACGGCCACCTCGCCGGCCTCCACCTCCTTGTCGCCCAAGACGAGCATGTAGGGGATCTTCTGCTGCTGGGCTTTGGCGATCTTCACCCGCATGGGCTCGTTTTGGCCGTACACCTCGACGCGCCCGCCGGCCGCGCGCAACGTGGCCTGCAGCTCGCGCGCCGGCTCCTCGTGGCGGTCGGCGATGGGGATGATCGCGGCCTGCACGGGGGCCAGCCACAGCGGCAGGTTGCCCGTCGTGTGCTCGATCAGGATGCCGAGGAAGCGCTCGATGGAGCCGAAGAGCGCGCGGTGCAGCATCCAGGGACGCTCGGAGCTGTTCTCCGCCGTGCGGTAGACGATGTCGAAGCGCTCGGGCAGGTTGAAGTCCACCTGCACGGTCGAGCATTGCCACCAGCGGCCGATCGCGTCTTTCACCTTGATGTCGATCTTCGGGCCATAGAAGGCGCCGTCGCCGGCGTTAATCTCGTAGGGGATGCCGCGCCGCTCGATGGCCGCCTTCAGGAAGCTTTCCGCCTTCTCCCACATCTCGTCGGTGCCGATGGACTTCTCCGGGCGCGTCGAGATCTCGGCCGCGTACTCGAAGCCGAACTCGCCCATGATGTAGTCGGCCAGATCGAGGATGGCGCACACCTCGTCGACCACCTGGTCTTCGCGGCAGAACACGTGCGCGTCGTCTTGGGTGAACCCGCGCGCGCGCATCAGGCCGTGCACGGCGCCGGAGAGCTCGTGGCGGTACACCGTGCCGAACTCGAAGTAGCGTATGGGCATCTCGCGGTAGCTGTGGATGTCGTTTTTGTACAAGATGACGTGCCCGGGGCAGTTCATGGGCTTGACCCCGTACTCGCTGGCGGCCGGGTTGTCCTCAGAGCCCTCGTTGATGAAGAAGAAGTACATGTTGTCGTGGTAGTAGCCGTAGTGGCCGGAGGTCTTCCACACGTCGGCCTTGTAGATGTGCGGGGTGATGACCTCTTCGTAGCCGCGGCGGTACAGTTCGCGGCGCAGCCACTCCTGCAGCAGGCGGATGACACGCGCGCCAGCCGGCAGGTACAGCGGCAGCCCGACGCCCGCCCTATCGTCCATCATGTAGATGCCCAGCTCGCGGCCGAGCTTGCGGTGGTCGCGCTTCTCGGCTTCCTCGAGGCGCGTGAGGTAGGCCTTCAGGTCCTTTTTGGAAAACCAGGCGGTGCCGTAGATGCGCTGGAGCATCTCGCGCTCGCTGTCGCCGCGCCAGTAGGCGCCCGCCACCTTCATCAGCTTGAAGGCCTTGGGGTCGATCATGCCCGCGCGCGCGACGTGCGGCCCGGAGCACAGGTCCACGAAGTCGCCGTGGCGGCGTATGGTGATGACGGTGTCGTCGTCGAAGTCGTCGATGTGCTCGAGCTTGAAGCGCTGGTCCTTGAAGATCTCCTTGGCCTCGTCGCGCGTGACGACCTCGCGCACGAACGGCTCGTCTTTGGCGATGATCTCGCGCATCTTGGCCTCGATGGCCTCGAAGTCGTCCTGGTTCACCGGCCGGGACAGCTCGAAATCGTAGAAGAAGCCGTCGTCGGTCTGCGGGCCGAAGGCGATCTGCGCGCCCGGGAAGAGCAGCTGCACGGCCTCGGCCATGACGTGCGCGCAGCTGTGGCGCAGGATGCCCAGTCCTTCCGGCGAGCGGCTCGTGATGATCTCGATGGCGTCGCCGTCTTCGAGCGTGTCCACGAGGTCGGCGAACTCGCCGTTGCGCTTGCCCGCGATGGCCGCTTTGGCAAGGCCCGCCCCGATGGAGGCCGCGGCGTCGGCAAGCGTCGCGCCCTGCTCCAGCTCGCGCTTGGAGCCGTCCGGCAGTACAACTTCGATGGTGCTCATGGTGCTTCCTTTCCGCCCTGCCTCGGCTACAAACCGAGTGGGACTTTCCTCGCGGCTCGGCCACAAACCGAGTCTGCTGCTTGAAACGCCGCGGCACGTGGGCGCTGCGACCCGACGCGTGCGCGGCGTGTGGAACCGTGGTCTATTTGGTCGTGCGCGCCTTGGGCTGGCCGGAAGGCGACGGGCCTGCGGGGGAGGCGGGTTTTTTCGCCGAACGCGAGCCGCCCTTGCGCCCGGCGCTCGAGCCTTGCGCGCTGGGCTGCGCGCCGCCCGAGGAGCTGCGCTTTTTCGCAGGCGCCGAAGAGGCGGGCTTCTTCGCGGGAGCCTTCGCGGCATGCGAGGAGCCGCCGCGCTGCGCCGGCGGGGCGCCCGCGCCCACGGGCTGCGTGCAGTACGGGCATATGGTCCACTCGGGCTCGAGCGTGCGGCCGCAGCGCGTGCAGCGGTTGCGCAGCTGCTGGTGGCAGCGCGGGCAGGCGACGAAATCCCTCTGCGAGGGATAGCCGCAATGCGGGCAGTCCGAGTAGTCGTCGAGCTGGCGCTGGAGCAAGTCGAGCTGCATGTACTGCTCGTCGCGGTCGAGGACCGTCATGGGCGGGCGCAGCAGGCAGTAGGCCACAAGCCCCGCCACCGGGATGATGGCGATGATGGCCCACATGACGGCGGGCGCGTTGCGTTCGCGCGCATCGCGGAAGACCCAGACGATGCACAGCAGGTAGAGCATGATGACGACGATGGTGACGACTGCCAGGGCGATCTGCACGGGCAGGCTGAACATCTGGGTGAGTATCTCGCTCATCGAAACCCCTTGTTTTTCACGTTGTTCTCCATTGCGCGCCCCACGCGGGCGCACCGTCTCGAAATTCTAGCACCAACCACGCGCGGAAACTACGCGCGCACGAGACGCTTCACCTCGCCTGCGACGGTGATGGAGCCAGTGGCGAGCGCGGGCCTGTCCGCGAGCATCGAAAGCGCGTGCTCGATGTCGGGCGCGACGGCCGGAGCGCGGCCCGTCTCGGCGGCGACGAGGGCGGCAAGCTTTTCGGGGGGCAGCGCGCGCAGCGAAGAGCTGCGCGTGGCCACGATGTCGGTGAACAGAGGCGCGAGCGCGCGCACGATACCAGCGGCATCCTTGTCGGCGAGTATGCCGAGCAGCAAGGCGGGCATAGGCGGCTTCGCGGGGGCGGACACGGCGGCGGGAGCGGCTTCGTCTGGTGAAGCGGATGGTGCAGATTCATCTGGTGAAGCAGCCGGCGTGAAGCGGGCGACCATCTCGCGTGCGAGCACGGCGGCGGACTGGGGGTTGTGCGCCGCGTCGATGATGAGGAGCGGGTCCTCGCGCAGGCACTCGAAGCGCCCGGGCACGCTGAGGGCGGCAAGGGCGCGGGAGGCCTGCGGCATGGCGGCGACCGAGGCGCCGAGGAAGGCCTGCGCCGCCTTCAGGGCCGTGGCGATGTTGGGGCGCTGGTAGGACGGAAACGAGGCGGCGGCGGCCGGGTCGGCGAGCAGCTCCACGTCGGCGGGGCAGGCGTCGGCCACGGGTGCGCCCACCTCGCGGGCACGCGCCACGAACAGCTCGCGGCACGGGATGCCCGAGGCCAGCACGGCCGTCGCGCCCGGCTTGATGATGGCGGCCTTTTCCGCCGCGATCTGCTCCAGCGTGTCGCCCAGGATGCGCGTGTGGTCGAGGCCCAGCCCCGTCAGCACGGCGACGGCCGGATTCACCACGCTCGTCGCGTCCCAACGACCCCCGAGCCCGCATTCGAGCACGACGGCATCGACCTGCTCTTGGGCAAACCACCACAGGGCCGCCGCCGTCAGAAGCTCGAACTCCGTCGGGACGACGCCTGCCTCCTCGCCCGCGCGCGCGGCTGCGTGAATTGCCTCGGCAAAGGCCGTCTCGGAGATGGCACGCACGGCACCGTCGCGCCCCTCGAAGATCTCCATGCGCTCGTTGTAGCAGGTAAGGCCGGGCGAGGTGTAGAGGCCGACCTTGGGCGGCGCGTCCGTTGCGCTGCCCCGTTCACCATCGTTTGCGACGCCTTTCGCGGCGTCGCTTTCACCCGCGCGTAGTTTCGCGGTGCCCTGTTCACCGCTTCGCGCGGCGCCCATGCACGCCTGCACGAGCGCGGCGCACATGCGGGCCGTCGAGGTCTTGCCGTTCGTGCCCGCCACCTGTATGCACGCGTATCTTTCCTGCGGGGCGCCCATGGCGGCGCACATGCGCGAGATGGGCTCCAGCGACGGGTCCATGCCGAAGCGCAGCGCCTCGTGCAAAGTCGCGCATGCCCGCTCGTAATCCCAGTTCACCATGCGCCCCTTTCCGCGCCCGCGCGCCGTTTCGTGTTGCAGGAAACGCATCTTAGCGCAGCGGGCCACGCGGGAGCAGGCGCACTTTACCCACGGCGCTTTTCGACGGCTTTCGGCGCCCCTAGCGCGGGCATGCCCTCTCGACGGCACTCTGAACGACGAGCTCGACGCGGTTTTCGAGGTTCACCGCGCTGGCGTTCGCGTCGTAGTCGAGCACGGACAACGCAATCTGCGGATGCAGGCGCTGCATATGCCGCAGGGCGCCCCGCGCGAACACATGCGCCCCCAGGCAGCCGAAACACGCGATGCACACGACGTCGCGCACGCCGCATTGCTCGAAAAAGTCCATGGCCGGCGCGAGGAAATCCTTCTCGCAGGTGATGTCGCACAGCGGCGGCACGACCACCCGGCAGCCCGCCTTCTCGAGGCGCCCCACGACCGTTCTGGTGAACAGGCTGTTCATCAGGGTGGGCGCGTTGGCGCACACGCCGATTGCCGGGCGCGCGGGGTCGAGGCGGGGCAGAGTCGGCGCAGGGCACAGGCCGCGCAGCTCGGCAGTCGAAAACCCCACGAGGCGCAGCGGCGGATGGCCGGCGCGGGCAAGCGCGTGCGCGAGCATGTCGGGCACGGCCACCTGGCGGCAATCGTGGCACAGCTCGGGCGCGAGCAGGGCGTCCGGGGCGTCGCCGGCGGCGCGGGGCACGGCCAGGGCGCGGGCATAGTGCCCCACGAGGGCCACGACGACGTTGCAGGCGTCGTTGTCCACGAGCGCAAGGCCGGCCGCCATATCCGCGTCGTCTATCTCGGGCAGAAGTTGCACGGTGAATCCGCGCGCCTGCATGAGGCGGGCGACCTCTGCGCCCAGCTCGCCGAAGATGCCCGGCACGAGCAGGCGGGCGCCTGCGGGAGCGGACAGAGAGTCGTCGTTTGCAGACGAGCGCGGGGTGTCGTCGGCGGAGACGTACGGGGTATCACCTGCGAAAATGCGCGACGTGCTCTCGCCTGCAAAAGCACCTTTTGACGCGGGTGCAGATAGCGCAACATCCGCGGCGGCGGCTTCACTCTCCTTTTTCCCCGCGTGAAGCTGCGGGTGTTCGCGGTGCATGCGGGCGGCGTAGGCAAGCGAGCGCAGACGTATGCGCACCGCGGCAAGGTCGACGATCTGGTCGAGCTTTATCTCGGCGAAGGGGTGCCCGGCTCGTCGCAGCTCCTCGCGCAGGTCGTCCGCGCGCATCGCGTCGATGCCGCAGCCAAAGGAACGCAGCACCACGAGCTGCGCGTCGCGATGCACCGCAAGCGTCGCGCCCACAGACGGCGCCGCGCCCGACAGCGCGCACGGGGCGGAGTTTTCGCCCACGCCATCCGCTTCACCCTGTTCTTGCAGGAGACGGGCGGCGTCGAGGACGCCCTGCTCGACGACCGCATAGCCCATCTGGCCCAGCAGCTCGTCGATGCCATGCACGACGCCGGGGTCGGCGTGATAGGGATGCCCCGCGAGCACGGCGACGGGAAACTCGCCCGCATCCGCACGCGCGAGAAGCTGCGCGCTGTGCCGGCCCAACTCGGTGAAAAAGGCGCGGTAGGCTGCCTGCCCGGCCGCGAAAGCCCGGTCCAGCTCGGCGGCGCCCACGCGCACCCCGGCGTCTGCAAGCGAGGCGCGCACGGCACCCGCCGCCTCGTCCCAGGTGCGCATGCCCGTCAGGCCGGGCGCCACGAGCCGTGCCGTGGAGAATGCCGCCGCGTCCATGTTGCGGGACAGCATCGTGCCCGCGCGTTCGACGAGCGGGCATTCCACGAGAGCGTCCGGCACGGCGCCGCCCAAAAGCGCCGTGCGGGCGAAGGCCGAGCCCATGTCCGGCACGAAGAGCAGCTCGGCACCCGCCTCGGCAAGACGGGCCGCATGGGAGAAGAGCAGCTTGGAGGGATAGCAGGCGCCTTCGACGGGGATTGTGCCCATGTGCCGGCGATAGAGCTTTTCGCTCGTGGCGTCGCCCGCGACGAGCGGCATGCCCAGCTCCGTGAAGAAGGCGGCCCAAAACGGGTAGCTCTCGTAGAGCGCAAGCGCCTTCGGCACGCCGACCGACGGACGCACGGCGGGCGCGGCGGGCGCGGCGGCACCCTCCCCCAGCCCCACGCCCTGCGCCCCTGCCTGCATGTTTCCACGTTCACCCGCGACAGCCGTTGCACCCGCAACGCTGCACTCCCCCACGCGGACGTCACCTGCCTGCGCGTCGCAGCGGGCGATGAGGGCGTTTTTCAGCTTCACCATGTTCGGCGGAATCTGCGGCATCTGCGGCGCCGACGATGCCTCCCCAGCCGAGGGGGCGCCGGACATGCGCGCGCCCTTCTCGCAGCGGTTGCCCGTCACGAACACGCGCTCCTCTGCACTGCCGTAGCCGCCCTCGTCTGGCACGGAAAAACGCGACACCATGAGCTTGCAGCGGTTCGCGCACAGATCGCAGCGTTGCGTGCGGCGCACGATGCGCAGCGCGGCCAGCTCCTCCGGGCCGATCAGCGACGAACGCGGCCGCTCCTCCTCCTGTCGTCCCGCCTGCGCCTCGCCCGCCTCGCGCGGGGCGCCCTTGTCTGCCTCTCCCGCCCCGTCCTTGCGCGCCGCCTTCCACGCGTCGCGCGCCAGAAGCGCCGCGCCCCACGCGCCCATCAGCTCCGCGCGGTCCGGCCGCACCACCTCCACGCCGCATTCCAGCTCGAAGGCGCGCAGCAGCGCGTCGTTGGCAAACGCCCCGCCCTGCACCATCACATGCGTGCCCACGCGCGAGAAATCCGGCTGGTGCACAACCTTGAACAGGGCGTTTCTCGCGCACGCCCACACGACGCCGGCCGCCATGTCCGCGCGCGAGGCCCCCTCTTTCTGCGCGTGCTTCACGCGCGACTCCATGAAGGTGGTGCAGCGGCAGCCCAGGTCCACGGGATGTTCGGCAAACAGCGCCTCGCTCGAAAACGCCTCCTTCGTGCAGCGCATAGACCGCGCGATGGCGTCGAACAGCGAGCCGCAGCCGGCGCTGCACGCCTCGTTGAGCACGATGTCGTCGATCTGGCCGTCGCGCACGTAAAAGCACTTGATGTCCTGGCCGCCCATGTCCACGAGGAAATCGACGCGCGGGTCCAGCTCGAGCGCGGCGCGCAGATGCGCCACCGTCTCCACCTCGCCGTCGTCGATGCCGAAGGCGGCGCGGCAGAAATCCTCGCCGTAGCCCACGATGCACGCGCGGCGCAGCGTCTTACGCGGCATCCACGGGGCGCTCATGTCCTGGTAGATGCGCCCCAGCATGCGCGGAAAGCTCTTGGCGACGTCGCCCTCGTTCCACTCGTAGTGCCAGGCAAGCATCGCGCCCGCCTCGTCGACGAGGACCATCTTGAGCGTCGTGGAGCCGGCATCGATGCCGAGGAAGACGTCCGCGCCCTCCGCAGCGTCTATTGGCTTGCTCGTGGGGATGCGGCAACCCGCGTGGCGCGCGCGAAACTGCTCGTAATCGTCGTGGCCGGTGAAGAGGGCGGGCAGGCGAGCGATGCCGTCTGCCTGCGAGAAATCCGCCGCGCGTATGGCCGCCTCGAGCGCGGAGAGCAGCATGGGCGCGGAATGGTCGTCGGATGCGGCGGCGCCGTGCGCGACGAAGAGGTGCGCGCCTTCCGGCACGATCGCATGCGCGGCGTCGATGCCCGAGACCTTGCAAAACGCGTCGCGCAGGGCGGGGATGTGCCGGAAGGGGCCGCCCAGCAAGACGACCGTGCCCTCGAGGGGCCGGCCCGCAGACAGGCCCGCGACCGCCTGCGTGCACACGGCCTCGAGCACGCTGGCCGCGACGTCTTCTCTGCGCGCGCCTGCCGCGAGCAGCGGGCGCACGTCCGAGCGCGCGAACACGGCGCAGCGCGAGGCGATCGGATAGATGGTGGTGGCGCTCATGGCCAGCCTGTGCATCTCGCATGCGCGCACGCCCATCAGCGAGGCCATCAGGTCGATGAAGCCGCCGGTTCCGCCCGCGCACACCGTGTTCATGCGCTGCTCGGGCGTGCCGCTCAAGTAGACGAGCTTGGTGTCCTCGCCGCCCATCTCCAGCACGGCGTCGGCACCCGGCACGCGGCGCTTCACCGCCCGCTTCAAGGCGACGACTTCCTGGATGAAGGGGACGGGCACAAGCTCTGCCACGCGCATGCCGGCACTGCCCGTGACGCAGGCCTCGACCTCGCGGTCCCCGAAGCGCCACACGCAGTCGTGGATGGCCTCCACCAGCGCGTCTTTCACCTTCGAGCGGTGCCGCGCATAGCTCTCGCAGACGAGCTCGCCGCCTTGCGCGACGAGCACGAGCTTGATGGTCTTTGACCCTATGTCGATGCCGAGCCGGTCTGCCATGCCCTGCGCTCCTGGCGCGCCTTTCCCCCGCGCGCGCGTCTTCACCACATGCCGCGTCCGCGGCTTCTCCACGTCCGCATTCGCGGCCTTCCCTTGCGTTTCGCAGCGCGCGGCTACGAGCCTGTGCCCGCGCCGTCGTCCGCACGCTCCGCGCCACGCCCCGCGCTTGTAGCTTCACCATGCCCCGCATCCGCACCCGCGCCACCGTCGCGCTTCTTGCCCGCGGAAACGCCCGGCGGCGGAAACGCGACGTAGCCGCATTCACGGCACGCGCCGGTCTCCGGGTCGATGGCGCCCCCGCACTTCAGGCAGGGGATGCCCGCCGGCGGCACGTAGTAGGGGCTGTCGGGATTGTACTTCCCACAGCGCCCGCATCGTGTGCAGGGATAGCACATCGCCGCCCCCTCAGCGCACGTCCACGAGCTCGAGGTGGTAGGCGAGCGTCTTTCCCGCGAAGGGGTGGTTGAAGTCGATGCGCACCTGGTCGTCGGTGCCGTCCACCACCCAAGCCGGCGCGCGCGTGCCGTCTTGCGGGTTGGTCCAATAGAGGAAATCGCCGCATTTCAGCTCGTAGCCGTCCTTCAGCATCACGCGCGGATACCACTGCGCGAGCGCGTCCTGGTAGTCGCCGTAGCCGAACTCGGGCGCGATCTCGACGTCCTTTTCCTCGCCGGCGCGCATGCCCTCGAGCGCCATCTCCACGCCGCGCGGCAGCTTCATATCGCCCAGCATGACGGTCAGAGAATCGTCGCCGCCGACCACGTCGACGGGCTCTTCGCCCTTCAGGCCGCCCGCATAGCGTATGGTCACGACCTTGCCCGTGCCGGCCGCCACACGTGCCGGCGCATCTGCTGTTGCCTGCATGTCCCGCTCCTTTCCATCTGCCCCGGGTGAAGGGGAGCCGCGCCGCGTGGCGCACATGACGCCCGCACCACGCTGCGCTTGCGGCATTCACCGCATCGAGCCGCGCCGCACATGCAACGCCCGCACGACTCCCCTCTTCACCCGAGCCGAGGGTCCGCCCCTAGATGACGGTGCCCTCGTTTTCGTCTATCTCGCCCACCTTGGTGTCGTGGCGATGCACGGCATACGTCGCCTTGCCCGTGCCCTCGACCTCGATATGGGCGGCCTTGTGCTTCTTCTCGCCCTTCGAGACGAACGCCGGACGCGTGCCCAGCGGGTCGTACTCGGGCACCACCAGAAACTGCTTGGGCTTGTCGGCCAGCTTCTTTGCCAGCTCCTCGACCGGCCCGTAGGTGATGATGTTGGACAGGCAATGGTGCACGCACATGGGCTCGCGGCCCTTCTCCACGCGGTCCGCGCACAGATCGCACAGGTCGGTCACGATGGGCCAGTTGTTGAAGTTGTAGTGCTTGTCGTCCATCTTCCACGGCCCGTCGGCAAAGACCTTGATGCCGGTCTTGCCCACCGGGTAGTCGTGCTCTTCTTGGCAGGTCACCTGGCACGAGCCGCAGTTCGTGCAGAACTCGTAGTCGATCAGAAGTCCGTATGTGCTCATGTCTACACCAGCTCTCCGAATTTGTCCCAGATCTCTTGCATGTCCGTGTCGTAGCTCTCGGCGATGGGCTCGATCTTGCACACGAGGCACTTGTTGGGAGCGCCGAAGCCGAGCTTGCCGAAGTGGAAGTTCGGCAGCAGGTTGTTGATGTTGGACCGGAAGTTGCCGTAGAGGTTGGGCTCGTTGCCGTCTTCTTCGGGGAACCACCACGCGTGCTGCGAGTGGATGGTCTTCTCGTCCACGATCTCGCTCACGCGCGCCTTCTGCACGCACTCGCCGAAGGGGCTGGTCAGCCGCACCCACTGCCCGTCAGCGATGCCGTACTTCTGCGCCGTCGCCGGGTTGATCTCGGTGATGGGGTCGGGGTTCAGCTCGCGCAGGCGGGCGATCTGGCGGTGCTCCGAGTGGAAGAAGGCCGTGGAGCGCGCGCCGGTCGTCAGGATGAGCGGGTACTCCTTCATCAGCTCCGGGTCGGCCGGCCCGAACTCGGGCTCCTCGTAGTAGGGCAGCGGGTCTTCACCGAACTGGTTGAAGGCCGTAGACCACAGCTCGATGCGGCCCGTCGGGGTCTCGAAGCCGGGGTTGCCGTCCTGGCGCATCTCGCCGCGCTCGTACTTGTAGTAGTCCACGGGGATCTGGCACACGACGTTTTCGGCCACCTTGTCGAAGTACTCGCCGTTTTGGCGCTCGCCCAGGCGCAGGGCCTCCATGAACTCCTTGGCGCTGCGGAACTTGAACTCGTTGTCCCACAACTCGGGGCGCAGCTTCCTGCCCAGCTCGTAGCACAGCTCGTAGTCGGTCTTGCAGTCGCCCACCTCGATGGCCTCGTGCATGAAGCCGGCCGTGACCGTGCAGGGCGCGTAGTGGGTGAAGACGGTTCCGTCGCGCTCGGCCACGGTTTTCAGCGGCAAGAACACGTCGCAGGAGGCCTCGATGGAGGGGTTCATGAAGGTGTCGAAGCCGATGCAGAACTCCAGCGACTTCACGATGGCGTCGTGCCAGCGCTTGGGCTCCATGGACGTGCAGCTCATCAGGTTGTTGCCCGCGTAGAAGCCCATCTTCACCGGATAGGGCTCCTCGGTCTCGAGCGCCTTGAGCATGAGGTCGGCGTGCGCGTTCAAGATGATCATGCAATAGGCGGGGTATTCGGCCAGGCCGATCATCTTGGCCTGCAGATCGTCACCCACGCCCTTCTCGAAGCCGAAGCCCGACTCGTTGTGGCCGGCGCCCGTGCCCGGCAAGATCTGGCCGCCCGGCACGTCGAGGTTGCCGGTGATGGCCATGAGGTCGACCGTCACCTGGCCTTGCTGCATGCCGTTGGTCTTCTGGTCGGCGGCCAGGCCCCACTGGATGGCGCCCGGCTTTGCGGTGGCGTACATGCGCGCGGCGCGGTAGATGTCCTCGACGGGCACGTCGCAGATTTCAGCTGCGCGCTCCGCCGGCATCTCCTTCACCCGCTCGGCCAGCTCGTTGAAGCCGTAGCACCAGTACTCGACGAAATCATGGTCGTAGAGGTCTTCGGAGATGATGATGTTGAGCATGGCCATGCCGAGCGCCGTGTCGGTGCCGGCACGCAGCTGCAGGTGGATGTCGGCGCGGGCGGCCAGCCAGGTCACGCGCGGGTCGATGACGATCAGACGCGTGCCGCGGCGCATGGCGTCCACGACGGCGTGCCCGAAAAAGCCGTCCGGGTTGGACTCGAGCGGCGCCTTGCCCCAGACCACGAGCACCTCGGTCTGGTCGTAGCGCTCGTCGTCCCAGCGTTTGGGCAGGGCGCCGGCGTAGTCCCACTCGGGGTAGGTCGTGCCGCCGATGTAGGCGATGGCGGCCAGGCGCGGCGTGTAGCAGGCGTACCCGGACTGCGAGTAGCAGAAGTTCGGGGTGCCGAAGCACATGGTGCCGTAGGGGGCGAAGGTGCCGCCCTCGCGGCCGGTGCCGGCAAAGACCACGATGGACTCGCGCCCGTACTTCCCGGTGATGCGGTCGTACTCGCTTTTGATGAGGTCGAAGGCCTCGTCCCAGGAGATCTGCTCCCAGGCGTCGGCGTCGCCCCTCTTCTTCGGGTCGCGCTTCATCGGGTGCAGAAGACGCGCCGGGTTGTAGATGTAGTCCTTGAGCGCGATGCACCTCGGGCACAGGCGCCCCTGCGTGACGGGGTTGTTCTCGTCGCCTTCCACGCGGACCAGCTTGCCGTCTGCGTCCACGTACAGCTTCAGGCCGCAGCCCACCGGATGGCATCCCGGCGGCGACCAGGGGCTCGTGCGCGTGACGGTCAGGCCGTCTTCCTCGTAGCGCCACGGCTTGCCGATGTCGTTGTTGTCCGACAGGGTGTCGAGCTTCACGACTTCGGCTCTCTTGTAGAACGGATCTTCACTCATAGCGTGCTCCTCTCTTGTGTTGCTCTGCGGTCTCTCTCGACAAAGGGGCGGATGCGCCGCGCAGGCCTTCGCCTCGGACGTGCGCGTCCCGCCCCGCATGTCCGTTTCTCAGGCGCCCACGGGCTGCCCCGTCTTCAGGTCGCGACGCTGCCCGGTTTCCGGGTCGGTCAGCCAGTTCGTGAGCGGGTCGTAGGTCTGCCCCGCCGCAAGCGCCTCGTGGTAGGTCTCGATCTCGTCGGCACGCGGCGAGGGCACCTTCGTGTACCAGGGGAAATTGCCCGTCTCGGCGATTTGCTCGTAGGGCATCTTGTCGCCCGGCTTCACGGGGTAGATCTTGCAGATCATCGACTTGATGGGAGAACCCACGCCGCCCTGGCCCGTGACGAAGGCCTTCGTGCAGTTGTTGGGGTTGGACTCGAAGGTGCCGAACAAATACGGCGCGGCCGGCTCGCTTTCCGGAAACCACCAGCCGTGCTCGGCGTGCACCGTGTGCTCGTTCACCTGCTTGGTGATCTTGGCCACCTGCTTGAAGCGCCCGTGGTCGTTTTCGATCCAGACCCACTGCCCGTTTTCGATGCCGTACTTCTCGGCTGTCTTGGGGTTGATCATGCACAGGGGCTGCGGATGCAGCTCGCGCATCGTGGGCAGCTGTCTGTGCTCTGAGTGGAAGAACTCGAAGCTGCGGCCGCCGCAGGTCAGGACGAGGGGATACTCCTCCATCAGCTCGGGCGTCGAGATGGGGCCTTCGGGCGGCTCGGTGTGAAACGGCGTCGTGGAAAGGCCCCAGTGGGTATAGAGCATCGGGGCCAGCTCCAGGCGCCCGGACGGCGTGCCGTAGCCGATGGAGCCGTCGGGGCGGAACATCCCCTTGGCCGCCTTGTTGTAGGTGCCGTTGAACTCGTCGTAGGAATGCCCCAGCATGGACGGGTCTTTCACCAGCTCTTCCCAGTCCGCGGTAAACAGCGTCTTGCCGGAGTTCTTCGCGCCGCCCTGGTCGGTCGCCTCGGTCGTGGCCGAAAACGAGCCGGTGCCGTCGTGCAGGTACCAGTTCAGCCAGTCGATGTCGGTCTCCCACTGGTCGAAGACCTCGGGATTTAGGCGCTTGCCCAGGTCGAGGATGATCTGCTCGTCGGATTTGGCCTCGTAGAAGTCCGTGACCTTGATCATCGCGCGGCACGGACTCCACCAGGTGCGCGCCGAGTTGCGCTCGGCCGACATGGCCACCGGCAAGATGATGTCGGCCAGGGCCACCGAGGTCGGGGTGATGTAGGGGTCGGCGTTCACGATGAAGGGGATCTTCTTCATGGCGGCCATGACGCGCGGCGAGTCCTGGCTCGGGCACGACAGGGTGTTCGACGACTGAATCCACATCATCTTGATGGGGTACGGGAAACCGTCCTCGATGGCCTGGAGCAGGCCGTCGGAGGAGGCATGCGCCACGAAGTCGCCGCCTTCGATGGACAGGGCGAAGTTGTTGTTGAGCTTCTTCAGGCGCCATTCCTCGGGCGTGAGGTTTTCGCCGGAGGCATACCCCGCGTTGATCTCGAAGGCGTTGTGCACGAGGATGTTGCCGCCCGGCACGTCCACGTTGCCGCATATGGCCATCAAATCGCAGCCTGCCAGGCACAGCGCCATCGCGGAAAGCTGCTGGTCGAAAGCCAGGCCCCACTGTATGGCGCCCGGCTTGGCCGACGCGTAGAGGCGCGCCGAGCCGCGTATGTCGTCGGCGGACAACCCGCAGATGCCGGCCGCCCATTCCGGCGTCGTCTCCTTCACCGACTCGGCCAGCTCCTCGAAGCCCGCGCACCAGTAGTCGATGTAGTCCTGATCGTAGAGGCCCTCGGAGATGATCACGTTCAGCCACGCGCAGGCCAGCGCCGCGTCGGTGCCGGGGCGAATCTGCAGCCAGTAGTCGGCGCGCGCGCCCCACCACGTGAGCCGCGGGTCGATGGAGATGATCTTCGTCCCCATCTGCACGCACTGCACCAGCCAGTGCCCGATATAGCCGTCGGCGTTCGAGGCGAGCGGCTCGTTGCCCCACACGACCAGCACCTCGGGCGGCACCCACTCCTCGTTGTTGTAGCGGTCGGGGTGCGTCTCGGAGGCGTCCACGATGGGGAAGTCGCCGAAGGGCGCGATCGAGCCGCAGATGCGCGGCATGTAGCAGGCAAAACCCGTGAAGCCGAAGGTCGAGATGTTGGGCGTCTTCAGCGCGGCCTGCCCGAAGAAGGGCACCTGCCAGTTGATGTTGCGCCCCGTGCCGTGCACGCAGATGATGGCGTTGCCGCCGTCGGTCTCCCAGATGTCTTTCACCCGCGCCTCGATCTCGTCGTAGGCCTCGTCCCAGGAGATGCGCTCCCACTTGTTCTCGCCGCGCTCGCCCACGCGCCGCATGGGGTATTTCAGGCGGTCGGGGTGGTTGATGGACTCGACCAGCGTCAGGCACTTGATGCACAGCTTGCCGTTCGTGCACGGGTCGAGCGGGTCTCCCTCTACCCGCACGACCTTGCCCGTCTCGTCGTCGACGTAGATGAGGATGCCGCACGAGGTGTGGCAGCCCGGCGGAGAGTAGTGGTAGGTGCGCGTGACGGTGCAGCCGTCCTCCTTCCACTGCCACTCCCCCTCGTGGTAGGCCTTGCGGTCCACCCCGTCGAGGAATTCTTGGTAGTCAGCCATTCCTTGCCTTCCTTTCTCTCTTGGTGAATCTCTCTATGCACTCATGCGGCGAACAGACGGTGAAACGAGGCGCCGAGGCTGCGGCCGAAAAAAGCGGCCGTGCGGCGCGACGAGGAGCTCACTTCCAGCGCGCGCGGAGTTTCTTTTTCTGGGACAGGGCGATGGCCACGAGCACGGTGCAGGCGGCCAGGATGCCGACACCGGCGAGAAACGAGCCGATGTAGCTGCCCGTGAAGTCGTAGCAAGCGCCCACGGCGGCGGCGCCGAAGCAGCCGATGATGCCCGACATGCGCGAGTACGACAGGATCTGGGCGAAGTCCTTCTTGCCGAACAGCTCGGATATGAGGGTCGGCACCGAGATGGTGATGATGACCGAGTTCATCCCGAAGACGAACGCGGCCACGACCAGCGGCAGCTCGGCTTGGAAGAAGCAGAATCCCAGAAGCGACAGCGCTGTGACGGCCAGGGTGATGTAGGTCGAGGCGGCGACGCCTATCTTGTCGGTGACCCAGCCCATGACGAGCGTGGCCACGACATAGCCCAGCTGCGCGAGCGAGAGTATCCCCGCGCCGAACGCGGCGGAGTACCCGATGGACTCGGCGAATCCGGGCAGGTGGTTGTTGTAGCCGGAGAACAGCGCCTCGATGCCCGCGTAGAGAAACACGCAGACGAAGGCGATCGTGGCGACGGCTTGCTTGGCGGGGATGCCCTTGGCCTTTGCCGCGGCCGCGTCCAGCTCGGCGGCCTTCTCCGCACCGTAGGGCTCAAGTCCCAGATCGGACGGGTGCAGGCGGAACACATGGATGGTCCAGGGCAAGACCAGCACGCAGATGATCACGGCGATGGCCACATACGACATGCGCCAGCCGATCGTCTCGATGAGGAAATTGCCCAAGATGGGAAAGACCACGCCGCCGATGCCGGAACCGCACATGGCGATGCCGAGCGCGGTGCCGCGTTTGTCCACGAACCAGTTCTCGATCAGCACCGTCGAGGCGACGACGAAGACGAGCGCGCCGGCCACCCCCAAGACGACACCTGCCACGTACCATTGCCACAGCTCGGAGAACAGACCCATGGCGGCCTCGGTCGCCGCGAGCACCAAAAAGCAGCCCGTGAGGAACTTGCGGAAATCCCAGCGTGGCAGAAAACGCGCCACGAGCGGGTAGGTGAAGGTCGTGGCCACGAAGTAGAAGGTCAGATACAGCGCCAGGGCGCCGCGGTCGAAGCCAAGGTCCTCGCATACGGGCACGTAGAATATGCCGCCGGAGTTCATAATCGCACCCAGCGCCCCTGCCTGCAGAAAGCAGCAGCCGATCATGATCTTCCAGGCATAGTGCATGCCCTTTCTCTTTTCAGTCATAACGCAACTCACCCCTTTAACAGCCGCACGACGCCCCCTTCACCCCTTGGAAAAGGGGCGAGCACATGCACCACGCGGCAGGTCTTTGTCCAGGAACTAGTTCGGCATGAACCACATGCGGGAAGGCAGATGCAGCCCCGTCTCGCATGCAAACGCGCCGAGAACGCGCCTTTCGGAAATCTTCATGAAAACGCGCCTCCTTTTCCTCTCTTGTGAAAAACGGGCAGCTCGCGCAGGTGCGGCGCCTGCGGCGTAGGTCGCGAGACGACGACCTGCGCGAACTGGATGGAGCAAGCGAGCTAGGACTCCCAATGGGCCTTTTTGGTCTTTGCGGCCAGCGCAGCCGAGGCCAAGATGAGGACCAGCGTCAGGGCGAACACGACGGCACCGACGGTGAAGGCGCCGGAGTAGCTGCCCGTCGAGGTGTAGAACATGGCGATGATGGGAGCGCCGAACGCCCCGCCCAGGCCGACGCCCATCATGGCGTAGGACAAGACCTTGTCGAAGCACTTCTCGCCGAAGTTGTTGCGCACGAGCATCGGCACCGAGATGGTGACGATGGCGTTGTTCATGCCGAAGAAGAACGCCGTCACGGCCATCATGGCCTCGTTTTTCGCGACGTAGGCCCAGAACAGGAACATGACCACCGTCAAGAGGAACAAGAAGATGGTGACGGGCTTGAAGCCGAACTTGTCGCAGAGGTAGCCGCCGGCAAGCGAGGCGATGATGTAGCCGATCTGCAGGAAGATCATCAGCGTCGCGGAGAAGGTGGCGGCGTCGGCGCCCAGCACCTCGAGGCAGTTGGCCTGGATGTAGGAGTTGAAGCCGCCGGGGAACGAGCAGCCGATGCAGGCGACCATCATCACGATGAACGCGGCAGAACCCAAGACGTACTTCAGGGGCACGCCCGCCTTGCCGGATGCCGAGCCTTCCTCGAGCATGGCGCCGTAGGGCTCAAGTCCGCTCTTGGACGGGTCGGTGGAAAAGACCGTGAGCGAGAAGATGAGGATGAGCAGGACGAGGATCGCGTTCACGTAGTAGACGCCCTGCCAGCTGATCGTCTGGAAGAGCTGGGTGAAGACCAGCGGGAAGATGGCGCCGCCGATGCCGGAGAAGAGGTTGGCGATGCCCAGGTAGCGCCCGGCGACCGCCGAACCGAACCAGGAGTTGATCAGCAGCGGGCACGCGTAGATGAAGAACTGGCCCCCGAACAGGCCGAGCACGATGCCCAGCGCGGAGAACTGCCAGGTCCAATCGGGTGTGGCGAAGGTGAATCCGATGAGCGCGAGCGCCACCACGACGACGTCAATGGACAAAAACAGCTTGGTGTTTTTCGGCAACAGGATGCCGCCGAGGAAGGTGCCGACCAGCGCGGCGATGCCGTACATGCTGATCCACATGGCAAACGCCACCATGTCGACGCCTGCCTGCGCAGGCACGAACGCGAAATACGCAGACGACGAGTTCAAGACCGTGCCCAGGGCGACCATCTGCATCAGGCAGCAGCCGACCAAGACGAGCATGGCCCTCTTCTTGCTTTTCTGTTGAATCTCGGACATGTTTCCTCCTTTGAACATGCGTACTCTTTTGCATATGCGCACACGTGGTGCGGTGAAGCTGCACGATTTCTGCGCGCTCCCCTCAAGGCCCTTCGCCCTCTTCCTCCTCTCTCGCGCGGGGAAAAGGCCCTGTGCGGTGGCGCGATGTCGCGCGGTTCTTGCAATGAGGCGTGCATGCTGCCCTTCCGGCTTCCCAGACAAGCCGGAAGGGACTACCCGTGTCGTTTCACGCGACGAGACACGAACAGCAGGCGCACGCTTTCAAAACGGACGCGCAAGCGCTTTGAGGGAAAGCGCCGGTCCGGGAAAACACCGTGGTTCTCACGATTCGACGGCCGTGGTGTAGAGCGCCCAGCGGGTCTTGCCGTCCATCTTCTTCACGAGCTCTTCGGCCTCGCCGTAGTACATGCACCACGCCTGGCAGTGCTGGACGCACATGGGCATCTTGCCTTTCTCGGTGCGCGAGGCGCACATGTCGCAGGCCTTGGTCAGGACGGGCAGCCAGCTCCACTCCCACTTGTCCTTGGGGCTTGCGTCCCCGCGCGACTCGTACTCGTAGGGGCCGGTCTCGCTCAGCTTGATGCCGAACTCGCCCTTGGGCAGGTCGAGCTCTTTCTTGCAGGCGACCTCGCAGGAGTGGCAGCCGGTGCAGTACTCGTAGTTGATGAGGATTCCCTTTGTCATTTCGATAGCTCCTTCACATATCGTTTCTTGCATGGGCGACGCTTGCGGTCTTTTTTCGGGGCGAGCACGCGGGCCGCAGCGCGCTTGGCGCGGGGCGGCGCATGTTCGGTCCAGCCGCCCCACGCCCGCCCGCGATGCATATGGGCACGGGCGGGCACGGGACAAACGGGAGGCCCCTTTACGGCTTCATCGGCTCGTAGTCGTCGCGCCAGCCGCCGCGGTTGACGATCTGCTCGCCCGGCATCACGTCGCCTTCCTGCACCTTGTAGATGCGGCAGCGCGTGCACTTGATGGGCGACCCGATGCCGCCGGGGCCGGCCTGGAAGTTGCGCGTCAGGTTGTTCACGTTGTAGGTGAAGCAGTTGTGCAGGGTCGGCGAGGCGCCCTCCGTCTCGGGCTTCCACCAGCCGTGCTCGGCCGAGATGCAGTCGTCGGGGATGCCGTCGAAGACCTTCACCATCTGCATGCAGCGGCCCTCGTGGTTTTCCATCCAGATCCAGTCGCCGTCGTGCAGGTCGTATTCCTCGGCCGTGTGGGGGCTGACCTTCACCAGCGGCTCGGGGTGGAACTCGCGCATGGTGGCCGCCTGGCGGTGTTCCGTGTGGAAGAACTCGTAGGAGCGCGCGCCGTTGATCATGTAGAAGGGCAGCTCCTCCATCACCTCGGGCGTGGTCTCCCAGGTCTCGGGCGCCGGCGTGTACTCCGGATAGGGCGGGATGCCCCAGGACTGGAATATGGTCGGCACGAGCTCGATGCGCCCGGAAGGCGTGTTGAATCCCAGCTGGCCGTCGGGGCGCAGCAGGCCCTTCTCGTGCTTGTTGTAGGTCGCGTTCCACTCGTCGTAGGCATGCCCGCCGATGTTCACGAGCTGCTCGAAGGTGTAGGGGCACTTCGTCGTGATGGACGCGCCGCCCTCGTCTGCCACCGAGCTGTGGCCCCAGTTGTCGTCGGTCGCGGCGGAGAAGTTGGCCTTCTGCACCTTGCCGTCAGGGCCGACGACCGCCAGGTCGGTCAGCAGGTAGTCGTTGATGAAGTCCTCGGCGCTGTCCCAGCGCTCGAACAGCTCGGGGTTCAGGCGCTTGCCCAGCCACAGGGCGATCTCCTCGTCGGACTTGGCCTCGTAGTAGCTCGTCACCTTCTTCATCGCGCGCAGCGGCGTCCACCATGTGCGGGCCGAGTCGCGCTCGACCGACATCGAGATGGGCAAGATGAGGTCGGCCAGCGCGATCATCGTCGGGGTGATGAAGGGGTCGGCGTAGACGATGAAGGGGATCTTGCTGATGTACTTGTAGGCGCGCGGCACCTGACCTTCGTGGCCGGACAGCGCGTTGCAGCTCTGCGCCCAGAACATCTTGATGGGATAGTCCTCGCCGGTGACGGGGATCTCGCCGGCTTCGAGCACGCTGGCCATGGCGTCGCAGTTGGACATGCCGACGAAGTCGAGGCCGGGGTCACCCACCATCCACTTGCGGAACTTGCGCGCGAGCGCGTCCGGGTCGGCGTAGAGGTCCACCGAGGAGTACCCGGCGTTGATCTCGAAGGAGTTGTGCACGAGCACGTGGGTGCCGGGCTTCTCGATGTTGCCGCATATGGCCATGAGGTCGCACACGGCCTCGGTCCAGTGCATCGACGAGCTGGTGCCCGCGTCGAAGACCAGGCCCCACTGGATGGCGCCGCGCTCGGCGTTGGCGTAGAGGCGCGCCGAGCCCACGATGTCGTCGACCGGCACGGAGGTGATCTTGCTCGCCCACTCGGGGGTGTACTGCTGGACGTGCTCTTTGAGCTCGTCGTAGTAGGCGCACCAGTTCTCGACGAACTCGTGGTCGATCAAATCCTCGTTCATGATCACGTTCAGCCACGCGAGCGCGATGCAGCAGTCGGTGCCGGGGTGCGGTTGCAGCCAGTACTCGGCACGCGCGCCCCACCAGGTCAAGACAGGGTCGATGGAGATGATCTTCGTGCCCATCTGCACGCACATCTCCAGCCAGTGCCCGAGGTAGCCGTCGCCGTTGCTCTTCAGCGGCTCGTTGCCCCACACGACGAGCGTGTCGGGGCGCACCCACTCCTCGTTGGCATAGCGGTCGGGCAGCGTCTCCGAGGCGTCCACGATGGGGTAGTCGCCCAGAGGGCCCGCGGCGCCGCACACGCGCGGCATGTAGCACCACCAGCCGGAGAAATAGATGCCGCCGACGTTTGCCGTGCGGAAGCACGCGCCCGCGATGAAGGGCACCTGCCAGTTGATGTTGCGGCCCGTGCCGTGGCCGACGAGTATGGACTCGCGCCCGAGGCCCTTGCCGTCGATCTCGGTCTTGATGTAGTCCTCGATCATGTCGAGGGCCTCGTCCCAGGAGATGCGCTCCCATTTGTTCTCGCCGCGCTTTCCGGCGCGCTTCATGGGGTACTTCAGGCGCTTCTCGTGGTTGACCATCTCGGTCAAATCGAGGCAGCGCATGCACAGCTTGCCGTTGGCGTAAGGGTCCAGCGGGTCGCCTTCCACCTTCTCCAGTTTTCCGTCCTTGGTGTAGAGCAGCACCCCGCACGAGTCGTGGCACCCGGGCGCGGAATAGTTGTAGGTACGCGTGACGGTGTAGCCGTCCTCTTCCCACGTCACCTCGCCCTCGTGGTACGCCTTGCGGTCGATGCCGTCGAGAAACTCTTGGTAATCGGCCATTTTGTCCCTCCTTCTCTCTTTTCTCTCGCAGCGCGCCGCAGCGCGCCGCTTCGAGGAGAAGATATGGAGGGCGTTGCCGTCCTGTCACCGATTCAAATCGGGTGTTTGAGCCTATACCTATTTTTTGAGGATGCCCGAGCTGGGGAAATGCCGAAGATAGGTATGCCCCCTCCTACCGCGAGGATGAAGAAAGGGAGTCTCGTACCTGCCCGCGCGAGGAGATTTCAAGGCGCGTTGAGGGGGGTGCGGGGCGTGGCGCAAGGGTGGAGGGGCGCGGCATGCGGGGGGGGGTGCGGGGCGCCGTTCACTCCTCGCCGTAAAGCTTCGTGGCCTCTATCTCGTCGAGGAGCTCTTGGCGCGAGTGCACGCCCGTCTTGCGGTAGATGTTGCGCACGTGCGTCTGCGCGGTGCTCGTGGAGATGAACAGCTGCCGGGCCACGTGATCGACGCTGCGCCCCTGCGCGATCAAGACGAGCACCTCCGACTGGCGCTCGGACAACTCGTTTGCCTCGGAAAACGCGCGGCAGCGCTTGCGCCACACGCCCTCTTTGCGCTCCGCGTCCTGCTCGTCGTCGCATTCGAGGCCCACCTCGGGAAAACGCGATTTGTGCAAAAGGGAGAACACGAGGCACACCACGACGGCAAGGCCCACCGACACGCGCACCGCAAGCACCCAGTCGCCTTGGGCGAGCAGGCACAGCAGCGTCCCGCCCGCAAGGCCGAGCACGCAGCCAAAATACTGATAGCGCCGCCCCTTGGGGAATATGCGCAGCGGCGAGAGGCGCGACATCTTCACGTGGCCGACCATGGCCATCCATCCCACGCAGGTGGTGAGGCAAAAGAGCACCGACATCACCACGAGGGCGCCTTTTTGCGCCACGGGCCCGAAGAGAAACAGCGAGCACATGGCGGCCACGGCCAGGGGCGGGGCCAGCATGGCCAGCACGCGTTCGGTGACGATCTTCACCGTGGCCCTGTCGACGATGAAGAGCAGCGCGGCAAGGGCCGCGGAAAGCAGGCACAGGGTCTGCGCGTCGGCGCACGACGAGACAGCGACGACGATGCCGAACTCGAAGCTGTCGATGGAGAACTTCAAGGTGGACTCGGGCATGATGCGCGAGCGGCTGTCGGATTCTTTGCTGGGGATGATGGGGAAACGGTTCACGATGGCGCCGCGTTCGCGCAGGACGCAGACTATGACAGACGAGGCGAAAGCCAGCACCGCGATGGTGCCGGACATGGCGGCGGCGTCGAGACGTGCCTCGACAGAGCACACAAGGCAGGCGACGAGGCAGGCGCCGGAGACGAGAAAGGACGCGCGGCCCTTCTCCTGGGCGCATGTCCAGCAAAACCAAGTGGAGAGCAGGGCGCACGTGGCAAACGAGGCAAGCGCGAGCAGCCCGAGGGCAAGCGGTGTGCAGCTGCCGGCGAGCGGATAGCAGGCATAGGCGGCAAAGCCCGCGAACTCGCATATGACGAGCGGCGAGGGGTTGGTCCGGGCGATTTTCTCCTGCAGGATGCTGATGAGGAGGAAGCCCACCGCCATGCAGGCAGCGACGAGGACGTTGGCCGGGACGCAGTCGAAGTAGAGCACGCTGGCACCCGGGTAGACGGCCAGCAGGCCCAGCGCCGTGGAAAACGCAGCGAACAAGCCCGCCGAGCCCACGAGGAACTCGAGGGAGACGTGCGACTCCATAAGCGATGCAACGCCATCATCTGCTGCCATTCGATCCTCTTCCCTCCTTGAAAGACGATGTCCTGTGCTGCCATGTTCGAGACGCCCGCGCCGTTTTCAAACAAACGGGGCAGGCGCTATGTAAGACCTGTGCGATTCTACCCCGCGTCAGACCACGTGCCCGCGTAATAGGGGTCGGTGTTGGAGGAGAAGTCGCCTGCCGACGCCGAAAGGCGCGTGCCGTAGAGGTTCACCTCGCCGATGTCGGTGGAGCCCTTCAGGGAAAACGAGTTGCCCCATATGCTGCCCGCCATGTCGCAGGCGACGGTTGTGCCGTCGGGTGCCGCCACTTCGGCGGCGCAGGAGATGTCCGTGCCCTCGCAGGAAACGGGCGCCTCGAGCGTCAGCCCCTCGCCGTCGTCGAAGCTGGCCGTCAGCTGCGGCGGCGTCCCCTTCAAGACGAGCACGCCGCGCCTGTAGAGCTTCGGCGTGGCCAACACGACGTCGTAGCTGCTGTTCACCGTGCGCCTCCTTTGTCCTTGCCTTCGCCTTCGCCTTCGCCTTGCGCCCCGGCTTTGCCCTTGACTCCGCCCTTGTCCTGCGCCGCACCCGCGTCTTCGCCCGCGCCGCGCCCGTGCGTCGCCGCAGACCCGTCCGCTCCGCACTCGCACTCGTCGCCGTCGCATTTGCACTCGCCGTCGTGCACGTGCGCATGCCCGTGGCCGTGCGCATGCCCGTGCCCGCCGCAGCACGCGCCTCCTTCCGCGTCCACATCCTCTTTGGCCGCCTGGAGCAGCTCTTCTTGCA
>CAVAWX010000012.1:13220-29253 GCA_963592385.1 Acidaminococcaceae bacterium | reverse complement strand
ACCCCTCGTTCACGATGGCCTTCATCGTCACGAGTGCGTTGCGGCCGTACAGGCGTTCCCACAGGCTCGACTCTTTGGCCTGGACGATCTTCGTGTCGAGGAGCTTTTTCGCCACCTGCCACTCCGCCGTGCCGTGCTTCAGCACTATCGTGGAGCCGTGGCGCGCTCCGATGGCGGTCCTGTTTTCCTCGGAGTAGGTGAACGTGGTGGCAGAAGACCCCCAGTCCTTCTTGGTCAGGCTGCTGGAGGCAAACCCGCGTATGCCGTCTGCGTCGTAGCCGACCAGGTGGTCTGCGTACATGCGATAGCTCCCGTTGAATTGCACGACGTTGGCGCCTTCGTATCCGACCTTCGCCTCGCTGTTGACGAGCGTCCACCCATTCGAGTTGTCGATGTTGCTCGTCGTGTAGATCTGGTTCTGGTTGCCGTTGCGTTTGATGACGAGGTAGTCCTTGCCATCGGCCTGGAACAGCGAGCCGTCGCCAAAGCCCGTGCTCTCGCCGTTGTTGATGTTGATCCACTGGGCCGTGTCGTTTTGCACCTTGAAGCGCAGGTTCTGCGGCCAGTAATACCCGCTCGTGCCGTCCTGGCTGCCTATCTGGCCGGAGAGCTCCGTCACCTTGGCGATGTAGGCGTCCGAATACCCGCTGTGTCCGCTGACGGGCTCGTAGCAGCCCGCCGTCAAGACGATGTAGACGGAGCCGTTCTTGCTGACGAACCAGTCAGCCGCGACATTGTCGAACTTCCCGCCGTCGTAGGTGTAGCGCGGCGCCTTGCTTAGCTTCACGCCCTTCGTGCCGCTGAGCAGGCCGTAGCCCTCGGGGTGCGTCCAGTGCACGAGGTCTTTGGAGTAGCTGATGCAAAACCATGCCTTCGTGTTGTCCGGGCACCCCTGCGACCACGAGGACAAGGACCAGAACATCCCGTCCTTGTATATGATGCTCGGGCACACCTGCGCGTAGTGCCCGTCCGAGTACGAGTGGTCGCCCGTGCCGCGGTCTTTGTAGACGGAGGCGATGCGGTACATGTCGGTCCCGTTGTAGGACGCGAAGATGTTGTTCGTGTAGTTCGAGCCGCTCTGAAAATAGTCGCCGAGGATGATGTCGTCGTTTTCGTGCGCGGCATGCGCTTGCTGCGGCGCGAGCATCATGCATGCCAGCGCGGCAAGCACGGCGCAGACGGCGAGCGCGACAATCTTTTGGCGCCTGCTTTGCCCTGCGTGCAGGCAAAGTGCGCCTCCCTTTTGAACCTGATTAGCTACATCCATGCGTTTTCCTCCTTTTTCGATGTCTGGCCGAAACGCCAGCGCTGGAGGGAAAACGACGTTCGCGGCGCTTCCCCTCCGCCCCCGTTAATGCGGTGAATTCTACACCACCCTTTTACGCTCTAGTGGGCACGTGCCACTACTCCTTTGATTTTCGGCGGACATGCGCCGACAGCCTGCCTGCATGTGGTTCATGTAGAATGCCTACCGTTTCGCACTGGGGTGCAGATGAGGAGATGGATATGCCCGTTGTTTCCGCAAAGATGTCGGAGCGGACGCGAATTATAGCGATGCTCGTGGCGGCCTGTGTGCTGCTGGCGGCCACGTACCTGTTCTTTTGGGCGGGGAAGGGCTTTCACGAAACGTATTCCGGCATAGTCTACGTCGATGGTTTTTCCGCCTACGTCGAGGCGGACCAATACGCGTATCTGGCGGATGCCCTGATCCACGGGCGCTGCTACCTCGATCTGCCCGTTCCTGATGCCCTGGCAGCCCTCGACGACCCGTATTCCCCCGAGGCGCGCGCGGCCATCGCCGACGGCGGCCAGAACCCGATATTTTTCGACCACGCGTTCTACCAGGGTAAATACTACTGCTACTTCGGGGTGGTTCCCGCAGTCTTGCTCTACGTGCCCTTCCAGCTGCTGACGGGCACGTGGTTGAACACGTCGTATGCGGTCGCCTTCCTCGGCGTCGTGGCCATCGTTTCCTTCGCCGTTTTGACCTATTGGCTCTCGCGCCGCTTCATGCGCAGCGCCACGCCCTTTTCCGCCCTGCTCGTCTTGCTGTGCATGTTCGGGGGCAGCGGCGTCTTGTGCCTGGGGGTCATTCCGCGTTTCTACGAGGTGCCCATGCTCACCTCCCTTGCGCTCACCTCGTTCGGTCTGTCGTTGTGGCTGGCCGCACGGCGCGAGAAGCCCCTTCACGTCCGCCCGGGCCGCAGCGGGTCGGAAAAGCGCCTGCGGGGCGCAGGCGATCGCGGGGAGGAGCGCGCCACGACATCCCTCAGCCCGGCCTGCATGTTCTTCGGCACGCTTCTCCTGTGCATGAACCTGGGCAGCCGCCCCCAGTTCGTCCTCGTGTGCCTGCTGGCGTTTCCCCTGTTCTGGCGCGAGATCGCACATGAACGTCTCCTGTTCTCGGCGAAGGGCCTGCGCACGACGCTTCTCGTGCTCTTGGCCATCGTGCTCGTGGTCGTCCCCCTGCTTTTCTACAACTACGTGCGCTTCGGCTCGCCTCTCGATTTCGGCTCGAACTACAACCTGACCACGTTCAACATGACCACGTACCACCAGAGCTGGGCTTTGACCCTGTTCCTCCTTAAATGCGCCCTGTTCAAGCTGCCGCGCTTCACCTCGCAGTTTCCCTTCGTCGGGCAGCGGAAAACGGACATCCAGGGCTTTCAGGAGCAGCATCCGGGCGCATGGGCGCCCGCCGAGCCCATGTTCGGCGGCTATCTCTGGCTCGTGTGCGTCGTGTGGCTCGTCGTGCTGATCCCCTTCTTGTGGCGCATATTGAAGAAGCATCGTCTGGGGTGGGTGTGCGTCGGCGCGTTGTGCATATCCGCCGTCATCATCTTGGTCGACATCCGCACGGCGGGCATCAGCCAGCGCTATTTCAGCGACTACGGCCTGATTCTCATGATCGTCGTCGGCATCGTGATCTTCTCCTTGCAAGAAAGGCTGTGCTACCCGCAAGAGCGCCGTGCCGGCCAGTCGGCGAAGGCGCGCCCCTCGCGTCGGAAGTGGCGGATCGCCTGCGCGGTGATCCTCTGTATGATGGCGTTTTCGGCGTTCACTTTCACGGCCTCGCTGCTCTCGCCCGCGCAGACGGACGCCTATGCGGGGGTGGCCGCCGATTGGTTCGTCGCCATTTTCCCGGGCGTGCGCCCATGACGCCTGCGGCGCCTGCGCATATGCCCGCGATGCTCGCCGCGGCTTCGGCTTTTATGCGTTCTCTATCGAACAGGGCGCGCTTGCTTCGCGCACGAGGCTCGTTAGGATAAACTTCACGGCGACCACACACGCAACGGACTCGCAAGCAGATCTGCAGAAAGGCACGCGATGCAACAATTCAAGCTGTCCAATGTCCTCCTCCACACGTCCTGGCAGTTCCACAAGGCTCCGACGCTGTACTGCGCCGTGGACGGCGAGGAGGCCGTGCTCGCCCCTGTCAAGGGCGACAGCGCCACCTGCGAGCTGCGCGGTCCGGGCAGCTTCGACTTCACCACGTTCTTCAACAGCGTCTCCGTGTTCAAGTGGCGGCGCTACGCGGACGTCGAGAAGATCTGGCTGCACGTCGAGCTGAAGGGCGCGGCGGCCATGCTCGTGCAGACCCGGGCGGATTCCTATTCCTACCACCCCGAGCAGGTGCCCGGCAGCGAGATGCAGGTCGCGGAATCGGACGAGTGGCAGGCCTACGACGTCGAGCTCGACTTAAACGCCACCGAGGTGGTGCATGCGTTTGCGCTCGAGACGGACGGCAGCGTCTACATACGCGGCGCCTACTACTACACCGAGGTCGACCCCGCGCGCCTGCGCGACGTCGAGCTTGCCCTGTGCACGACCACCTTCAAGAAGGAAGAGTATGTGCACCGCAATGTCGAGGTCATCAACCAGCGGCTCCTCGCGTCCGGCGAGGACGTGGTGGGGCATTTCCACATGCACATCGTCGACAACGGGCGCACCCTCGACGCCGCGTCGCTGGAGTCCGAGCAGATCAGCGTCCACCCCAACCCCAACGCGGGCGGCGCGGGCGGCTTCGCGCGCGGCATGATCGAGGCCATGGAGCAGGAGCCGCGCGCCACGCACGTGCTGCTCATGGACGACGACGTGCGCATTTCGGCCGAGAGCATCATTCGCAGCTACCAGCTCCTCAGGATCGTGAACGACGAGTACGCCGGGGCGTTTCTGTCGGGCGCGATGATGAACATGGACGAGCCCGAGGCCCGCACCGAGGACGTGGGCTATGTCGATGTGCGCGGCAAGTACTTCCCCCTCAAGCCGTGGGGCCGCATGAGCGTGCTGCACGATATGGTCTACAGCGAATCCTTCACCGTGCCGGAAAGCGTCTCCAACCGCCCCGACATGGTGGAGCAATGTTATGCGGCCTGGTGGTACTGCATCATCCCCGTGACGGCTATCGAGACGCACGGCCTGCCGCTGCCTGTCTTCGTGCGCTGCGACGACGTGGAGTACAACCTGCGCTGCCGTCCGCGTCTCATGGCGATGAACGGCATCTGCGTGTGGCACGAGCCCTTCAACATGCGCTACAGCGCCGCCGTGGAGCGCTACCAGATGGTGCGCAACGTCAATCTCGCGCAGTTCACCACGGGCATGGCCTCTATGTCGGATTTCCGCCGCGATTTCAAGCGCACCTTCCGCCTGGACATCAAGAAGTTCGACTACGACGATGCGGAGCTGACGCTCGAAGGCTTCGAGGATTTCCTGAAGGGTCCGGATTTCATCGCGACGCCCGGCCAGGCCGAGAAGAGCTACCTTGCGGCGCTCAAGAAGCAAGAGCGCTTCAAGACCTTTGACGAGGCGCGCGACGAGCTGGCGGAGATGGGTATCGACCTCGACAAGATCACGATTTGCGACGTCTTGAAGCTCTCCAGCGAGACGAACGCCGGCTATATCGAGCGCTTCAAACGACGCGTGGTGAAAGAGCAGCTGACCGGACAGCGCTTCGCCGGGAGCAAATACTACGACGCCGCAACACCCGTCATCATCGACGCCAAGGGCTACTACGACCCGGACTCCAAGATCAACCACCACGACACCATCGTCGCCATCGATGTCGAGCGTCGGCGTGTCGCGATCCGCCGCATGGACCGCGAGCGCTTCAACACGCTGTGGAAACGCTACAAAGAGGATCTGAAGGCCTACCACGACAACAAGGAGCGTCTGAAGGCCGAGTACGCGGCAGCGCGCGAAAAGCTCACCTCGCTTGCGTTCTGGAAGCACTACCTCGGGATGGACGAGGCCTAGCGATGTCGACGAGTTCCCTTCCCCTGGTCTCGCTGATCGTTCCCTGCTATAACGAGCAGGAATCGCTCGACGTGCTCTACGGGGAGATTTGCAAGGTCGTGGAGGGCCTGCCCCAGACCTTCGAGTTCATCTTCGTCGACGACGGGTCGGCCGACGGCACCTTGGACATCTTGCGCCGGTTCGCGAGCGACGATTCCCGCGTGCGCTTCTACTCCTTCTCGCGCAATTTCGGCAAAGAGGCGGCGATGTACGCGGGGCTGCAGTACTCGCGCGGCGACCTTGTCGCCATCATGGACGCCGACATGCAAGACCCGCCGAGCCTTCTGCCCGAGATGCTGCACATCCTCGAGACCACGGACTGCGACAGCGTGGCGACGCGCAGGGCGAGCCGCGAGGGTGAGCCGCGCATCAGGAGCTTTTTCGCGCGGACCTTCTACAAGCTGGTGAACAAGATTTCCGACGCCGACATCGTCGATGGCGCGCGCGATTTCCGCCTGATGAAGCGCAGCATGGTCAATGCGGTCTTGAGCATGGCGGAGGTGAACCGCTTCTCGAAGGGCATCTTCGGCTGGGTCGGCTTCAAGACGCATTGGCTGTCCTACGAAAACGTCGAGCGCTGCGCCGGCGAGACGAAGTGGTCGTTTTGGAAGCTGGTCAAATATGCCATCGGAGGCATCGTCGACTTCTCGAACGCGCCGTTGATGCTGGCCACCTGGGTCGGCCTCTTCGCCTCTTTTCTCAGTTTCGTCGCGCTCGTCGTCATCGTCGTGCGCAGGCTGGTTTTCGGCGACGCGGTGGCGGGCTGGGCCTCGCAGGTCTGCGTGGTCGTTTTCATGGGGGGCATCCAGCTTTTGTTCCTGGGGATTTTGGGACAATACATCGCGAGGATCTACACGGAGACGAAGCGCCGTCCCGTTTTCATAATCGCGCACAGCAACGACGACGCTCTCTAGGAGGCTTTCCGTGCTTGCAGAACTTTCAGGCCTGAGCGAGGCGTCGAAGCGCCGCATTGCAGCGTTGCTGCTCGTGGCGCTCTCGATTTTCGCATCCGCGCCCGTTCTCGCGCCCTTGGGCGAAGGGGTTGGCCACGACCTTGTGTTTCACCTGTTCCGCATCGAGGGCATGGCCCAGGCTCTGCACGACGGCGCGTTTCCCGTGCGCATGCAGTACTCCCAGATACAGGGCATGGGCTATCCGACGTCCATCATGTACCCCGACGCCCTCCTCTATTTTCCCGCCCTCCTACGCTATGCGGGCCTGTCCACCACGATGTCGTATCGGGTCTTCGTCGTGGCCTTCAATTTCCTCACGCTCGTCTCGACCTACGTGTTCGCGAAGCGCTTCTCCAGGAGCAGGGTCACGGCATTTGCCGTCGCGATCGTGTGGGTTTTCGGGACCTACCGGCTCGTCGACATCTACTTGCGCGCCGCAGTCGGCGAGTATTGCGCCCTGTCCGCGCTTCCCTTCATCGCCTACGGCTTGTGGTGCGCTTTCACGCGGCGCGGCAAGGCGAGCACGCGCGTCGCTCCGTGCCTTTGGATCGCCTTCGGAATGGCGGGCGTGGTCTGCTCGCATGTCATATCCACCGTTTTGGCGTTCTTCGCGCTGGCCGGCCTTTTGATCGCGCTTGCCATATGCGGCGACAGGAAGGTGCGCGGATGGCTCTCCGTGCTGGGGGGCGCCGGGATAGCCGTCCTCCTCTTGCTGTGGATGATAGTCCCCATGCTCTCGTGGTACGCAGGACAAGACATGTGGGTGACCGACCCCTCCAGAAAGACCGCGATGGGGGTCGTCGCCCAGCGGGCGGGCACCCTCGGGCAGCTGCTCGGCGTTTTCCCGACTATCGCAGGCCTGTCGTCCGAGGCAAGGGACGGCATCTACCATGAAATGCCGCTTTCCGTCGGGGTCGGCGCCCTGTGCCTGTGCGCGTGCGCGCTCGCCTCCGTCGCGATCAAGCGGCCGTCGCACGCGGGGAGGGATGCTGAAGCCGGCGCGCTGAAACGCTTTGCGGCCTTCGAGGGAAAGACAAGGCTGAGCATGATCATCCTGCTTGTCTTCCTCGCGATATGCGTCGCGCTTTGCTGCCTCTCGTTTCTGTGGAAAGAGCGCTTGCCCCTTATGAAGCTCCTGGAAAACATCCAGTACCCTTGGCGCTTCTTGGGCCCCATCCTTTTCCTGTGCGCGCTCGTCGGCCTGCTTGCGCTGGTGCGCTTCGCGACGTGCCAGCGCCTCGCCCGTTTCGCGAGGACGGCTTGCATATGCGTCTGCATCCTCGCCCTCGTGGAAGGCGGGCACTCCCTGACGTCGGTCATGTACGAGGAGACGAAACTGCCTGACATGGCAGCCTTGGAAATGTCGGACCAGGCGGCCACCACGGTCATGAACGGCGAGTACCTGCCGGCTGCGGTCTCGGTCGAGGACATAAACGAGAGATTGCAGCATATGGGCGAAGAGAGGGACGGCTACACGATCTCCCACCACGCGGACGGCGGGCGCGTCTTCGACATCGCTTTCGACGGCACCCTCGAGGGCACCAGCGTGGAGCTTCCGCTCATCTACTACGAGGGGTACCAGATTGTGGATTCTGCTTCCAGCGGGGTCGCCTTGCGCGCGTCTGACGCGGGATTCATCGAGCTTGAGGTGGGCGAGCATTTTTCCGGCACGGTGCACATCAAGTGGGTGGAGCCGTCGTCTTGGCGCATCGCCACCGTGGTGAGCATCCTTGCCCTCATCGCCGTCGTCGTATGGATCGCATATCGGCAAAAGACGGCACAGCGCCCGAGGCCTCGGTTGCACGAGGAGCGGCATTCTCGCGGAGGCGGCGTTCGGCAAGACCCTCGGGTTCGTCAGTCCTCTTCGGTGCACGCGCGCGGCGCGCAGCATTCGCGCGGTGGATACAGCGGCCCGAATGCACGACGCAAGAGCTAGGTAGCCGCTGTGCGTTCGCGCCGACGTCGGATCGGGCGCGGCGCTGTATCGGCCGAGGGCGCGCGAGGTTGCGGCTCTAGTCTTTTTTCCTGGGCGCGTCGCGCTGCTCGAGGAAGATTTTGCGCGTGATGAAGTTGTAGACCATGACCAGCGCGGTGGCGACGAGCTTGCCTATCCACTCGGCGATGCTGAGCACGTCCACGCAGGCCCACAAGAAGACCTGGTTGAGGCCCAGACCGACGACGCTCAAGACGAAGAAGATGGTGAATTGCTGCATCGCCGTCTGCGTCTCCTTGCCCTGGAAGACGTAGCGCATGGAGGCGGCGTAGTTGAAGACGGTCGAGATGAGAAACGAGATGGCGGCGGCGACGAGGTAGTTCACGCCGAACAGGTAGGTGAGGGCGAGGAAGATGCCGTAGTCGATGCAAAACGCGATGAAGCCGACGATGCCGAACTTCACTATCTGGGCTATGAGCTTTCCCAATTTCATGGACGTGCCTTCTCCTCGTGGTTTCGTTCGTCGTTTGCCGTCGCGCCTCTCGGTGCGGGGCGGCGTGCCGGATGCACGCGCCTCGCCAAACAGGGCGCGAGTATAGCAAGCGCTCATGGTGTCGGTGTGGGTGGCGTTGCGGTCTCTGCTGCGGGGGCCGCCGTTTCAGGTGCCGCTGCGCCCGCGTCCGCTGCCGTGCCTGCACTCGCGTCCTCCTGATAGACCTGCTCGGTGTTCACCTGCCATATGCGCGCGCGGTTAAAACCGGGATCGAGCAGCGCATCGGCGGCCAGGAAGCCCGTCATCATCGAATGGTCCATGTTGTTGTAGCGGTGCTGGCCGTTGCGCCCAGCGCACAGCAGCCACGGATGCGTGTCGAGCCAGGCGCGCAGCTCGTCGATCTGCGCGTAGCTGTCGAAATAGGCAGGGTAGGCCTTGGGCACGCGCACGACGTGGGAGTCGAGCACGGGGGCGTCGGGTGCCAGCACGCCGATGCGCGCCAGCTCTGCGTGCGCCTGCGCGAGCAACGCGGCGTCGTCTGCGCGCCAAAACGCGTCGCCTTCGTCGCAGAAATACTCGAGGCCGAGCCACACCGTGCGCGCGGGGTCGGGCACGAGGTAGGGCGACCAGTTGTTGAACACCTGGATGCGGCCGAGCTTCACCTGCGTGTCCTGCACGTATATCCAGTTGTCGCCGACGAGGCCGCCCAGGCCGCGCGAGTGGGGGGTGGCTTGCAGCGCGAGCTTGTCCGTGAGCAGGCCGACGGTGAGGAAGCTGCGATAGGGCAGGCCGGCGGCGATGCGCGCGACGCGGTCCGGCACGTCGTCCATGGCGGCGACGAGGTCGTTGAGCGGCATGGTCGAGACGACGAAGTCCGCTGCGTAGCTGCTGCCGTCGTCGCAGGAGAGGGTGATGGGGGCAGGGGTAAGCGCGGAGCCGGGGGCAGGTGCGGAGCCGGGCGCGGGAGCGCCCTGTGCCGCCGCATCCTCCTTCACCGCGCACACCCGCTTGCCGAACTCGATGCGCCCGCCCATCTGCTCCACCTCGCGGGCCGCCTGCTCCCATAGCTGGCCGGGGCCGAGCTTGGGGTACTCGAAGGAGTGGATGAGGGAGGTCTCGACGTTCTCGCCGCCGTGCCCCTCGGCGCCCGCGCCGTCCGCTTCACCGTGCTTTTCGCCATCCTTGCGCCGCCCGGCCAGCGCGTCTGCCAGCACGGCCGAGATGGACAGCCCCTTCACCCGCTGCGCGCCCCACGCGGCGTCGATCTCGCGCGGGTGGCGCCCCCAGAGCTTCTCGGTGTAGCCCTCGAAGAAGATCTCGTAGAGCGTGCGCCCGAAGCGGTTGATGTAGAAGTTCTCGAGCGAGTCCTCGGGCAGCGGGTGCAGCCGCGCGGCCAGATAGGAGGCGGCGACCTTCGCCATGCGCCCCGCCCCCAGCTGGCGCAGCGTCGCGGCCGACAACGAGAGCGGGTAGTCGAACAGCGCGTGGTCGTAGTAGATGCGCGAGAGGCGCCGGCGCCGCAGCATCACGCGGTCGCAGGTCTCGGGGTCCGGCCCGCCCGCCGCCAGGGGCACCGTGCGGCCAAGCACGATGTCGTCTTTGGCGGGCGCCCCCTGCAGCGGCATGCGCGCGTGCCACCACGTTTCGACGCGCGGCTCCTTCGAGAAGAAGCGGTGCCCGCCCATGTCCATGCGCAGGGCGCCGTGGACGACGGTGCGCGAGATGCCGCCCAGCTCGTGGCTGGCCTCGAGCACGGTCACGTCGTAGCGGTCGGCGCCGCGTGCGAGCAGCTCGTGGGCGGCGGCCAAGCCGGCCGGCCCTGCTCCGACGATGAGGACGTGTTTCTTCAAGGAAAAGGAGGTGCCTTTCAAGCGTTCGGGCGCTGCGAGTCGGCGCGGCTACTCTTCGTCTTCATTGCTGTAGGTGCTGCGCGAGTTTGCGCTGGTGCTCGTGCTGCTGCTGCTCGTGCTGCTACTGCTACTACTACTGCCGCTCCTGCTGGTCCCGCTGCTGCTGCTGCTGTCACTGTCGGTCTTCAGCGCGTCGCTGCGGTACTCGATTTTCTCGGTCGTGGTGGGAAAATCGCGCGTCGGCTGGCCTTCGAGCGCGGTGGTCATGTAGTCGTGCCATATGGGCGCGCACACCGTGCCGCCGTAGGTGCCGGTGCTCTTCTCTTGGCGGTATCCGCACCAGATGGCCGTGGAGTACTGGGGGGTGAAGCCGCAAAACCACAGGTCGCGCGAATTTTCCGAGGTGCCCGTCTTGCCGGCGGCCTCCTGCCCGTTCGACAGCTGCGCGCTCGTGCCCGTGCCGCTCGTGACGACCTTCTCGAGCATCTTCGTGGCCTCCTGCGCCACCGCCGCGCTCATCACGCGCGTGCCCTCGTCGTCCGGCGTCGTGTAGACGGTCTTGCCGCGGTTGTCCACGATCTCGGTGATGACGACGGGGTCGTGGTGGATGCCGCCGTTGGCGATGGTGGCGTAGGCGTCCGCCATCTCGAGCGCGTTCACCCCCTGCGCGCCGAGGGCGATCGAGTCGTAGGCCTCCAGGTCGGAGGTGATGCCGCAGGCCTTGGCCATCTCCACGACCTTGTCCGCCCCGAGCGCATGCACGAGCCGCGCGTAGACCGTGTTGACGGACTTCGTGGTGGCGGTACGTATGGACATGCGTCCGCCGCCCTCGCCCTCGACGTTGCGCACCACCCAGGATTCGGCGTTCTCGCCCTGCTCGATGTAGGCGGGGGAGTCGGAGTTGAAGGTGGTGTCGGGGTCGACGCCTTCGGCGAGCGCGGCCAGCAAGGTGAAGGGCTTGAACGCCGAACCCGCCTGCCGGCTCATCTGCGTGGCGAGGTTGAACTGGTCGTTTTCGTAGTCCTTGCCGCCGACCATGGCCACCACGTAGCCGTTGTCGGGGTTGATGGACACGAGCGCGGCGTCGAGGTTGTTGTTGCGGTACTCGAGATTGTTGTTGATAGCGTCGTTGGCGGCGTTTTGGCAGTTCACGTCGAGCGTCGTGTAGACGGTCAGGCCGCCTTGGGCGATCTCGGACGACGAGAAGCGCGTGTCGTTGTTGATGAGCGAGCGTATGTAGTCGACGAAGTGCGGGGCGATGTTGCTGATCTCCTCGTCGTTGGTTTTCTTCGGGGCGATCTCGGGCTGGTCGTTGATGACCTCGTCGTATTGCGCCTGCGTGATGTAGCCGTTGCGCAGCATGCGGTCGAGCACGGTGGCGCGGCGCTTCAGGGCTGCGTCGTAGTGCTCGCGCGGGTTGTTGGCCGTGGGCGACTGGGGGATGCCCACGAGCAGCGCCGTCTGGCTCAAGCTCAGGTCCTTGGCCGAGCAGCCGAAGTAGTCGCGGGCCGCCGCCTCGATGCCGTAGCAGTTGTCGCCGAAGTTCACGACGTTGAGGTACATCATCAGGATCTGGTCTTTGCTGTAGACCTCTTCCACCTTGCAGGCCAGGTACATCTCGCGGATCTTGCGCTTGGCGGAGATGTCGTTCATCTCGTCGAGCAGGATGGTGTTGCGCACGAGCTGCTGGGTGATGGTCGAGGCGCCCTCCGAGGAGCGCCCCGTCGTGGCGTTCACGAAAAAGGCGCGCAAGATGCCCATGGCGTCCACGCCGCCGTGGCTGTAGAAGCGCTCGTCTTCCGTGGCCACGATCGCGTGCTTGGTGTCGTCGGTCACCTCGTTGTCGCCGACCTCGATGCGGTTTTCCAGGTAGAGCTTGCCGAGCACCGTCTGGCGGTCCGAGGCCAGCAGCGTCGTGTAGCCGCTCTTCGCGTAGTTGTCGATCTTCGAGTAGTCGGGCAGGTCGGTGAGCCAGGCGTTGCCCACGAACAGCACGGCCACGATCAGGGCGCCGACAAGGCCGGCGAGCGCCCCGAACACGCACAGAAACGCGAGCGGCTTTTTCTGCTGCCTGCTGCCGCGCTTCTTTCTGCGGATTCGTGTCGACACGTGTGCGCTCCTCGTGGCCGGGACATATTCTGCGCTATTATGCCCCAACTTTCGCGTGCAGGCGACGCGCACGGGGCACGCCGCCTGCGACGCACGCGAGAAGCGCACAAAACCGCTCCGCCCGCCGCCTGCCTCTTCCGCCGTCGCCTGCGTTTCAGCGTGTCAATGCCGCTTGCTTTCTGCGCCGCCGCCTGCGCTTTCGCGCGTCATCGTCCCGTGACGCTATGCCCGCCGCTCACTGTTCCTGCTCGGTGTCCGCGCATGCCTGCCGGCGTTTACGCGAGGCGTGAAGGTAGGCGAGGTTTGCGGCGGCTGCCGCGGCGATGGCGATGAGCGCTATGCGCCGCGCCGCGTCTCCCGTGGCGCTCGGGGTGGCGAACACCGCCTTTTCCGCGGGCGTGTCTGCCGCGGGCTGCTCTTCGCCGGGGGCCGGCGTCGTTTGCGGCTCCTCGGTCGTTTGCGGCTCGTCGGGAGTCTCGGGCGTGTGCGGCGTCTCGGGCGGCGTCTCCGGTTCTTCTTGCACGTAGACGGTCTGGTCGGCGTTGTCCAGGTCGGCGTGTTCGGCGATTGCGCTGCCGTCTTCGGCGCTCGCCGTCTCGAACGCGACCAGCTCCTTGCCCGCAAGCCCCGTCGTGTCCAGCTCGAAGGCGACCTCCACCGTGCCGTCCGCGTCCTGTGTGGTGAAGCTGGTCTGCCCGCGCACTTCCTCGCCGGACGCGTCGGTCACGGGCGCTCCCGTCTCTTTGTCCATGAGCACGCCCGCCACCGAAAGCGCCTGTCCGGGCGCGAACCCCGTGTACGAGACCGTGTCCACGAGGGTCACGCGCGTCCCCGCTTCCAGCACCTTCTCCTTCTGCGTCTGCGCCTCGTCCTGCTCTTGCGTCATTTTCTCGTCCCCTTCCCCTGGGTCTTCCGCATCTTCTGCGTCTGCCGCTTTCGCTTCGCCTTCCGTGGCTGTGTCTGCCGCTGCGTCCCCTGCGCCGGCATCCGCACCCCCGCTTTCATCACCCGTGTTTTCCTCGCCTTGGGCTTCCGCCTCCGCTCTGGCGTCTTCTGCACTGTTCGCGGCGGCCCCGCCTTCGGCCGTCCCGTCTCCGCCGTTTGTCTGCGCCTGCCCTGTTGCCCCCTCGACGCGTGCGAGCCGCGTCTGCAGGGAAACGACGCGCACGGTCTGGCCCTCGTCGTCGATGTCGGCGTGCGCGGCGATCTGCTCGTCGCCGGCAAAAAGCGTCTCGAACACGACCAGCGCGTGCCCGGCCAGCTCGCCCGTGTCGAGGTCGAAACCCAGCTCCACATGCCCGTCGGTCACGGGCGCCTCGAACTCGAGCGCCGCCGCCACTTCCGCGCCGTCTGCGTCGCGCACGGCCTCGCCCGTCGTCTTGTCCATGAGCCTGCCCTCGAGCCGGTAGCTTTCCCCGGGTTCCAGGTTGCCGTAGGCCACCGTGTCCACGATGCGGGCCGCAGCGCCTGCAACGAGGAACTTGTCGCCGTCAGCCGCGTCCGTCGCCGTCGTGTGCAACGTGGGGGGCTGGGGGGTGCGGTAGTCGATGACGGTCCCCAGGTCGTAGCCCCGCGCGAACACGGAGACGTCGGCGTAGACGCTCAGCTGGGTGCTGAACAGCCGGTAGCCCTCGTTGGCCTCGCAGGGCAGCTCGTAGAGCAGGTACGTGCCATAAGGCAGCGCCCCGCGCCCGTCGTCGGCGGATGCCTGCGTGCCGTCCTCGCCACGCCCGAACCAGGTGCCCGTGCGCCCCGGCTCGCCGGCGGCCTCTATCGCGCTGCCCGATATGCGCGCGCTGCTGTTCACCAGCGCCTTCACCATGTCGAGCGAGAGCGCCGCCGCATTGCCGCCGTCCGCCCCGTCAGCTCCTTCGCCGCCCTCTTCGCCGCCGCCCAGCGCCGCGCACGCGTCCGCGAGCAGCGCGTCGAAGGCATTCGTCGCCGTCGTGTGCCGCGCCAGCCCGCATGCCGTGTCGATGCCGCCGTTCGCGTCGGTCACCAGCACATGCGTCTCGCCCGTGCCCTCGTTCACCAGCGCAAACGGCACCTGCGCAAGCGCTTCAGAGCTGCCTTCCCCTTTCTTTTGCAGGCGCAGGTCGTTGCGCGCGACATAGTTGGAGAAGACGTTGGAAAAGCTCGCGAATGCCCCGCCCTCGCGCACCTGAAACGCGCGCGGCTGCCCGTCGGAGAGCAGATAGGAGCGGTTCGTCGCCGTCTCGGATATCTCGTAGTCGCCGTAGGGCAGGCAGTCGAGGCTCGTCGCCGCGCGATAGCATCCGCGCTCTTCGTCCCACCTGGTCTCGATGCGCTTCACCACCTCGTCTCGGCCGAAGTCCGCGCCGTCCACCCGCACCTTGCACGGGGACTTGTTCACGATGGTGAAAACGATGCCCGCAAGCGAGCTGTGGCTTGCGTCGTCGCCGTCGTGCGCGCTGCCTCCGAGCGCCTCGCTTCCTCCCAGCTCCGCATCGCGCTTGACCACTTCCGCGCCGCCGCGCTTCACCTTGTTGGGCACGGTCGGCGCGTTGAAGGCCTCGACCGTCTCCGTCGTCGCCTGCGCCCCCTCGCCCCGGATCTGCTGCACCTGCGGTTTGGCATCGCCCAGTTCGTAGCCGTCTGGCGCCTTGGTCTCTGCCACGCTCACGGTGCCGAGCGGCACGCAGGGCCTGCCCGCGCTGTCGCGGTAGAACGCGCCGCCCGCCGCCTTGTGCGCGTCGTCGAGGCATGCCCGCCCGTCGCTGCCGGTCTTCAGCACCCAGCTGCGCGTCGGCGTCTTCGGCAGCGCGCCTTCCTCGTAGTAGCCGTCGTAGTAGTTCACGGTGAACTCGGCGCCCGCAAGCGTGGCCGCCCCTTGCGGTGTCGCGCCCGTCTCGGAGTCCACTTTCTTCGCGACGAGGTCTATGGGGCAGTTTGGGGCGGTCTCGGCGCTTTCCACCCGCGAGGTTTCATCGCCGTTCACCGTCACGCCATGCGCCTGCACGTCGAGGGCATACCCCGCCGAGGCCGAGATCTCCTTCACCCAGTAGTTCCCGATGTCGAGCTCGCCGCTTCTCGCGTACCCGCCCTCGTCGGTCGAAAGCTGCGCGACTTGCTGCGTGCAGCCCTCGTCGGAATAGATGCCGTAGACGGCGCCGGCCAGGCTGTAGCAGGCGTTGCCGCTCGTCAGCGCCTCGTTTGCGCTGCGCTTCTGCAGCTCGATCCAGCCCTTCTTGGGCACCTGCTTCACGCGGAAACGCGCCACCTGCGAGCAGGTCTGCCCGCCGTTGTCGCCGCCGAGGTTTGCCATGAAGGCCAAGGTGATGGTCGAAGCCTCGCGGTCGATGGCCACGACCTTCGTGTAGGAGGAGCAGATGCCGCCGTCGGCCTCGAAGGAAAACGGGTTCGTGGCATGCGTGCATATGGC
>CAVAWX010000012.1:0-13210 GCA_963592385.1 Acidaminococcaceae bacterium | reverse complement strand
GGCAGAGAACATGCGCATGTAGGGCTTCTGGCCGTCTTCGGCCGTCTCGGAAAAGCGCCAGTCCAGGCTGTCGATAGCCACGTCGCTTCCGCTCTCGTGCGAGATGCGCAGGCTCTTCACCGTCCAGCCGTTTTCGATCCCGTACTTGTAGTCGCCGCTGTTCAGCCCGATATTCACGTTGCCGTTCTCGTCTTCGGGGATGAGGAAGGACATGTTGTAGGCGATGCGCGCGCCAGACGGATAGCGATCGCCTATGCGCTCGAAATTCGAGCCGGCGTTCATGTTGTCCCAGGCCTGCTGGCCGACGGCCACGCCGTCGAGCGGGGTGGGGTAGTAGACATGGTCGACGTCGCGGCCGGGGAACTCGTCGCAGCCGGAGGCATCGACATAGACGGTCGAGCCGAAGGTCCGCCCCTCGAAGAGCGTGTCGGCGTCGAGGTCGAGGCCGGAGAACTCCACGCCGGGCACGCATTCCATCTCGGAGACCGTGGCCATAAGCGTCGCCTGCGCGCTCGTGAAGGCGGGCGCCGCCGCATCCGGGGCGTTGTAGCAGACCTCGATCTCGGCTGCGGCGGCGGCAGGCACGGCGATGCCCAGCACGCCGGTGTCCGCATCGTAGCCCGCCATCGTCGCGTCTGCCTCGCCGCTCGTAGCCGCGCCGGTGTTCCCGCTTTGCACGTCGCCCGCGCTGCTGTCCGTGCCGGCTACAGCGCTTCTCGTCCCGGCCGCCGCGCTGGCCCCGCCATTCGCTGCCACGCTGATGGTCTGGGCATCGATGCCGCCTGCGCCGGCTGCATCGGCAAGCTGCACGAACACCTCGTTGCCGGCCAGGCTTCCAGCGGTGGGCGCCGTATAGCTCTCGCCCGTCGCGGCGTTCACCACCTTCGCCGTGCCCGCAATCGTCGCGCCGGCCTTTTTTGCGTCCATGGTGAACAGGAGCTGCGCTTGCAGGGCGCATCCCTGCTCGTGGCTTGCGTCGGCGGGCACGTAATCGTCCACTGCGGCCTTGGGCACGTAGGCCACCCCGCTGTCCGCGTCGTAGAGCACGCCGCCCACGGCCTGCCCGTCATAGTTGTCGCGCGCGAATGCCCAGTCCCTCGCCTGCCCGGCCGCGATTGTCTCGCGCGGCAGGTCGAGCTTGGCGGCGTAGAAATCCGCGTCGCCGAACTCGTAGAGCGCCGATTTCCACTCGAGCTGCGTCAGAAACGCCTCCGAGGCGTCTTCGGCCCTGCCCATCAGCTCGTCGATGCCCTGGCCGTCCGCGTACTTGGCCGCATCCACGAGCGTGGCCTTCGTGCGCACGCGCTTGCCCGTGTCGACCAGCTCGGCGCTTTCGAAGCGGGCGAGAAACGCCGTCCACCAGCCCATCTCGGCGCCCTTGTACGTGCCCGTCGCGTCCACCTCGGCGGCCAGCGTGTCGGCCACGGAAAACTCCCGGACCGCCATCGCCTCCGCCGCGCCCGACCCCGGCCCCGTGCCGCCCGGCCCCGCGCCCTGCGCCAGCGCCGTCGCGGCCATTCCGCAGCCCGCGACCAGCGCGGCCACGAGGACCACCGCCACGCCCCGCGTGCGCCCGCGTATCCCGCGTGTCCCGCGCACCCCGCAAAGGCGCGGCTTTCCCTGCGTCTCGCGCCGCCGCGTCCGTGCCGCTGCGCCTTTCACCCTTCTTTGCTTTTCCCCGTGCCTTGTCCGCGCCTTCATCCGCGCGGCCGTGCGCAAATGCGCCTTCCCCGTGCGCAAATTCATCGTATGCCCCCTTCGTGTGCCAGATGCGCCGCCCTCGATGCGGCATGCGGCGTGCGGCAAACGACACGCGATGCGCCAGTTGGCACGTGCTACGCCGGATGCGCCGCCTCGAAGAGACGCTGTTGGATTGTCGATGTGGTTGTGTGCGTTTCGCGCTGCCCCGTGCGGACTCTCACCCCGCGCTAGAGCTGTGCGCGCGCAATAGAAAACAGGTGCGCGCCGGGCAGGTGTCGGCGTGGCGAAAAGCCCCGCCTGCGACGGCCGCCCAAGCCCCGCGCGCGTCTTCACCGAGTATAGCGCCTGGCACCCCGCCCCCGCCCGACGTTTTCAGAGAAGTTTCAGCGCCGCCCCCTAGAGTGCGTGGTATAAACCGACGAACAGGCTCCGAGCGCCGCGCCGCGCCCCATGCCCGCGCCCCGTGCACCGCGCATCGCAGCGCCCCGTGCACCGAGCGCCACCGCATGCCCCGCGACCTGCGCCGCGCCAGACGCACCCCGGAAGCGAGGACGAGCATGAACATTTTGCTGGCAGAAGACGAGCGACGCCTCGCAAACGCCGTGGGGCAGATATTCAAGGAGCACAAATACCAGGTCGACATCGTCTACGACGGCCGCAGCGCCCTCGACTACGTCACGGCCGGCGACTACGACGTGTTCGTCTGCGACGTCATGCTGCCCGGCATGGACGGCTACTCCATCGTGCGCGAGGCCCGCCACGCCGGGGTGAACACCCCCACCATCATGCTCACCGCGCGCACCTCGCTGGCCGACAAGGTCACCGGGCTGGACGCCGGCGCCGATGACTACCTGACCAAGCCCTTCCAGCCGGCCGAGCTGCTCGCGCGCATCCGCGCCCTCACCCGCCGCGTGGGCGAGGTCGTGGTCGACGAGCAGAAGAAGGGCGACCTGGAGCTGGACCTGTCCACCTACGACCTGTCGTGCGGCGACAAGACGGTGCGCCTGTCCTACAAGGAGTTCGAGGTCTTGGAGCTGCTGATGGAAAACTTCGGCCGCACCGTCTCCAAGGACACCCTCATCAGCCGCATCTGGGGCGTCGAGTCCGACGCCGGCGACAACAACGTCGAGGCCTACATATCCTTTCTGCGCAAAAAGCTCGATTTCCTCTGCTCGACGACCAAGATCGTCACCCAGCGCAAGGTGGGCTACCGTTTGGAGGGCGAGTAAGATTCTCAAGCATTTCCGCAGACGCTTCATCCTCATCACCGTCGCGCTCGTGGGCGTCATCTCGCTCGTGGGCTTCGTGGCGGCGGGCGTGGCTTCGTGGCAGGAGCTGCGCTCGGAGGTGAACGTGGCGTTGGAGCGCGCGGTCTCGACCAGCATCGACGACGCGAGTTTCCCGCGTCTGGGCCTCGGGTTTTTCGGCTCGGCCGGCTCGACGAGCGGCTCGCTGTCGGGTTCGTCGGGCTCAACGGGCTCGTCCGGCTCGTCCGGCGCGTCAGGCTCAACGGGCGCGAACTCGGGCTCTGGTTCGTCCTCCTCCTCGGGCGACGGCAGCTCGGCGGGCGCCCAGGGCACCCTCGAGGGCAAGGACGGCAACGCCGGCAAGGACTCCCAAAACGGCGCGGGCGGCCAGGGCGACGAAGGCGGTGAAGAGGGGCGCGCGTTCACGACCGTGCCCGTCTGCGTGGTCGCGGTGGCCCTCGACGGCACCACCTCCGTGGCAAAGAACAGCACCGCCTCCATCTACGCCGACGTGCGCGACATGGTGGTGGCCGAGGCGCTGGCCAGCGGAAACCAAGGCGGCGAGCTGAACGACTACGGCCTGTACTACCGCGTCGGCGAGACCGGCATCGACGGCACGACGCGCATCGCCTTTGCCGACATGTCCAACCTGCGCAACGACGCGCTGGGCAAAATCGGCTCGCTGTTCGCCGGGTGGCTCGCGCTCATGGTGGCCATCTGCATCATCAGCTTCTTCTTGTCGCGCTACGTCTCGCGCCCCGTCGCGCGCGCATGGGAAGACCAGCAGCGCTTCATCGCCGACGCGAGCCACGAGCTGAAGACGCCGCTCACCGTCATGCTGGCCGACACCTCGATTCTGCAGGCCAACCCCGACAAGACGGTGGGCGAGCAGCACGCGTGGGTCGAGAGCATCTCGGCCGAGGCGCAGCGCATGCAGCAGCTGACCGAAGACATGCTCACCCTCGCGCAGGCCGACGCCGGGGTCGATACGCGGCAGGTCATGTGCGACGTCGATTTCAGCCGCGCCGTCCAGGGCGTGGGGCTGCAATTCGAGGCGGTCGCCTTCGAGCGCGGGCTGCAGCTGGGCTGCGAGGTCGAAGACGGGCTGCACGTCGTGGGCGACGAGCGCCGCCTCGAGAGTCTGGTGAAGACGCTGCTGGAAAACGCATGCAAGTACGCCTCGGAGAAGGGCCACGTGGACATGCGCCTGGTGCGGGCGAAGGGGCACGCCATCCTCTCCGTGCGCAACGACGGCGACCCCGTGCCGCCCGAGGACCTGCCGCACCTCTTCGACCGCTTCTACCGCTCGGACAAGGCGCGGGTGAACGAGGGCGCGAGCGCGAGCTTCGGGCTGGGGCTGTCCATCGCGAAGGCGACGACGCAGGCGCACGGCGGCGACATCTCGGCGAGCTCTGACGCGTCCGGCACGACCTTCACGGTGAAGCTGCCGCTGGCAAAGCCCGCGCGCGCAAAGCAGCTGGCCGCGGGGTAGGGTGAAAGGGGGCGGACGCCTTCCGCTCACCGCCCGAAAGCGAATTGTAAGAGTCGCTCGCGCCTTTGCCCTTTTATAGTGTGGCGCGTAAAAGACCCGAAAGAGAGAGCGGGTCTGCATGGAAGCGCGCGGGCCTGAAACGAGAGAGCAGGCCCTGCATGAAGGAAGGGAGCCGATTATGGCCGTGAACATCAACACCGACGAGTGCATTGCCTGCGGCGCATGCGCCGATGCCTGCCCGGTCGAGGCGCTGACCGTCTCGGACGTGGCCGTGGTGGACGCCGACGCCTGCATCGATTGCGGCGCGTGCACCTCGACCTGCCCGGTCGACGCGCTGAGCCTGTAGGGTTTTTCGCGCGGATTGCGCGAATCGCTCAGAGCGCGCGGGCGTGCGTGCCGTGCGGCGCGAGGGCGTGATGCCCGCATGGCGCCCGCGTGGCACGTGCGGCCTTCGCGGCTTTTCGCGACGTTGCGCATTCGACGCTTGACCGCGCGGCGGGTAATGGTACACTAGCGCACGCCGTTCACCCGAGCGGCGCATCAACGAGGCCAGATAGCTCAGTTGGTAGAGCAGGGGACTGAAAATCCCTGTGTCAGGGGTTCAAGTCCCTTTCTGGCCACCACACACACGACAGGCTGGAGGATTTCCTTCCAGCCTGTTTGCTATAGGGCGCAGCTTGCGATGTCGCGCGATGCACGTGCGCGCACGTCGAACACGCACGGCGCCCGGCGCGGCAGAGCTTGGAGCACGAAGAGGGACATGAGCGAGAACGGGAACTTGACGGTCGTCTTGCAGGCCGGGGGAGAGTCGCGGCGCATGGGGCGCTCGAAGGCGACGGTGCCCTTCCTGGGCGAGCCCCTCATCTGGCGCGGCATCCGGCGCCTCATGCCCCTGGCCGACGAGTTCATCATCACGACCAACGAACCCGAAAACCTCGGCTTTCTCGACGAGCTGGTGAAGGCCGGCAAGTTGCGCCTCGTGCGCGACGTCTACGACACGCGCGGGGCGTTGCGCGGCGTGTGCACGGCCATGAAGGCCGCGACGCGGGACTACGTCGCCATCGTCGCCTGCGACATGGTCTTTCCCTCGCCCGAGCTGATCGCCGCCGAGCTGTACGCGCTCGAAGACGGCGGGGCGGACGCGGCGCTGCCCAAGACGCACCTGGGATACGAGCCCTTCCACGGGGTGTACCGGCGCGCGACCTGCCTGCCGGCGGTCTGCGAGGCGGTCGAGGGCGGCGAGGCCCGCGCGACGGGCTTTCTCGATGCGGTGCGGGTGTGCTGTTTCACCGAGGAGATGGTCGCGGCGGCCGTGCCGGAAAAGAACTGCTTCGTGAATGTGAACACCCCCGACGAGCTGCGAAAAGTCGAGCAAATCCTCGTCGCGTCGTGAGCCTCTCTTAACTTTTTCTGAAAAGAAACCTTCTTTTTCCTGAAAACGCGTCGTTTAGCGTATGCTTTCGCGTTGAAGGACATGGACACGAGCGCCCGTCCCCGCGTTTTGGCTCGAGGGGCGGCACGCGAGAGGAAGATGCGTCATGACTGATTCGACAGAAAAACCCATTCCGCCCACGGGGGCGACGACGCCGGCATCGACGTCGGCGTCTACGTCGGAATCTGCGCCCGCCGGGGCGACCCAGCCGGCCGCTGCAGCTCAGCCTGCCGGCACGACCCAGCCCGCCGCCGCGGCTCAACCCGCCGGCACCCAGCCGGCCGCCACGACCCAGCCCGTGCCGCCCGCGGGGGCCACGCAGCCCGTGGGGACGCCCGGCGCGACCCAGGCAAACGCCGCCCAGCCTGCGGGAGCCGCTCAACCCGTCGGCGCCGCGCAGCCTGCAGGCGCCGCCCAGGCTGCACCCGGCCAGACCGCTGCGGCTCAACCCGCCGGCACGCAGCCCATGCCGGCGTACGCGGCCCAAAAACAGGCGCAGGCCCAGGCCAAGGCGGCCAAGGCTCAGGCCAAGGCACAGGCCAAGCGCGAGAAGAAGGGCGGCGGCTTTTTCCGCGGCGTCGTCGGCGGCATCCTCGGCGCGGTCGTCGTGTTCGCGGTGCTGGCCTGCCTGTGGTGCTACACCCCGGTGCTGAACGCGTTCAAGTCTGGCGCGACGGGCACGAACGCCGGCGGCACCATCACCATCAACGGCTCCGACGAGGCCACGCTGGCCGAGGCCGTGGCCGCCAAGGACCTGAGCAGCGTCGTCACCATCTACGTCTTCACCGACACGGGCTCGAGCTGGAGCCAGCTCTTCGGCAACTCGGGCAACTCGAGCAGCTCGTCGACTGCCAGCGCGCTCGGCTCCGGCGTCATCGTGAAAAAGGACAGCACCTACAGCTACATCGTCACGAACTACCACGTCGTCGAAAACATCTCCCGCGCGGTGGTCAGCGTGGGCGGCGAGCAGGTCGAGGCTGAAAGCGTCGGCTACGACGAGAAGAGCGACCTGGCCGTCATCAAGATAAAGAAGACGGACACGACCGTGGCCGAGTGGGGCGATTCCTCCGACCTGGCGGTCGGGCAGTGGGTCGCGGCCATCGGCAGCCCCTACGGCTACGAGCAAACCCTCACCACGGGCATCGTCTCGGCGCTCTACCGCTCCGACGTGCTCTCCAGCGACAGCGGCCTGGGCGGCACGACGGTCTACACCGACATGATCCAGACCGACGCGGCCATCAACCCCGGCAACTCGGGCGGCGGCCTCTTCGACGACGAGGGCAAGCTCATCGGCATCAACACTTACATCTCGTCCACGAGCGAGTCCTCGGCAGGCCTCGGCTTCGCCATCCCGCAAAGCACCGCCCAGTCCGAGGTCGAGACCCTCATCTCCGGGCAGAGCGTCACCCACGCCTTCCTCGGCATACTCATGGGCAGCGACAGCAGCTCCGGCATCACGGTCGAGGCCGTCTACAAGGACACGGCGGCGGCGCAGGCCGGGCTGAAGACCGGCGACGTCATCACGAAGATCGACGGCAACGCCATGTCGAGCGCCTCGGACGTGCGCAAGGCGGTCGCCGCGAAGAAGGTGGGCGACGAGATCTCGATCACCTACACGCGCAACGGCCAGGAGGCCACGGGCAAGGCCACGCTCGGCGACGACAGCAGCTCGAAGAGCGAGTACGCCGACGGCGGCTCGCCTGCCACCAACAACAGCTCCAACGGCAGCTCGGGCAACTCCGGCTCGAACGGCTGGGGCTACGGCTGGAACTACGGCAACTCGGGGAACTCGGGCAACTCCGGCAACAGCGGCAACTCCGGCTCGGGCAACCTCTTCGACTTCTTCAACAACTCGGGCAACTCCGGCTCGGGCAGCTCGAACTCGGGTAATTCGGGCAGCTCCGGCAGCTCCGGCAGCTCGAGCGGCTCGGGGAGCTTCTGGAACTAGGAGCGCCTGCACATACGATGCACAGGGAAGCCGGGTGAAACGCCCGGCTTTCGTCTTTTTTGGATGAAAGCGCCGCCGCGCCCCTGCCTTTCGCCTCCGTGGCCGTACAATAGCCCCCAAGTAAACGCTTTTCGCAGGGAGCAGGTTCATTCATGGCGAAACACATCTTCGTGACCGGCGGCGTCGTATCCTCGCTGGGCAAGGGCATCACGGCCTCCTCGCTGGGGCAGCTGCTGAAAAGCCGCGGCTACAAGGTCACCATGCAGAAGATGGACCCCTACCTCAACGTCGACCCGGGCACGATGAGCCCCTTCCAGCACGGCGAGGTCTTCGTCACCGACGACGGCCTGGAAAGCGACCTCGACCTCGGCCACTACGAGCGCTTCATCGACGAGAGCCTCACGCGCGAGAGCAACGTCACGCAGGGCTCCATCTACCAAAGCCTCATCGCCAAGGAGCGCCGCGGCGATTTCCTCGGCGGCACCGTGCAGGTCATCCCGCACGTCACGAACGCCATCAAGGAGCGCATACGCCGCATCGCCGAGCAGACGGCGGCCGACATCGTCATCACCGAGATCGGCGGCACGGTGGGCGACATCGAGTCGCAGCCCTTCCTCGAGGCCGCGCGCCAGTTCCGCAAGGAGTGCGGGCCGCAAAACGTCGCCTTCATCCACTGCACCCTCGTGCCCTACATCGCGGCCGCCCACGAGCTGAAGACCAAGCCCACGCAGCATTCGGTGAAGGAGTTGCAGTCCATCGGCATCCAGCCCGATTTCCTCGTCTTGCGCTCCGACCACGAGATATCGGACGTCCTGCGCGACAAGATCGCGATGTTTTGCGACGTGGACACCGGCGGGGTCTTCGCCTGCGAGGACGCGCCCAGCATCTACGAGATCCCGCTGCGCCTGCACGCCCAGCACTTCGACGAGCTGGTCTTGCGCCGTCTGGGGCTCGAGGCGCGCGAGGCGGACCTGTCGGACTGGCAGGCCTACCTGGACGCCTCTGCCGCCTGCGACGGCGAGGTGGACATCGCCATCGTCGGCAAGTACGTGGGGCTGCCCGACGCCTACCTGTCCGTGGTCGAGGCGCTGCGCCATGCGGGCGTGGCCTGCGGGGTGAACGTGAACGTGCATCTCGTGGACGGCGAGGAAGTGGCCTCGTGCGACGCGGCGGCGACGCGCGAGGAGCTGGGGCGCTTCGACGGCATACTCGTGCCCGGCGGCTTCGGCGAGCGCGCCTTCGAGGGCAAGATAAACGCGGCACGCCACGCGCGCGAGGGCAAGGTGCCCTTCCTCGGCATATGCCTGGGGCTGCAGGCGGCCGTCTGCGAGTTCGCCCGCGACGTGGCCGGGATGCCGGGGGCGTCGAGCGCCGAGTTTTCCGATGCGCTGGAGTTCCCCGTCATCGACCTCATGCCCGAGCAGGAGGACGTGGACGACAAGGGCGGCACGATGCGCCTCGGCGCCTATCCGTGCAAGGTGATCGAGGGCACGCTGGCCGAGCAGGTCTACGGCGACGCCGTGGTCTACGAGCGCCATCGCCATCGCTACGAGGTGAACAACCAGTTCCGCCAGCAGCTCGTGGACGCCGGGCTCGTGGTCTCGGGCGTCTCGCCGGACAACCGCCTGGTCGAGATGGTCGAGGTGCCGGACCACCCCTACTTCATCGCCAGCCAGGCGCACCCCGAGTTCAAGTCGCGCCCCACGCGCAGCCATCCGCTCTTCGACGGGCTGGTGCAGGCGGCCGTCGCCTACCGCAGCGCCCGCTAGGGGCGTGCGGGTGAAGGTGCGGACGCGCGGCGTGCGGGTGAAGGTGAAGGCGGGCGGGCGCTCGTGCCGCGCGAGATAAAGCGCAGCCCCGACGCCGACCCGGGCGCCTTCGCCGCCGACCTCGACGAGTACCTCGGCTACCTGTCCGCCGAGCGCGGCCTTTCGCGCGCGAGCGTCGATTCCTACGCGGCCGACCTGCGCGACTATCTCGGCTTTCTCACGAAGCGCGGCATGCGCTCCTACGAGGGGGTCACGCGCGACGCCATCGTCGACTACATCGCCGACCTGCGCGCGCGCGGCTATGCGCAAAAGAGCATGGAGCGCCATGTGGCCGCGCTGAAGGGCTTTCACCGTTTTGCCGTGGCCGAAGACCTCACGCAGGCAAACCCGGCGGCCTCGGTGCCCCTGCCCAAGGTGGACCGCGTGCTGCCGCAGGTCCTGTCCGTCGAGCAGGTGGGCGCCCTGCTCGACCAGCCTTTTCCCGAGACGCCGGCCGGCCTGCGCGACAAGGCCATCCTCGAGATGCTCTACGGCTGCGGCCTGCGCGTAAGCGAGCTGGTCGGCCTCGATTTCGCCTGCCTCATGCGCGACGTCGAGCTCGTGCGCGTGCGCGGCAAGGGCGGCAAGGAGCGCTTCGTGCCGTTTTTGGGCTGCGCCGCGCGAACGCTTGGCGCCTACCTGGACGCCGGGCGCCCCCACCTTCACCCGAAATCGCGCCCCTACCAGGACCCGGACGCGGTGTTTTTGAACGCGCGGGGCGGACGCATCAGCCGGCGTTCCGTGTTCACCATCGTGGAAAAGTGCGGGCGCAATGTCGGCCTCGAGGGGCTGCACCCGCACCTGCTGCGGCACAGCTTCGCCACGCACATGCTCGAAGGCGGCGCGGACCTGCGTGCGCTGCAGGAGATGCTCGGCCACAGCGACATCTCGACGACGCAGATCTACACGCACGTGGACCGCAGCCACATCCGCGAGGAGTACCTGAGCACGCACCCCCGCGCCCGCACGCGCTGACACCCGCCCGCGCTGACGGCCACCCAGTGTTCGCGGCTGCGCCCGCGGCGTTGAAGATGGTAGAGGGAGGGCGCACTACGAAGATGACGGAGGCAAAATGAGTTTGATGCTCGACATATGAGAACGTCAATCGAATGAAAAACCAGCTTAAAATCAGGCGCTAATTTCAGCTACAATTACCACACGAAACCAGAGGCAAGGAGGCGTGGCATGGCGGTTTTGACGGCTACAGCGGCAGAAGCGCGGTTGAATTTTTCGAAAATCGCGACGCAGGTCAGCCAGTCCGGCTCTCCTGTGACGGTGTTCAAGAACTCGCGCCCGTGGGTCACCATCAATCCGGTGGGGGAGGATTCGGACGTCAGGTCGATTGACTGGGGTTCGCTGGAAGTCGTCGCCGTGGACCCGAAGACGGGCCGCACGGTTCTGCCGGCGGAATGGGACGACCCTGCAGACGAGGGCCTCTATGACGACCTCGCTTAGCATTCCGGCACCCGGCGAGGTCTGGCTCGCATACCTCAGGTTTTCCGACAGACCCGACATTGGAAAAGTTCGCCCTGTTCTGGTCTTGCAAGGCGAAGGAAACGCGTGCGCCGGCCGCTGACTAACGCGGGTGCGGGCGCGCACGTTGAAACGGCGCGGAAAGGCCGCGCGTTGCGTGTATACTTTCGACGATTGAAAGCGTGGGTGAAAGGAGCTGCGCCAAGGTGAACGCGTTCAACGTATGCGTGGCAATTATCGTGATATTGACGCTGGCCGGCTTCGTCGTCGGCCTCGTGCGGGCCAAGTCGGATGAGGAGCGCATCCCGGTGGTCGCCGCCTTCACGGTGCAGGTCGTCGTCGTGGCGGTGTTTCTCGTGCTGGTGGCCGGCATGCACAAAAGCGGTGCGGTGCCTGTCGTGCTGGCGTTTGCGTGCGCGGTGCTGCCCATCGTGGTGTACCTGATCGCCCAGCGCGTGTGTGGCAGGCGGGCAAGCGGCGCGGCGGCGGCGGGTGAAGGCTCGGACGCGGCTGCGGTGCGCGACGGGCGCTCGAAAGACGACGTGTGGAACAATTTGCGCGGGCCTGGGCAGACGGGGCAGCAGCCCGTGGCCGTGGCGCCGCAGCCCGTGCCGGTGCAGGTGCCGCAGACGGCGGCGCAGGCCGGCCAGCAGCCGGAGCAGCCTTTGCGTCCCATCCCGGCGAGCCAGTTCATGCAGGGCGCGCAAGGCGGACAGCCCGCGCAAGCCGCGCAGCCGGTCGCCCAGCCTGCGCAAGCCTCGCAGCAAGCGCAGCCCGCACAAGGCCAGCAAAGTGCGCAGCCCGTGCAGACCTCGCAGCCCACGCAGCCTGTGCAACCCGTGCAGTCGCGCTCCGGCGCCGCTTCTTCGGCGCAGCAGTCCGCGCAGTCCGCGACGCCCCAGACGGGCAAGGATGTCACCCAGCGTTTCGCGCCCGTGACCACCGCCTCGGGCGTTGCCGAGAAGCCGGTGCGGGTGAAGGGCGCGGCGGCGGAAGAAGGGCAGTCGGCGCAGGATAGTGCTGCGCAGGATGGGCACGCGTCGCAGGCGACCGTGCAGGCGGCGCAGACCGTGCGCATAGAGCAGCCGAAACAGGAGGCAACGCAGCCCGCGCAGGAGGCGCAGGAGGCGGCCGCAAAGGACGCGGCTTCGGTGAAGCGGGAGGCGCCGGTGGAAGACGCGGGCAAGACGGCGGTGCTCGAGCCCGTGCGAGCGCAGGGCAAGAAGGACGACGCCGTGCAGCAGACGACTTCGGCGGAAAGCGCGAAGGCACAGGAGGCGCAGCCCCAGCAGGACGCGCAGGTTCAGCAGGACGCGCAGCCCGCGCAACAAACGCAGCAGGCTCAACAGCAACAGGAGCAGCCGGCGCAGCAAGAGCAGGAGCAGGACGTGCAAATTCAGCAAGCCGCGCAGTCTGTGCAGCAGGCGCAGCCTCAGCAGGCGCAGCAGACGCAGGCGGAGGCAGAGCAGCCTGCGGAGCAGGGGCAGGCGGCTTCGACGGCCCGGCCTGTCTCGCAAGAGCCCGCGCAGAAACCCGCTGCCGCAATCAACCCCTCCATTCCCGACCCCGCCGAACCGGGCATCGACGAGAAGGAAGCTGCCCGCAGGCGTGCCGCGCAGGAGGCCACGCGCCGGGCGTCCATCGCCTACGCCGACCGCAGGGCGAAAGCCGAGCTGTTCCGCTCGAAGGGCAAGTACCTGATTGCCGCCGGGCTTTTCGAGAAGGCCGCCGAGACGGCGCCGAACAAGAGGAGCCGCCGCACGGTCGCGTTCGAGCAGCTCTCCTGCTACGTGAAGGCGGGCAAAACCGACAAGGCCCGCGAGCTTGCCATGGCGCTGCGCCGCGAGTCGACCCTCACGCGCGCCGAGCGGGTGAAGCTCAACGCCATCATCGCGCAGGACTAGCGCCGCGCTTCCGCGCTGGATTGCAGGCTGGCAGACCTTGCCCGACGACAGCAACAGCAGCCACGACGGCCACAGTGTTGAACTCGGTGGCGCTGCCTGCACCGACCGCGCCGACCGCGCTGTTGGCCGCGCCGGCCGCAACGACCGCGACGCCTATGACGGCCACAACGAGCGCGGCGCCTATGACGGCCGCTTCGCCCGCGAG
>CAVAWX010000011.1:26775-30381 GCA_963592385.1 Acidaminococcaceae bacterium | reverse complement strand
GCCGCGCCCGAGGCGGAAGAGAAAGACGCGGTGAACGAGGAGGCCGCCGACGAACCCGCAGGCGACGAGTCCGCGTCCGAAACTGCCGACGAACCCGAGGAAGAGCCCGCCGAATCTGAAGGAGCGGCGCCCGACGAGGCGGCATCCGACGAGCCGGCGGCGACTGAGGAGAAGTCAGACTAGACGGTGGCCGATTCCCCCAGATACACGGTGGCACCGGCCGACGAGGCCGCGGTCGAGGCAATCGCCTCCGGCTGCGGCCTCTTGCCGTTGACGGCGCGCATTCTGGTCTCGCGCGGCATCGACACGCCCGAGCGCGTCCGCGCCTTCCTCTCCCCGTCGCTTACGCGCGACTGCCACGACCCGGCGTGCATCCCCGGGCTGGAAGAGGTCGCCGACAAAGTGCTTTCCGTCATGGAGGCGCACGGCCGCATCCTCGTGTTCGGCGACTTCGACGTGGACGGCATCTCGGCCACGGCGCTTGCCGTGCGGGGGCTGCGCGTGCTCGGCGCGTGTGCAGACGGCCTGATCCCGCACCGCTACGACGAGGGCTATGCGCTGTCCGAGGCTGCCGTGCGCCGCGGCATGCAGGCCTTTTCACCCGACCTGATCGTGACGGTGGACTGCGGCATCGCCTGCGACGCGGAGGTGGCGGCCATGCGCGCGGCCGGCATCGACGTGTGCATCACCGACCACCACGAGGCGGGCGCGCACGTGCCGCAGGCCGTCCCCGTGGCCGACAGCAAGCTCGAGCGCGCCTGCCCCTCCTTCGACCTCGCGGGCGCCGGCGTGGCCCTGAAGCTCGTCGCCATGCTGGGGCAGCGGCTGGGGCGGCCCGGGCTGTGGCGCGAGCTGGTCGATTTGGCGGCGCTCGGCACCGTCAGCGACATCATGCCCCTGACCCCGGAAAACCGCGCCATCGTCGCCGCCGGCCTGGAGCGCATGCGCAACGCCCCGCGCCCCGGCATCGCCGCGCTGGCCGCCGTGTGCAAGGCCGACCTGCCGTCCATCACGGCCACGAAGCTCTCGTTTTCCCTCATCCCGCGCATGAACGCGGCCGGGCGCATGGGAGACGCGACCCTGGCCTACGACCTGCTCATGACCGACGACGTGCGCGAGGCGCAAAAGCTCGCCGCCGCGCTCGACGAGGTGAACGCGCAGCGCAGGACGGCCGAGGCGCAGCTGCTGGAGCAGGTGAAGGCCGCGATCGCCGACGACCCCACGCTCGTCGAAGGCCCCATCGTCATCGTCGCCGGCGAGGGCTGGCACGAGGGCGTGAAGGGCATCGTCGCCTCGCGCGTGGCGCGCGAGTACAAGAAGCCCGCCATCATCTTCACCATCGAGGACGGCAGCGCGCGCGGCTCGGGCAGGACCTACGGCGAGCTGAACCTCTTCGAGCTGGCCTCGAGCGCCCAGGACCTCTACGAGCGCTTCGGCGGGCACGTGGCGGCCATCGGGCTGACCTTGCCCGCCGACAAGCTGCCCGAGCTGCGACGACGCCTGGCCGCGCAATGCGAGAGCGTGGGGGAGGGGGAGCGCCCGGCTGCGCTGGCCGTCGATGCGCAGGTGCGCCTGTCCGACTGCACGCTGGAGGCTTTCGAGGAGCTGGCGCGCCTCGAGCCTTTCGGCAACATCAACCGCAGCCCCCTGCTCGTGCTGCCCCGCGTCTTTTTGGAGCGGCGCAGCGCCATCGGGAAGACCGGCACGCATTTCCGCTACGAGGCCGCCGACGGGCTGGCGCGCGTGGCGGGCATCTACTTCAACGCTTCCGAGCTGGACGAGCTCGTGAACTGCCAGGCGGTCTGCGATGTGGTGTTCGAGCCGCAGGTGGACGAGTGGCAGGGGCGCAAGACGCCGAAGCTCATGACGCGCAAGGTGCTGATGTCGCAGCCGGCCGCTGCGGGCGCGGGCGCAGATTCGGTTCCGCGCAGCCCCCTCGACGCGCGCATGCACGAGCTTCTGGCCGCGCAAAGCGGCGCGGCCGAGAGCGTTGGTGTGGCACGCGGCGTTGCGCCGACGGGGGAGGGCGCCGCAGGCTCCGACGCCGCCCACGACGGTGAAGCGGAGCTGCGCGCGGCGCGCGAGAAGTGGACGGCCCTGCCCGATGCGGCCCTCGACGAGGCGCTGCGCGAGGCGCTCGTGGGCGGGCATGCCCTGCACGACGCGCAGGCGCGCGCCCTGGACAGCCTGGCCGCCCGCCACTCGACGCTGGCCGTCATGGCCACGGGCCGCGGCAAGTCGCTCGTCTTTCACCTGCACGCGGCGCGCCTGGCCCTGCGCGAGGGCAAGGTGTCGGTCTTCGTCTATCCGCTGCGCGCGCTCGTGGCCGACCAGATTCACCACCTGAAAGACAGCTACGCGCGCTTCGGCCTGTCGGTGCGCCTGCTGACGGGCGAGACTCCCCAGGCGCTGCGCCGCGAGGTCTATGCGGGGCTGGCCGCCGGCAGCGTGGACGTCGTCTTGACCACCCCCGAGTACCTGTGTCTGCACGCGCCCGAGATCGCCGCGGGCGCGCAGGTGGGTTTCCTCGTCGTGGACGAGGCGCACCATGTGGGCATGTCCCGCGCGGGCAACCGCCCCGCCTACGCCGAGCTCGGGCAGGCGGCGGCACAGCTGGGAAACCCCTGCGTGCTGGCCGCGACGGCCACGGCGCCCGACGCGGAGGCGCAGGCCATATGCGCGTCGCTTTCCATCTCCGAGCTCGTGGTCGACGCCTCGTCGCGCGACAACCTGCACCTCGACGACCGCCGCGACCTCGCCGCCCGCGAGGAGTACCTTGCCTGCATCGTGGCGACGGAAACGAAGTGCGTGGCCTACGTGAACTCGCGCGACGCCGCCCAGGAGCTGGCCCGCATGCTGCGCCACCGCCTGCCCGCCCTCGCGCCGCGCATCGCCTTCTACCACGCCGGGCTGTCCCGGGCAGACCGCGCGGTGGTGGAAGAGGCCTTCCGCGCCGGCGAGCTGTCCTGCATCGTGGCGACGAGCGCCTTCGGCGAGGGCATCGACATCCCCGACATCGAGCACGTCGTCTTGTTCCACATGCCCTTCTCCGACATCGAGTTCAACCAGATGAGCGGGCGTGCCGGCCGCGACGGGCGCGAGGCGTGGGTGCACCTGCTCTACGGGTACGCCGACGCGCGTATCAACGAGCGCATCCTGGAGGCGCTCGCCCCGGACCGCGAGAAGATGGCGCGCCTCTACCGCGCGCTTTCGGCCTGCGGCAAGAAGGCGCATGCCGAGGGGCGCGACGAGTTTTCCGTCTCCGACGCGCAGCTTGCCGCGACTGCGGGCAAGGCCGATGCGCAGAGCGCCGCCACCGCGCTGGCCGTCTTTGCCGAGCTCGGGTTTTTGCAGGCGGGCGGGGACGCGCACGAGCGCGTGGTGCGCATGGCGGAGGCGCCGGCGCACACGGAGCTGTCCGCGTCCGTGCGCTACCGCGAGGGCATGGAGCAGGTGGAGGAGTTCGCGGCGTTTCGCAGGTGGGCGCTGTCCGCCGACGCGCCGACGCTGCTGTCCCGCTTCACCCATCCCATACTGCCGAGCGCCGCTGCCGACGGGCGGAGCGCATGAGCTTTGCGCACGCGCCCGAAGGGGCTGGTGAAGGCG
>CAVAWX010000011.1:5240-26765 GCA_963592385.1 Acidaminococcaceae bacterium | reverse complement strand
TTGGGCGGCGCAGGCGCCGCATCGCTGATCTGGCCCGCAGCGCTAATCGGATGGCGCGGCACTAGTTGAACGCCGCATCGCGCGTCTGAAACCGTCGCGTCACATAGCTGGGGTAAAATCCCGCCCCATGGATACGAAACACGACATGCACAGTGAAACGCAGGCGGCGGCAAAAGCCGCGCCCGCAAAAGCCACCCCCGCAGACGCCGTCGAACGCGCCGCAGCCGACCCCGCGCCCGCCGCAGCTTCGACAAAAGCCGCCGCCTCGACGAAAACCGACCGTCCCGCAGACGCCGCCCAGGCCGCCCAGCAGGCCGTCGAACGCGCCCGCGCCTACGACGCGCAGCAGGCCTCCGACGGCTTCGACAAGCTCGTGGCATGCGCCGCCGAGTACCTGAGCGAAGACGAGCTCGACCGCATCGCCGACGCCCACGACTTCGCCGCCGCCGCCCATGCCGGCCAGCGCCGCAAATCCGGCGAGCCCTTCATCGTGCACCCCGTCGAGGTGGCCATCATCTTGGCCGAGCTGCACATGGACCCCGACACCCTGCGCGCGGCCCTCCTCCACGACACGGTGGAAGACACCGACTTCACCCTCGACGACGTGCGGGAACGCTTCGGCGACGCGGTGGCCGAGCTGGTGGACGGCGTGACGAAGATCTCCAACATCGAGGTCGAGTCGCTGTCCGAGTCCCAGGTGCGCACCCTGCGCAAGATGCTCGTGGCCATGAGCCGCGACATCCGCGTCATCGTCATCAAGCTGGCCGACCGCCTCCACAACATGCGCACCCTCATGGCGCTGCGCGAGGACCGCCGCATCTTCAAGGCCAAGGAGACCATGGAGATCTACGCGCCGCTGGCCAACCGCCTCGGCATGGGCTCCATCAAGTGGGAGCTCGAAGACCTCGCCTTCTTCTACCTGGAGCCGGCGAAGTACCAGCAGGTGCAGAAGATGGTGTCCGAGACGCGCGAGGGCCGCGAGGCCTACCTCGAGCGCGTGGTCGGCATACTGCGCGAGGAGCTGGACCGCGTGGGGCTGAACGAGGCGAAGATCTACGGCCGCCCGAAGCACCTCTACAGCATCTACCAGAAGATGTCGACGCGCCGCAAGGACTTCGACGAGATCTACGACCTGATCGGCGTGCGCATCATCGTGGAGTCCGTCTCGGCGTGCTACAGCTCGCTCGGCGCCGTGCACAACCTGTGGCACCCCATGCCCGGGCGCTTCAAAGACTACATCGCCATGCCCAAGTTCAACATGTACCAGTCGCTGCACACGACGGTCATAGGGCCGGCCGGCCGCCCGCTCGAGATCCAGATCCGCACCGAGGACATGCACCGCATGAACGAGTACGGCGTCGCGGCGCACTGGCGCTACAAGGAAGGCGGCGGCGGCAGCGCGGGCAAGGACAAGCGCAGCTTCGACCAGAAGCTCACCTGGCTGCGCGAGATGCTCGACTGGCAGCAGGAGATGGAGGACCCGCGCGAGTTCATGGATTCGCTGAAGGTGGACCTTTTCGAGAACGAGGTCTTCGCCTTCACCCCGAAAGGCGAGGTCATCAGCCTGCGCGCCGGGGCCACGCCGCTCGATTTCGCCTACTCCATCCACACCGAGGTGGGCAACCACTGCGTGGGCGCGAAGGTGAACGGCTCGATCGTCCCGCTGACCTACACCCTGCAAAACGGCGACCGCGTCGAGATCCTCACGCAGAAAAACGCGAGCCCCTCGCTGGACTGGGTGAACATCGCGCGCACGCCGCGGGCACGCGCGAAGATCCGCACCTACTTCTCGAAGGCCTCGCGCAACGACGACCTGGAGCGCGGGCGCGACTTCATCTTGAAGGAAGTGCGCAAAGACGGCCTGGGCGTGGCGTCGTCGAAGGTGCTGAAGACCCTCGACGAGGTGGCCTCGGAGCTGAACTTCGGCTCGGCCGACGAGATGATGGTGGCCGTGGGCGCGGGCAAGCTCTCGCCCAAGCAGGTGTCGCACCGCGTCATGCGCGTGATGAGCCGGGCGACCTCGCAGGCCGCCGCGCAGACGGCCGACCCGCTCTCGCAGGTGAAGGTGCCTGCCGCGAAGGGCGGCTCGCATCCGAAGGGGCGCAAGCGCAACAACGCGGGCGTGCAGGTGCCGGGCCTCGACGACGTGTTCGTGCGCCTCTCGCATTGCTGCAACCCGGTGCCCGGCGACGAGATCATCGGATTCATCACCCGCGGGCGCGGCGTGTCCGTGCACCGTGCGGACTGCCCGAACGCGAAGGATCTGACGCGCAGCCCGGAGCGCATGATCGAGGTGGCGTGGGAGAAGGACGTGCACTCCAGCTACCAGGTCGAGATCTTCGTCGAGGCGATCGACCGGCTGCGGCTGCTGCAAGACATCGTCGTGTTTCTGGCCGACCAAGGGGTCAACATCGTCTCGTGCGCGACCACGACGCACCACGACGATATAGTGGAGATGCGCTTTCTGTTCGAGATGGCGGACACGGAGCGCATCGAGGAGATACTGCACAACCTGCTCACGGTCGACGGCGTCTTCGGGGCCAAGCGCATGCTGCCGGCGCCGGGCGCGAAGAAGGGGAAGGGGAAGAAGGGCCGATGAAGATAGAGACGCGCGTCGTAGGGCCGATAGGGGAGAACTGCTATCTGGTGGAAGACAGCGGCGAGCTGCTGGTCGTGGACCCGGGCGCCGAGCTGGAACGCATCATGGCGGGCGTGGCGCGCCGGCCGGTGAAGAAGATCGTCTTGACGCACGGGCACTGGGACCACATCGGGGCCGCGGCGGGGCTGTCGGCCAAGACCGGCGCGCGGATTGCGGCGGGGCGCGCGGACGCCCATGCCATCGAGACCTGCGAGGAGGAGAGCGTGCGCTCGAGCCCGTACGGGCTACCTGCCGTGGCCGAGTATCTGGGCGACGGCGACAGCGTGACCGTCGGGTTCGTGTCGTTTCGCGTGATCGCGACGCCCGGGCACACGCCGGGCTCCCTCTGCCTCTACAGTGCCGCGCAAAAGGCGCTGTTCGCGGGCGACACGCTGTTCGCGGGCGGGCGCTACGGGCGCACGGATTTGGCGGGGGGCAGCTTCGAGGCCATCTGCACGTCGATGCGCGAGAAGCTGGCCACCATCCCCGACGACGTGAACGTGTACTGCGGGCACGGCGAGCCCACGACCATGGGCGCCGAGCGCGCGCTGAACCCGTATCTCGCACGGTAAAGCCGCGGGCCGCACGCTGAAGCCGCGGGCGCACGCTAAAGCCGCGGCCTGCGCGGGCGTGAATTCGGAGCATTCGTATTTTCATTCGTATTTTTGCGGCCCGAAGCCGTGTGCGACTCGTGGTGCGGAATTTCTGGGAAAACGGGCGCAAGCTTTGCGCGATTTACTGTTTTATCTGCAGATTCGGGCTTTTCCGCCCTTCGGGAAAAAGAAGCAGGCCGGGCGCTTTACCACGTCCGACCTGCGGTTTTGCGATGGTGGGCGTTGCTGGTTTCGAACCAGCGACCTCTGCCGTGTGAAGGCAGCGCTCTCCCGCTGAGCTAAACGCCCGTATCTTCAAAGGGGGTGCCTCGAAAGGAACCCCCCGAAAAGACTGGCTCCCCGGGCAGGACTCGAACCTGCAACAACTCGATTAACAGTCGAGGGCTCTGCCATTGAGCTACCGAGGAATGCATGTGCGCATCGCGCAAGACGGAATAGTAGCATAAATCGGACGCGTGGCAAGGAATATTTTGCGGCGTTTTCCGCGCGGCAGACGCGCCCGTATTTGGCCCGTATGCAGCCTATTTGCGCGTCATTGCCGTCCGCGCCGCGTTTTCGTGTGATAATGGATGCGATTTTTGGAAAGCGAAATGCCGACGCGGCAAGGGGGCATGTATGCGGAAAGTGAAAGACGGGCAGCCAGCCCAGGGTGCGCACTCCAAGGACGGGCAGGCAGGCGGCGGCAACGCGGCTGTGCTCGCGGCGCTTGCGAAGGCCGCGCGGGCGCAGCAGCCCGCTACACAAGCTGAGGCGCAGCCCGAGGCGCAGGCGGCGGTGCAACCTGCCGCGCAAGCGACGGCGTATCCCAGCGCCCAGCCTGCTGTCCAGCCCGCTGCACAGCCTGTAGCGCAGCAGCCGGACTCCTGGCAGCCCATGCCTTTTGCGGACGCCGCTGCGCAAGCGGGCGGGTTCGCGCAGCCCCAGCCGTGTTCTTCGCCTGCGCAGCAGCCTGCCGCGTTCGGGGAGGAGCCCGCCTACCCCCAGCCCGCGGCGCAACCCGAAGCGCAGCCCGCGAGCTTCGCGCAGCCCCAAGCGCAGCCCGCGAACTACGCGCAGCCCCAGCCGTATTCTTCGCCTGTGCCGCAGCCCATCTCGCAGCCCGTGGACTTCGGGCAGGCGCAGCAGGACGGCTTTTCCCAGCCTGCTGTATACGCGCCCGAGCCCGTGCCGCAGCCGCAGACAGCCGACGAGCCGTCGCCCGTCACCGCCGCTTTCGCGGCGGGCGCCCACGCCGCGCATGGTGAAAATGACGCCGCCGCCGCTATTGCTGCCGCTGCGGGCGCGGACGCTGCCGACGCAGCTGCGACGGGTGCGCACAGCGCGGGGTTCGGCGGGAAGTTCTCTGCCTTCACCAAGAGAAAGGGCGCGCACAGCACCAGCGACGCCGCCGACAAGGCCGCCGCGCCCGAGAAAGCCGCCGCGTCTGACAAGGCGGCCGTTCCTGAGAAAGCCGTCGTGCCCGACCAGACTACGACTCCCGAGAAAGCCGCCGCGCCCGAGAAAGCGCCCGCCGAGAAAGGCGCGCACAGCCCCGCGGCCGCGAAGAAAAAGAAGCGCCCCGTCGCCATCGTCGTCCTTGCCGTGGTGCTGCTGGCCGTGGTCGCCGGCGCTGCGTGGTTTTTCGTCTCCCACGCGGTCCCCGACACCGATTCGGTTCAGGTGGTGGAAAACGCCCTGAGCAGCGCGAAATCCGCGAACAGCTCGACGGTCACGCAGTTCGTCGAGAAGGAGGCGGGCAACGACCTCTCGAAATACGGCATCGACATGGCCTCGATCGCCTCGTGGCTGCAAGAGGACATGAGCTACAAGGTGACGAAGCTGAACGAGCAGGGCACCACGGCGACCGTCACGGTGAAGGTGGACTGCCACGACCTGACGCAGTTCCAGGACTGCATCACCGCGGTGGCCAAGGACGCGGTCTCCTCGACGGACTTCCAAAACGTCACGACGGCGGAAGACGCCTACAAGCTGATAGGCAGCAAGGCCTTCGAGCGCGCGAAAAGCCAGGCGCCCGCGAGCAAGAGCTTCGAGGTGAAGCTCGTCAAGAAGGGCGAGACGTGGGAGCTGTCGAGCGAGGACAGCTCGGGCATCTTGTCGCAGCTGTGGAAGTAGCGCGGCCGTAGAAACTGCGGCATTGAAAAGCGCCCGTGCGTATATGCATGGGCGCCTGAGGCAACGATATTGAAAAGCGCCCGTGCGACATGTGCACGGGCGCTTTCTGCGGAAACCCCTACGCAGGATTGCCCGTGCTGTCGATGGTGAACTCGGGGTCGTCCACGTGCGGCGCCAGCTCGACGGCCGCCGCCTTCACCCGCTCGTAATGCACCTCGTTGATGTGCGCGCGCCCGTACTTCGCGCGGTAGATCAGGTAGGTCAGAAGGCCGGTGAAGAAGAGGAAGAACACGGCCAGCAGAAACGACCCGAGGTGCACGAGGCCTTCACCCATCTCGCCCATCGCGAAGGCCGCGCCGACGTTGTACATGTTGTAGCCGCCGACCGGGATCATCACCGAAAAGCCCTCGCCGCACACGCCGGCCATCCACCCGGACAGCCCGCAGGGGGTGAAAATCGCGCCCAGGCACCACGCGAGCATGAGGATCCACACCGGCTTGGCCTTGTCGGTGATACGCCGCACCGCGAGGTAGACCATCTGGAAAAACGCCGTCAGCACGCCGCCCATGAGGTACGCGTAGGGGAAAATCATCCAACTCGTCGTCTTCTCGACGGCCGGCGCATGGAGGCCGGCGGCCGTGCATATGTAGCCGAAGAGTATGCAGCTCGCGGCGCCGACCAGGTTGAACCAGATGACGAGCCACGCGCCCTGCCAGATGCTCTTGCCCGTCGAGGCCTTCTCGGGGCCGGTCCAAGGGCCGAGCATCTTCATCCCGACGGCCATCGCAAAGCCGGAGAAGGGGAGAAGCGAGCCGAACATGGCCCATTTCTCGAGCCACTGGTAGACACCGAGGCCGCCGAGCACGCAGCCTATGCAGCCCATGAGCACGAGGACCGAGCCGCCGACGAAAAACGAGAACGGGCCTGCGCCGAGCGCCACCTGCGTGACGGACAGGAGCGCCTGCGCGATCAGCGCGAAGAGGCCGCCCAGAAAAAAGCTGTAGACGACCGTTTTCCAAGCCTTCATATTCTTTTCCTCCTTATGTGGCACACATCGTGAAGCCGTTCGCGCCAGATCTCAGACACCGCGAACACGGGAATTATACATGCGCCCCCGCGGCAGGCCTTTATAATCGCGTCGGTGAAAGAGCCGACGGCGCGTGTGCGGCCGATGCATGGGCGGCGACGGCGCGTGTGGTGCGTGCGCCGGCATGCGAGAGGGGCGCGGTGTGCGTGCGTGCGGACGCTGCGGCTCGTGAACGACGGCAACGCGCGGATGAACGACGGCGCGAGTGAACGGCGGCATGCGGGATGCCGCCACGCGAGAAGATGGCGGCGTGCGCAAAGTGCCGCCACGCGAGAAGAAGGGACATGCGGTGCGCGGGGAAAACGATTCGCTGGAAAAGGCGCGCGCCTCGTTTCGCGCGGCGAAGATGCGCTACGTGGCCGCCCTCGAGGAAAAAGGCATCGCGTTTACGGATGAAGGCGCGGGCCGCGCGCGCCGTGCCGAGCTGCGCGCGCAGCTGCGCGACGCGGGCGCCGTTTTCCGAAACGACGGGGCCTCCATCGTGGCCGGCTGGCTGTCGGATGCCTGCGTGGAGTGCACGGGCTGCGGCGGCTCGGAGACCTTCTCGACGACGCTCAAGTGCCACCGCGACTGCTATTTCTGCTTCAACCGCAACCTGGCCGACTACGACAGCTTCTTCGCGCAGGGCTGCCCCTGGGAGGCCGAGCTTTCGCGCTCGGCGGCCGACAACGACGGCAAACTCGCCTGCGTGGCGCTGACCGGCGGCGAGCCGCTCGTGGACATCGACGAGGCCGTGCGCTTTCTGGAAGCGGCGCAGCGCGCGTTTCCCGGCGCGCACATGCGCATGTACACTTCGGGCGACCTGCTCGACGAGCGCGCCGCGGCGCGTCTGGCGGACGCCGGGCTTTCCGAAGTGCGTTTTTCCGTGAAGCTCGACGACCCGCCCGAGCTGCAGGAGCGCGTCTTGGAGAACATGGCGCGAGCCGGCGCCTTCATCGACGACGTGATGGTCGAGATGCCCATCATCCCGGGCAGCGGCGAGGAGATGCGCGCGCTCATGGCCCGCTTCGAGCAGGCGGGCATACGCGGGATGAACCTGCTCGAGTTCTGCTTTCCCTTCGCGTGCTGGGACGAGTTCGCGCGGCGCGGCTTCACCGTGCGCAACCCGCCCTATCCGGTGATGTTCGACTACGCCTACTCGGGCGGCCTTGCCATCGCGGGCAGCGAGGAGCTGGCCTTGGAGCTGATGCTGTGGGGGATGGGCGAGGGGCTGTCGTTTGGCATGCACTACTGCTCGCTGGAAAACAAGCACCGCAGCGAGATGCGCCAGCGCAACGAGGGCGCCGACGGCCTGTTCCCGTGCATGAGCTTTGACACGGGCGATTTCTTCTTGAAGACGGGCAAGCTCTTCGGCGCGGACCGCGCGGCAGGCAAGGAGGCGCTGGCTGCGGCCGGCTGCACGGAGTTCGTCGACGACGACGAAGAGGACTCGACGGCGTTTCCGCTTGCGCGTCTCGGAGCGCTCGAGGGCACGGGCGCGCGCCCGCAGGTGGCCTTCAACGTGCTCGACCACGATGACGAGGGCGGATTCCTCGTCGAGGTGGGCCTGTTCGACGCGGACGAACCCGAGCCCTGCGGCCTGTACTAGTCATGCAAAAAGGTGCGGCCTCGGGTGAAGTCCCGCAGGCCGCATTCTTGTTCTCTGGAGCGATTCGCGGATGAAGCCGCGGGGCGCGCACGCCGCGCCCGACGCGCCCTCTAGGAGCTGCGCCCCTGCGCCCAGGCGTCCCAATCCGACCTGGACCCGTAGAACTTGTTCAAATCGAGCAGCCCGCTATACCCGCTGATGTCGCCCTGGCTCGTGTACTGCCTGCACACGCAGTCGTAGGCGCCCTCGTTCCACGGATGGTCCTGGTAGCCCATCGTGTCGTAGTTCGGGTACTGCGCGATCCACAGCGGCCCGGAGTAGTAGTGCGAGATGCTCTGGCTGATGTAGGTCCACGCGGTCTTGCCCGTGCGGTTTTTCACCTGCGCGCGCCACCGGTCCGTCCACCACGCGCCGTTTTCGGAATACGACGAGTTCTGCTCGCTCTCCCAGTCGATCACGAGCACCGCGCGGCCGATGTAGTCGCCGATCTGGTTCACGAAGTAGTTCGCCTCGTCTTCGGGGTTGCCGCCCGCGGCGTAGTGGTACAGGCCGAGTTTCTTGCCCGACTGCAGCGTGGCCTCGGCCCACTCGCGCCAGTAGGGGTTGGTATAGCTCGTGCCCTGCGAGACCTTCACGATGATGAAGTCCGCGTCCACCGACCATATGTCGATGCCGGCCTCCCACGAGGCGATGTCGATGCCGCGCAGGCTCTGGTTCGCGTTGTAGCTCGTCGAGGAGAAACGCCATCCCTGCGCGAGCGTGCCGTTGCTCGTGTAGACCTGGATGTTCGTCTCGTTTGCCGTGCCCGCGTTCGCCACGTCGAGGCGCAGCGAGGTGTTCAGCTGCGGCGCGATGGTGAAGTACCCGGACGCCGACCAGTAGACGCGCCATTTCTGCGCCTTCGTCGAGTTGCTCGACCACAGCTGCACGTTCGTGCCGCTTGCCGTCGAGCCGCCCGCCACGTCGAGCGCCAGCCCCGCACCCGCGTTCACGATGGTGTAGGTCTTGTCGGAGTTCAATGTGAAGAGCCATTTCTGCGTGTCGTAGGTGGATTTCGTCGTCAGCGACACGTTCGTGCCGACCGAGGTGCGCGCGTAGGCCGCGCCGACGATCATCTTGCTGCTGAGCGCCGAGACGATGGTGAAGTACGCGTTCGGCTCCACGGCGTAGGCCGACGCCAGCTGCCAGCGCTGCGCCGTGCTGTTCTTCCATCTCCAGGTCTGTATGACGGTGCCGTCGGCCGTGTTGCCGCCGGCGAGGTCGAGCGCCTTGCCCGTGAGGACGCTCTTCAGTATGTAGTAGCCGCCCGTCCTGTCGATGAGCCACTGCTGGTCGGTGCCGCCCGTCTTGGCGTGCTGGTAGAGCGAGTCGTCGGATTTCACCGTCAGGTACTTGCCGGAGGAGGTGCTTTGCACCGTGTAGGTGTTGGCGGCGACCTTTGTCAGGTACCACTTCTGCGCGTAGGTCTTGTTGGTCGTCCACAGCTGGATCTTCGTGTTGTCGGCCGTGCCCGCGTTCGAGAGGTCGACCGCCTTTTTCGAGGTCTTCACGCTGGCGATGGAGTAGAGGCCGTTTGCCACGATGGCCGTGACCTTCGTGAACTTCCAGTGTTGCGCGGGCGTGGAGTTCGCCTTGAAGATGTTGATGTTCGTGCCTTTCGCCGAAGAGCCGCCGGCGACATCGAGGACGATGCGGGGGAAGAGCGCGGAGACGAGCTTGTAGGTGCCGTCGCCGTAGGGCACGGCCACCCACTTCTGGGCGAGGCTGCCGTTGGACGCGTACTGCCACACGTTGTTCCCGTGGGTTTTCTTGCCGTTTGCCACGTCGAGCACCTTGCCCGACTTCACGTTTTCCAGCTGCATGTAGCCGGTCGAGTCGTAGGTGATGCGCCACATCTGCGCCTGCGTCGAGTTCGAGTCCCACAGCTGCACGTTGCCGCCATTTGAAGTCGAGCCGTCGTATACGTCGAGGACGCGGTTTCCGGACAGCGAGGTGGCGATGGTGTAGATGCCGGACGCGATGGCGTTTTTGTAGGTGGCCACCTGCTGTGCAAGCGTCGCCTGCGCCGCCGTCACGTCGTAGAACCTCCAGCATTGCGCGGCGGTGCCGTTGACCTTGTACAGCCACAGCTTCGCGTCGTTGCTCTTCGAGGCGTCGTAGAGGTCCAGCGCGAAACGCGAGTCGAGTGCCGAGACGATGCGGTAGCCGCCGCTTGCCAGCTTGGTGACGATCCACTTCTGGGCCAGCGTGCCGTTGGCCGCGTACTGCCACACGGTCGCGCCCTTGAAGGCCTTGCCGTTTGCCACGTCGATGACCTTGCCGGTCTTCACGTTGGTGAAGGTGGCGTAGTTGTCCGCGTCGTAGGAGACGCGCCATTGCTGCGAGGCCGTGTAGTTGGCGGCGTATTGGGTGATGGCGGCCTTGTTGGAAGTCGAGCCGCGGTAGACCTCGACGTTTTTGCCCGAGGCGTCCGAGTAGAAGATGTAGGTGTGCCCGTTTTGCAGTACGCGCGTCCCGCCCTTGGGGGTGGAGGCTGCGGTGGCCGTCGTCGTAGTCGTTTTCGCCGTGGCCGTCGCCGCAGTCTTCGCCGTGGTCGTCGTAGTCGTGGCGGCGGTGGCGGAGTTCGCTGTGCTCGCGCTGTTCGTGCTGCTTGCGGCCTTGTCTGCCGTGTCGGCCGTCGAGGCGTCGGCGTCGGTTTCATCCGCTTTCGTGTCCGTTGCCGCGTCCTTGTCCGCGCTCGCGTTTTTGTCCGCGCTCGTGTCCGCGTCCTTGTCCGCGCCTGCGGCATCGTCTGCGGCGTCGTCCGCGTCGTTATCCGCATCCGCGTCGTCCGTGCCGTCTGCAGGAGCGTCTCCCGACGGGGTGTCGGCGTCTGCCTGCGTCTCGGAAGCAGACGCATCGCCGTCTTCACCATCCGCATCGGATGTCTCGCCCGCGACGTCCGCGCCGCCCGCATCGTCTGCCGCCTCGGATGCTGCGGCAGGCGTCGCGGCAAGCGTCGTGCCCTGCTCGTCGTCTGCCGTCGCGGCGTGCGCGCCCTGCGGGCAGGCGATCGCCACGCTCAGGACGAACGCGCAGGCGGCGCACACCGTCATAACCGCCGTCCACACCTTTGCCGCACACGTCTTCGTCGCGTCCATCTCCGCTCCTTTCACGCGCATGCATTCGCTCCTCTCGCGCGCATACCTGCTCGAGCGCCCCGGCGCCGCCACCTGCGCCGCCGCGATGCCCGCCTCTTTCATGCGCATGCCCGCTTGAAGGCGGCGAGCAGCGCGTCGTAGTCGTCGAAGGCCTCGATGTCGGGGTTCTCCGCGCGTATGGCCTCCGGCGCGCGAAACAAAAAGCCCTCCTTGCTCGCGCGCAGCATCCCCAGGTCGTTGTGGCTGTCGCCTGCCGCGATGGTGTCGTAGCCCATCTGCTGCAAGGCGCGCACCGTGTTCACCTTCATGTTGCCCGCGCGCAGCGTGTAGCCCTCGATGGAGCCGTCTGCGCCCACCTCGAGCGTGTTGCAGAAGATAGTCGGCCAGCCCATCTTCTCCATGATGGGGGAGGCGAACTGCTCGAAGGTGTCCGATATGATGACGAGCTGGGTGAAGCGGCGCATCTGCGCGATGAAGTCCATGGCGCCGTCCAGCGGCTCGATGCGCGCGATCACGGCCTGTATGTCGGCCAGCTTCATCCCGTGCTCGCGCAAGACGCCGAGCCGCCAGTCCATGAGCTTTGCGTAGTCGGGCTCGTCGCGCGTCGTGCGCGTCAGCTCCTCGATGCCGCTTTCATGCGCGAACTCGATCCATATCTCGGGCGCGAGCGTCCCCTCGAGGTCCAGGCAGGCTATGTGCACGTCGCTTCCTTTCGCTTCAGGCGCACGTGAAAGCCCGCGAGCTCCGCGGCCTCCTTCGGCGCTTCGTCTTTGAAAGGGCATTATACCTTTGCGTCCCTCGTGTCTGCGCCAGCTCGCGTCTCTAGCTTTCCGGCCCGTGCTCGACTTGGTACTGGAAGCCCGACAGCGACCCTTCGCCGAACACGCGCATGCGCTTCAGACGCATGGGGTCGTCGCCCGGGTGCACCTGCCCGTAGAGTATGGTGAAGGCCTCTTTCACCCCGTTGTCCGAAAGCGCCTGCGGCGCGATGTCGGAGACGTCGCCGTAGGGGTAGGCAAACGCCTCGTAGTCGCCGATGATCTCGCGTTCCTTGTCGCAGTCGACCTTCACGTCCTCGGCGGAGAAGTCGTAGATGGCCCCGCCGCGCCCGATGTTTTGCGTGCCGTCCTCGTGCATGGCATAGGAATGCGACTCGTAGTTCACGTAGGGGCTGGGGTTGTCCTTCACCGTCTGCGCGATGCCGTCGCGGTTGCCGATGATGAAGCCGGTGACGGGCACCTGGTACTTCTCGGCCAGCGGCTTCACCACGTCGAAGAAGGTGGAGTCGCCGTCGTCGAAGGTCAGGATGACGCTTTTGGCGGGCAGCGAGTGGGTGCCCGCGATGTAGGCGGACAGCTCGGCGTACGAGGGGTAGTAGTAGCCCTCCTCGACGAGCCATTGCAGCTGCGACTCGAACATCGAGGCGGGCAGGAGGTTCGCGTCCGGCGTCTCGGGCGGGTCGGCGTCCGGGTAGACGTAGTGGTACATCATCACCGAGATGCCGTCGCTGTCCCAGTCGGCGCTCTCGACCACCTTCACCTTGCGCGTCGCCGTCTGCGTCATGCCCTCGGCGTTTTTGGCCGTGTAGACGACCTCGTAGTCGCCTGCCGTCTGCGTGTCGGGCGTGCCCGAGGCCTGCACGCTGTCCGAGATGTCGCCTTCCTGGGTGTCGCGTGCGTCGCAGCCGCCCTCGATGTAGGACTCGCCTCGGCGCACGACGGTCTCCATGTCGCCGTGGACGGTCATGACGATGCGGCCCTCGGGGGCGGTGGTCGTGCTCTGCTGCGTCTGCGTGGCCGCGTTTTGGCTGGTGTCGCTGCTGTTCGCCGTCTGCCCCGCGTTGTCTGCGGCGTTGTTTGCCGTGCACGATTTCAGGACGATGAAGCTGGCAAGCGCCACGAGGACGACGACGAGGACCGCGGCCAGCACGATGGGCCACTTGCGGCGGGGCGCCTCTTGCTCGTAGCCGCGCCAGTCCTCGCGCTCGCGGTGTCTGCCGCCGTGCTCGTAGGCGTCGTCGTATCCGTAGGCGTCGCCGCTGCGGGCTGCGCGGGAGCTTTCGCGATAGCGTGCCGTGTAGGAATCCCTGCGGTAGTCGGCCGCCGATTCCTGCCTGCGCCGGTCGTGTGCCGGCTCCTGCCTGCGGTAGCTATCCGCACCGTAGCCGCGCTCGTCGTAGCCTCGTCCGCGCTCGTCGTAAGCGTCGTAGCCCCGTCCGCGGCCGTCGTAGCCGCCGTAGTTTTCATGGCGCATCGCGTATGCCCCCTTCGCGTCGCGCGTCTTCTCCCGTCAGGTTCGCGCAGTATACCAACAGCACGCGCCCTTTTGTGTTTCGGCCGTGTGTCGAGCCTCCATCCGACTTCGCCCGCTTTCACGTGCGCGTGCGCCCTTATGCAGGCGGCCTATGTAAACGGCTTGTTTTCCGCACATGAAAAGAGGGTTTCATCTGCCGTCTTTTTGGTATAGTGCGTGAGTTATTTTGAGCCCGACAAGAGGAACGACCCGACAAGCACCATGCCCACACGCAGGATGAATAGCGGTAAAAGCAAGAGCAGCGCCCGTGCGGTCGGCTCGCGCGGGAACGCGCGTGTCCGCACGCAGGGAACGTCTGCACCCCGCGCCTCCCAGCCCTCTTCGCGCCGCTACAGCGTGCCCCGCGCCGACCAGGGCCGCGCTTCGGCCAAGACCGGCGCGCAGACTCGCAGCCGCACGGCTTCCACCCGCGCCGCCCAGACGCAGGCGGCAGGCGCCACCCGCGCCCCGCAGCGCAACGCCTCCCGCGGCGCGTCCGCACGCCAGGGCGGCGACCACAAGCCGCGTTCGGCCACCTCGCGCTTCATCCTCTTCGCCAACGAGCACCCGCGCATCGCGTGGCCCCTCGTCGTCCTCGTGGTCCTTCTCGTGGCCATCGTGGTCGTCGACCTGGCCGTCTCCATGGGCAAGGTGCACCCCGGCGTGAAGGTCCAGGGCGTGGACGTGGGCGGCCTCACGCACGAGGAGGCGGCCCAGCGCATAGAAGAGCAGCTGAAGCCGCGCCTGAGCGACGCGACGATCGCGCTCTACAAAGACGAGGCCACGGCGCAAAACGACGGCGCCCAGCTGGCCTCGGCCACGACGGACTCCCACGCGGCCTCTGCGGCCGAGTCCGACGCCGACCCCACCTCCGAGCAAAGCGCCCAGGAGACCACCGGCGTGGACACCGACGGCGACGGCACCGACGACCGCTGGAACGTCACCGCCTCCACCGTCGGCGCGGCCGTGGACTCCCAAAAGCTCGCCGACGAGGCCTTCGCGAAGGGGCGGGGCTGGGGCTTTTTCACCGAGCGCATCGACGCCCTCCTGGGCAAGATCGACATACCCGCCTCCATCACCTGCAGCTCCGAGCTGCTCTCGGATCTGTGCACGGAGATGAACGGCGCCATCGGCACGGCCATCGTCGACTACACGGTCTCCGTCGAAGACGGCACGGCCTCCATCTCCGAGGGCCACGACGGCCGCTCGGTGGACGAGGCCTCCCTGACCGAGCACATGTGCACCGCGTTTTTCAACAGCGCCGCGCCCGCGACGACCATCCCCATGCAGACCTCTTCCGTGCACATCACGCGCGCCACCGCCGAAAAGGTGCTCGCGCAGGTGCAAAACGCGCTCTCGCAGCCCTTCACCATCTCCTACAACGACAAGTCCTGGACCTTGGACGCCGCCACGGTGGGCTCGTTTGTGGGCCAGCAGGTGCTCTCGCCTGCCGAGGTGCTCGTCTTCGAGGAGAACACCCAGAAGGTGAAGCAGGTCGCCGACGGGGCGCAGGCCAGCTACGACACGAGCACGGGCACCGACGCAAGCGGCTACGTCTTGCAGGCCTACATCGACCAGGACAAGGCCGACGCGCACATAGTCGGCCTGCTGGGCGACGAGGCCGAAGGCGACATGCGCAACGCGAGCTTCGACACGAGCAGCGGCTCGGTCGAGATAGTGGAAAGCCACGTGGGCACAGGCCCGGACCACCACGGCGCGGCGCGGGCCATGCAAGACGACCTCTTCGGCGAGGGCACCGAGCACAGCGTGCAGATCCAGGAAGTCGTCATCCAGCCCGAGATCAGCACCGAGGACGCGCAGAACATGGGCATCGTCGAGCGCCTCTCGTCGTGGTCGATCCCCATGTCGGGCACGAGCGCGCGCGTGAACAACATCAAGCTGCTCTGCGAGCTGATCAACGGCTCGCTCATAAAGCCGGGCGGCACCTGGTCGTTTAACGCCACGACCGGCGAGCGCACCGAGGCCAAGGGCTTCCAGAAAGCGCCCGTCATCGTGAACGGGGCGCACGAAGACCAGCTCGGCGGCGGCGTGTGCCAGGTGGCCACCTGCGTCTACAACGCGGCGTGCTACGCGGGGCTCGGCATCGAGAACCGCGTGAACCACTCCTTCTACATCTCGACCTACGACGACAAGGGCTTTGCCGACGCGACCGTCTCGTGGCCGGACCCGGATTTCGCCTTCGTGAACGACATGGAGCACTGGCTCTTGCTCACGGCCACCGCCGATTCCGACACGGTGACCGTCTCGCTGTGGGGCACCTCCGACGGGCGCGTGGTCACCTGCGAGCGCGGCGAGTGGCAAGACGGCGAGAAGTACCAGCAGATCCGCCAGGAGGACCCGACGCTGGCCGCCGGCGTGACCGAGGTGACGCAGACCGGCGTGGACGGGCGCAAGATCAAGATTCACTACCTGGTGAAGTCGGCGACCGGCGAGACGCTGCACGACATCGAGTTCAACTCCGAGTACGTCCCGCAAAACGAGATCACGAAGGTGGGCACGAGCACGGACGCCGACGCGGCGAAAAGCGTCTCGGAGGCCAAGTCGCGCAGCTCGGGGTAGGACCTGCCCGCGCCCGTGCGTGCCCGCGCGTGCCCGCGCGTGCGCTTCACGAGCCGCAGCGCCACACCTGCACACCTGTTTTCCACCGACAGCCACAGCCACGAGAACGGAGACCTCAATGGCGTTCCAAGACGAGATATGCCGCATGGACCCGGGCGAGCTTGCCGCCTTGCAGCTCTACCGCCTGAAGCGCACCCTGCGCGTCTGCTACGAGAAGATCCCCTTCTACCGCAAGGCCTTCGACGAGGCCGGCTTCGCGCCGTCCGACCTGCGCAGCCTCGACGACATCACGCGCGTGCCCTTCACCACCAAGCAAGACATGCGCGACGCCTTCCCTTATGGCCTGTTTGCCGTCGAGCCCGCCAAGGTGAAGGAGATCCACATGTCCTCCGGCACCACCGGCGTGGCCACGGTCTCGGGCTACACGGACCACGACCTGCGCATCTGGGGCGATTGCTTCGGGCGCGGCATCGACTATGCCGACGGCTCGGCCGACGACGTGCTCCACGTGTGCTACGGCTACGGCCTGTTCACCGGCGGCCTGGGTGCCCACTACGGCGCGCTTGCCACCGGCGCGACCGTCATCCCCATGTCGGCAGGCAACACCAAGCGCCAGATCTCGGTTCTGCGCAACATGGGCAGCACCATCATCGCGTGCACGCCGAGCTACGCCATGCACATCGCCGACACGGCCATCGAGATGGGGCTCGACCCCACGGTGGACTTCCCGAAGCTGCGCGCCGGCATCCACGGCGCCGAGGCCTTCTCCGACACCTTCCGCGCCAACCTGGAGGAAAAGCTCGGCATCAAGGTCTACGACGTCTACGGCCTGACCGAGACCATGGGTCCGGGCGTGGCCATGGAATGCGCCTGCCAAGACGGCCTGCACGTGGCCGAAGACCATTTCTACGCCGAGATCCTCGACCCCAAGACGCACAAGCCGGTGCCCGACGGCGAATGGGGCGAGCTGGTCTTGACGACGCTCGACAAGGAGGCCTCGCCGGTCATCCGCTACCGCACGCGCGACATCACCCGCATACTGCCGGGCACCTGCGCATGCGGGCGCACGCACCGCAGGATCGACCGCCTGCACGGGCGCACCGACGACATGATGATCATCCGCGGGGTGAACGTCTTCCCCAGCCAGATCGAAGACATCGCCTCGGGCTTTGCCGAGATCGCCGACTGGTACCAGATCGAGCTCACGCGCGAGAAGGGCATGGACGTCGCCACGATGAAGGTCGAGACGGCGCCGGGATTCCCCATCGACGAGGTGCGCCGCATCGAGGGGCTGCAAGCCGCGCTGCGCGACGCGCTGAAGGCAGAGCTCAACATCCAGATCCGGGTGAAGATCGTGGAGCCGCACAGCATCGCGCGCTCCGAGGGCAAGGCCGTGCGCATCGTGGACATGCGCGACTAGGAAAGGAGCGGAGACGATGATCGAGCAGCTGACCGTCTTCATAGAAAACGAGACCGGGCGTCTGACCGCGCTCACGCGGGCGCTGGGGGACGCACAGGTGAACATGCGCGCCCTGGTCGTGGCCGACACGAGCGAGTACGGCATCGTGCGCATCATCTGCGACGACCCGAAGCGCGGCATCGACGCGCTGTCCGCGGCGGGCTTTCGGGCCGCGTGCGCCGAGGTCGTGGCCGTCGAGGTGCCCGACCGCGCGGGCGGGCTGGCGCAGGTGCTGGGCGCGCTCGACGACGCGCAGATCGGCGTCGAGTACGGGTACTGCTTCACCGGGGTGAAGGGGGCGGCGCTTGTGGCGCTGAAGGCGGCACCCGAGGCCCAAGGCGCGCTCGAGGGCGCGGGCTTTGCCGTGCTGTCCCAGGAAGACCTCGCCTGATGGGCATGCGCTCCGACAAGGGGAAGGGGCGCCTGCTCTCGTCTGCCCTGGCGGCGGCGGCCCTCGCATGCGTCCTCGGGCTTGCCCCGGGGCTTGCCGCGCCCGAGTCCGCGCACGCCGACATACTCGGCTCGGACCTCATAGGCTCCACGAGCGTCTCGGACCGCAACCTCACCGTCTCGGAGGTGCCTACGCTCGACTGCACCTACGGCATCCTGTGCGACGCCGACGGCAACGTCTTGTGGTCGCGCTCCAGCTCGACGCAGACGGCGATGGCCTCGATCACCAAGGTGATGACCGCCGTCGTGGCCTTGGAGAGCGCCGACGTGAACGCCCAGTTCACCGTCTCGCACGCGGCCGCGACGGTGGGGGAGTCGTCTGCCGGGCTGGTGGAGGGCTCGTCGATGAGCCTCGAGGACCTGCTGAAGGCGCTGCTCGTGCACTCCGGCAACGACGCCGGCGTGACGATCGCGGAAGGCGTCGCGGGCAGCATGGACGCCTTCGTGGCCAAGATGAACGAGAAGGCCGTGCAGCTGGGCCTGAAGAACACGCACTACACGAACGCGCACGGCCTCGACAACGACGCCCACTATTCCTCGGCGGAAGACATCTGCGTGCTGTCGCGCTACGCGATGAAAAACGAGACCTTCCGCTCCATCGTGTGCGAGCCGTCCGTGCGCGTCGTCTCCGGCGGCCAGGACATGACCTATCCGTCCTCGAACGTGCTCGTGCAGGAGTGGGACGAGTGCATAGGCGTGAAGACCGGCTACACGGGCAAGGCGGGCTTTTGCCTGTCGGCGGCCGCGAGCCGCGACGGCCGCGAGCTCTACGCCGTGGTGCTGGGCTGCTCGAACGCGGCCACCCGCTTCACCGATTGCTACAAGATCTTGACCTGGGGCTTCGACCACTACCGCAGCGTCCAGCTGGCCTCGGCCTCCGACGTGCTCGTGGACGCGCCCGTGAGCGCCTACCTCGACCGCACGGTCAAGGCCGGCGTCGCCGAGGACACGAGCGCGCCGGTGCTCGACTACAACGGCGACATCTCGGTGGACATACACCTGCGCGACCTGCCCGACGGGGTGGACGTGGGCGACGAGGTGGGCACCGTCACCTGGCGGCAGGGCGAGTTCGTGGTGTGCTCGGCGCCGCTCGTGGCAAAGGAGAGCGTGCGCAGCCCGCTCGCGCCGGAGGCCGTGCTGACGGCCGCCATGCGCCTCGTGGGCGTGTTCACCGGCGACGACTGCGTGGCCCAAAGCGTCGCGCATGCCAGCGCGGTGCCCGTGGCGCGCGCGGAGAACCTGACGGGCCGCATCGACTCGCAGCTCGAGACCGACGTCACGCGCCTGGCCTTCGAGCAGGCCTAGAGATTCGTGGGGGGGGGCGTGCCGTGCGCCGCAGGCCGCGCCGCCACCTCGGGCCCTGGCCTTCGAGCAGGCCTAGAGGTCCGCGGGGGGCGTGCCGTGCGCGTGGGGCCGCGCCGCCACCTCGGGCCTTGGGCCTTCGAGAGGGCGTGAGTTTTACGTGCACGGCCGCCTGCGCGTGGTAAAATCGACGGCTACGATAGCCACGACCACGAGAAAGGCGCGCACCACATGGACGACAGCTCGGCGACATGCCCCATATGCGGCGAGCCCCTGCAGGCGCAGGCCGGCGAATGCCCGCGCTGCGGCTTCAAGCTCATAGGAAAGACCCAGGCCTTCAACCCGGTGGCCGGCGGCCACGACGCCGCAAGCGCCGCGCAGCCCAAGGCCGAGGTGGTGCCCGCGCTCGAGGTGCTGAAAGGGCCGTATGCCGGCGAGAGCTTCCGCATGGGGCTCGGGGACTTCACCATCGGGCGCGACCCGTCCTGCGACCTCTTCCTCTCCAACATGACCGTCTCGCGCCACCACGCCACCATCCACATCGACGCCTCCGGCGCGACCATCTCCGACGAGGGCTCGCTGAACGGCACCTGGGTGGACGGCAAGGTGGTCGACCGCGCCCCGCTCATGCCGGGCTCGAACGTGCAGATAGGCACCTTCGACATGGTCTACGTGCACACGCCGTCCGCGCAGCGGGGGGCATGAGCGCAGGTCCATGCGTCGCCTCCGCGCACATAGAAGGGTGAAGGGATGCGCCGCGCCGTCTGGGGTGGCGAAGGCCCGCACCGTGCGCACGTTGCCCGCTGCCTCGCTGCGCGTTGTCCTCGCGTTTGCGTTGGCCTGCGCGTTTTCCCTGCCGCCCACCTTCGCCTACGCTGCAAAGGACGCCGCCTCGTCCGCTTCGTCTGCCTCGTCGTCTTCATCGAGCTCGTCTGCCTCCTCGTCGAAGGGGACGGACAGCAGCTCGGCCAAGAAGGACGGCACGGACGCGTCGACGGCTGCGGACGACAAGAAGACGGACGCGGCAGACGGCGCGGAGGCGACCGACGCGGCCGATACGGCCGACCAGACCCAGGACGCGGCCTCGCAGGATGCCGCGCAAGACACGGCGCAGGAAAGCGTGCAGGAGCAGCTTTCCGACGACATGCCCGCCGAGGAGCGCGAGGCCAAGCTGAAAGAAGAGGCCGAGAGCCTCAAGGGCAAGGCCGACCAGGCCGCCGCGCGCCTCTCCGAGCTGGCCAGCAGCCTGGAGCTGTCCTACGAGGACTTGAACCAGGTGAACAAGGACCTGGCCGACACCCAAAACGAGATCGCGGCCCTGGAACAGAAGCTCGACGAGACCGAGCAGCGCCTGGACGAGGCCAAGGCCGCGCTGGGCACCACGGCAAAGGAGATGTATCGCACGGGCGGCGAGAGCAGCTTCATCTCCGTGCTGCTGGGCTCGACGGACTTCGACGCCTTCATCTCGAACGCCTTCCTGCTGAACAAGGTGGCCGACGGCTGGGAGAGCGTCATCAACGAGGCCGGCGAGCTGTCGCGCACCTACGGCAGCCAGAAAGACATGCTCTCCGCCGCGCAGAAAAAGCAAAGCGAGCTGCAGCTGGAGGCCACGAAGAAGGGCGTCTCCGTCGCGCTGGCCATGTCGGACCAGTCCACGCTGCTGGAAAACCTCGACTCGTCCACTCTGGAGAAGGCCCGCGAGCTCGACGGGGTCACGGGCGGCAACTACGCGGATTCCGTCGGCACGCACACGGGCGCCATCTCGGATGCCCTGTCGGCCAGCGAGACCTGGTACAACAACGCGGGGGACTCGACCAGCAGGGAGGGCTCGCACCCGGCCGCCGTCGAGATAGCGCGGCAGTACCTCGGCGTGCCCTATGTGTGGGCGGGCGCCTCGCCTTCCGGCGGCTTCGACTGCTCGGGGCTCGTGCTCTACGTGTACGCGCAGCTCGGCGTCAACCTGCCGCATTTCGCCCGCTCCCAATACGACTGCGGCCAGCACATCGCCTACAGCGCCCTCATGCCGGGCGACCTCGTGTTCTTCGGCAGCAGCGTCGAGACCATCCACCACGTGGGCATCTACATCGGCGACGGGCAGTTCATCCACGCGCCGCAGACGGGCGATGTGGTGAAGATCTCGAACCTCTCGGCCAGAAGCGACCTGATCGGCGCGTGCCGCCCGTTTTAAGGGGGGGGCTCGCGTTTTCGCGCCGCCCACGCGCCGCGCCCCTTGCAAAAATCCCAGTTTGCGCCTAGTGTAGGG
>CAVAWX010000011.1:0-5182 GCA_963592385.1 Acidaminococcaceae bacterium | reverse complement strand
CTGCGCATGTGCCGCCCGTTCTAGGTGGGATCCGCGTTTTCGCGCCGCCCACGCGCCGCGCCCCTTGCAAAAATCCCAGTTTGCGCATAGGGTAGAGGGTACGAGAACCTACATTTCACCTGCAATGCGCTCACATCACGGAGGCGACGAGATGCACGAGACGCGCACATACGAATCCGACGGCGCATCTGCCGCGCCCGCCACGTCCGGCACGTCTGCCGCGCCCGCCATGCCTGCCGCGTCCGCCACCCTCACCATGCCCGCCGCCTCCGTCGCGCACGCACGTCCCCTCGCAGGGCGCCTCCGCGCCTGCCTGCGCAAAGGCGCCGCCCTGGCCTGCACCGCCATCCTCGTCGCCTCGCTCGCGCCGGCTGCCGCGCAGGCCGACCCTGCCGCCACGGCCGATGCGGCGCCCACCCAAGACGCGGTGGACGCGGCGGCGCAGAAGCTCTCCGAGTTGTCCGCGCAGGCCGAGTCGGCCGCCGTCGCGCTCGCCTCCATAGAAAGCCGCATCGACGCGACGAAGACCGAGATCGAAGACACCCAGGCCGAGATCGCGACCAAGCGCGAGGAGCTGCAAGACGCGAAGGTGAACCTCGGCACCACGGTGCAGGAGGTCTACAAGAACGGCAACGTCTCGTACCTGTCCGTGCTGCTCGACTCCGCGAGCTTCGAGGAGTTCTCCACGCGCTTCTACATGTTCTCCAAGATCGCGGCCAAGCGCGCCGACACGATCCAGACGGTCACCACGCTGGCAAACGAGCTCGAAAGCGCCGAGCAGCAGCTTTCGGCCACCCTCGACGAGCAGCAGCAGCTGAAGGTGGAGGCCGCGTCGAAGAAGACGGCGGCCGAGGAAAGCGTCGCGCAGCAGCAGGCCATCTTCAACAGCCTGAGCGAGGAGCAGAAGGCGGCGGTGAACGCGCGCAACGACGTGGTGGAGGAAAGCGCGGCCACGGGCGGCGAGGGCGACGGCGCGGCGGACACCTGGACGGGCGCGCAAGACACCTGGACGGACACGCAGGACAACTCCTACACCCCCCAGCCCGACTACGTCGAGCCGGACTATGTCGTGCCGGACGACATCGACCCCGACGCCGGCGCGGACTCGGGCTCGGATGCGTCTGTCGGCCAGGCGGTGGTGGACGTGGCCTACGGGTACCTGGGCGTGCCCTACGTGTGGGGTGGCACCACGCCCTCCGGCTTCGACTGCTCGGGGCTCATGCAGTACTGCTTCAGGCAGGTGGGCATCTCCATCAGCCGCGTCTCGTCGAGCCAGTACTACGACGGCACGCCCGTCTCGCGCGCGAACCTGCAGCCGGGCGACATGGTCTTCTTCGGCAGCGACATACACCACGTCGGCCTCTACATCGGCGGCGGCCAGTATATCCACGCGCCGCAGACGGGCGATGTGGTGAAGGTGTCGAACCTCTCCAGCCGCAGCGACTACTTCGGCGCCTGCCGCGTGTGGTAGCGGGCGGGAGAGCCGCCGCGCCCGCCCGCGTCCGCGCATCTGCGCTAGTATGGGCGGGCTTGACGTTTTTCGAGAAAGGACAGACCCGCCCATGCCGGTCACAGATTTCCTGCGCCACAACGTCGCCGCACGTCCCGACGAGGTGGCGATCGTCGAGATAAACCCGAAGCTGCGCGAGCGCCGCGCCGTCACCTGGCGCGACTACGACCTCATCCAGCCCACGGACACCGTGGCCTACCGCCGCGAGATCACGTGGAAGGTCTTCGACGAGAAGGCCAACCGCTTCGCCAACCTGCTGCTCGCGCGCGGCGTGGGCAAGGGCGACAGGGTGGCCATCCTGCTGATGAACTGCCTCGAGTGGCTGCCCATCTACTTCGGCGTGCTGAAAAGCGGGGCCTGCGCGGTGCCGCTGAACTTCCGCTACACCGGCGCCGAGATCGACTACTGCGTGCACAAGGCCGACGTGGACGTGCTCGTGTTCGGGCCGGAGTTCACCGGGCGCGTCGAGGAGGTGGCCGCCTCCATCCAGCCCCACCGCTTGCTGTTCTACGTGGGCGAGGACTGCCCGAGTTTCGCCGAGAGCTACCGCGAGCTGGCCGCGAACTGCTCGTCTGCCGACCCGCAGGTGCCCATCTCCGAAGACGACGACGCGGCCATCTACTACTCGTCGGGCACGACGGGCTTTCCCAAGGCGATCCTGCATCCGCACCGCTCGCTCACCCAGGCCGCCGAGATGGAGCAGGCCCACCACGGCCAGGCTCCCGACGACGTGTTTTTGTGCATCCCGCCCCTCTACCACACGGGCGCGAAGATGCACTGGATGGGCAGCCTCATCTCCGGCTCGCGCGCGGTCCTGCTGCGCAGCGTCGAGCCCGAGACCATCCTGGAGACGGCCGCCTCGGAGCGCTGCAGCATCGTGTGGCTGCTCGTCCCCTGGGCCCAAGACATACTCGCGGGGCTGGAAAGCGGGCGCATCGACCTGTCCGCCTACGACCTGTCGCGCTGGCGCCTCATGCACATCGGCGCCCAGCCCGTGCCGAAGAGCCTGGTCGAGCGCTGGCGGGGCTTTTTCCCGCACCACGCATACGACACGAACTACGGCCTGTCCGAGTCCACGGGCCCTGGCTGCGTGCACCTGGGCGTGGACAACATCGGGCATGCCGGCGCGATCGGCGTGCCGGGGTATCGCTGGGAGGTGAAGGTCGCGGGCGACGAGGAAGGCCGCGAGCTGCCGGCCGGCGAGGTGGGCGAGCTGTGGGTGAAAGGCCCGGGCATCATGCGCTGCTACTACAACGACCCCGAGGCCAGCGCGGAGGTTCTGCGTGACGGCTGGCTGCTCACCGGCGACATGGCCTACCGCGACGACGAGGGATTTTTCTGGCTCGTGGACCGCAAGAAGGACGTGATCATCTCCGGCGGCGAGAACATCTACCCTGTGCAGGTGGAGAGCTTCCTCGCGGCGCATCCGGCGGTGAAAGACGTCGCCGTCATCGGCGTGCCGGACGCGCGGTTGGGCGAGGTGGCGGCGGCCATCGTCGAGCTGAAGCCGGGCTGCGAGGACACGGACGAGGCGGCCATCGACGAGTTTTGCCTGGGGCTGCCGCGCTACAAGAGGCCGCGCCGGGTGATATTCGCGCCGGTGCCGCGCAACGCGACGGGCAAGATCGAAAAGCCGCTGCTGCGGCGCACCTACGGCGTCGAGCGGCTCGTGGACAAGGAGAACCGCGCCTAAAGAGAGGGGCGCGAAGAGGAAGGCGGAGATGGTGAACAAGGAGCTGATGTCCGGAAACGAGGCCGTGGCCTTGGGCGCATGGCAGGCGTGCGTGGCCGTGGGGGTGGGATACCCTGGCACGCCGTCCACCGAGACTTTGGAGGCGCTCGCGCGGCGGCAAGGGCCTGCCTGCGAGTGGGCGCCCAACGAGAAGGTCGCCCTGGAAGTGGGCATCGGGGCGAGCATGGGCGGGGCGCGCGCGCTCGTCACCATGAAGCACGTGGGGGTGAACGTGGCCGCCGACCCGCTGCTGTCCGTGTGCAACGCGGGCGTGGGCGCCGGGCTCGTGGTCCTGGCCGCCGACGACCCGTCGTGCTATTCCTCGCAAAACGAGCAGGACTCGCGCAACTACGCGGCGTTCGCGCGGGTGCCCATGCTCGAGCCGGCCGATTCGGCCGAGGCGCGCGAGTTCACCGTCCGCGCCTTCGACATCTCCGAGACCTACGACGTGCCCGTCATGGTGCGCGAGACCATGCGCATCGCCCACACCAAGACGCCCGTGGACGCGGGCGCCGGGCGCGTCGAGGTCGAGCCGGGCGAATATGCCGACGACCCGTCGAAGTGGGTGATGGTCCCCGCGCATGCGCGCGAGCGGCGCCTGCAAGCCGACAGGAGGACGGGCGGCCTTGTCGAGTTCGCCGAGCACAGCGACCTCAACCGCGTCGAGATGCGCGAACGCGAGGTGGGCGTCGTGTGCAGCGGCGCGGTCTACCAGCATGTGCGCGAGGCGCTGCCCGAGGCCAGCATCCTGAAGCTGGGCCTGTCGTGGCCGCTGCCGCCGAAGAAGGTGGCGGAATTTGCCGCCTCGGTGGACGCGCTCTACGTGGTCGAGGAGGCCTGCGCCTTCTTCGAGCCGGCCATACGCGCGATGGGGGTGGAGGTGTCCTGCCCGCCGGGGGCAGCCCTGCCGAAAGCCGGCGAGCTGACGCCGGCGCTGATCGCCGCGGCATTTGCCAAGGCGCCTGCCCGCCGCCACGCCGCCCCCGCCGACGTGCCCGCCCGTCCGCCCTCGCTGTGCCCCGGCTGCCCGCACCGCCTGGTATTCGCGACCCTGCGCGACATGAAGGCCGTCGTCTGCGGCGACATCGGCTGCTACACCCTCGGGGCCACCCCGCCGCTGTCGGCCGTGCACTCCACCATCGACATGGGCGCGTCGCTTTCCATGGCGCACGGCATGGAGCTGGCCGGGGTGCCCGAGCGCAGCGGCCGGCCCGTCGTGGGCGTGATCGGCGACTCCACCTTCGCGCATTCCGGCATCACGAGCCTGCTCGGCACCGTCTACAACGGCGGCGCGGGCACGCTGTGCATACTCGACAACCGCACGACGGCCATGACGGGCTGCCAGGGCAACCCGGTGAACGGCCTGACCCTGGCCGAGTCGGCACGCCCCGGCGCCTCGCCGCTCGACGTGCCCGCCGACCGCCAGCTCGACTTGGCCGCGCTGTGCCGTGCGCTGGGCGTGCGCGACGTCGAGGAAGTGGACGCGCAGGACCTGGCCGCGGTGAAGGCGGCGCTGAAAAGCGCGGTGGCGGCGTCCGAGGCCCTCTCGGTGCGCATATTCCGCTCGCCGTGCCGCCTCGTGGACAGGACGCGCAAGCCCGCCCTGCAAGTGGGGGAGAGCTGCCGCGCGTGCGGCCTGTGCGTGAAGCTCGGCTGCCCCGCGATTGGCGCGGATGGGGAGGGGCACGCGACCATCGACGCGGCGCGCTGCATAGGCTGCGGGCAATGCGCCCAGGTCTGCCCCTTCGACTGCATCGGCGAGGGAGAGGAGGCCGCACGATGAGCATCAAGGACATGGTGCGCGCGCACGTCGGCAAGGACGCGCGGGAGAACGTGAACGACGGCCAGCCGGGTGCGTCCGCTCAGGCCGACACGCCCGGCGCCGCGACGGCCGCGCAAGGTGAAGCAGCCGGCGCCGCGCCCGGCGCCGCGACCACGAC
>CAVAWX010000010.1:15539-32483 GCA_963592385.1 Acidaminococcaceae bacterium | reverse complement strand
CTTCACGCCCTGCGTCGCACGCCCCAGCCCGGAGATGTCGCCGGCCGACACGCGGATGACGACGCCCTCCTCGGAGACGATCATCAGCTCGTGGCTGTCGTCAATCACCTTCATGGCGGCAAGCTGGCCCTTCTTTTCGGTCAGCTTGATGGTGGTCACGCCGCCGCCGCCGCGGTGCTGGGTGGGATACTCGGAAACCTTCGTGCGCTTGCCGTAGCCCCTCTCCGTGACCACGAACAGGTCGGTGTCGGGGCGGGCGATCTCCATCCCCAGCACGCGCACGCCCGCGTCGGTGTCGATGCGTATGCCGTGCACGCCGCTCGTGTCGCGCCCCATCGCGCGGAACTCGCTCTCCTCGCACATGATGGCCTTGCCGGCGCTCGACACGAGCATCACCTTCATGCCCGGCTTCACCCGCCGCACCGCGATCAGCTCGTCGCCGCTGCGCAGGTTGATGGCGATCAGCCCGGAGCTGCGCACGTTCTTGTACGCGGAAAACGCCGTCTTTTTCACCATGCCCTGCGCGGTGCCGAACAGCAGGTACTCGTCTTCGGGGAAGTCGCGCGTGTTGATGACGGCCGCGACCGTCTCGCCGGACTCGAGCGGCAGCAGGTTCACGATGGCCGTGCCGCGCGCGTGGCGGCTGCCCAGCGGGATCTCGTAGACCTTCTGGCGGTAGACCTTGCCCGCGCTGGTGAAGTAAAGCATGTAGTCGTGGGTCGATGCCACGAACAGCTGCTCGACGAAGTCGTTGTCCTTCAGGTTCACCCCGCTCATGCCCTTGCCGCCGCGCTTCTGCTGGCGGTAGGTGGCCACGGGCAGGCGCTTGATGTAGCCGCTGCGCGTGATGGTGACGACCATGTCCTCGTCGGCGATCAGATCCTCGACGTCGAGGTCGCGCGCCTCGTCGGAGATGTTCGTGCGGCGTGCGTCGGCGTACTTCTTCTTCACGCCGAGCATCTCGTCTTTGATGATGTCCTTGACCATGCCCTCGTCGGCCAGCACGCGCTTGTAGTAGTCGATCTGCTCGCGCTTTTCGGCCAGCTCGGTCTCGACGGCCTCGCGGTTCAGGCCGGTCAGGCGGCGCAGGCGCATCTGCAAGATGGCCTCGGTCTGCACCTCGGACAGGTTGAAGCGCTCGACCAGATGCGTCTTGGCCTCGTCGTCGGTGCGCGACGAGCGGATGATGCTGATGACCTCGTCGATGTTGTCGAGGGCGACCATCAGGCCTTCGAGTATGTGCGCGCGCTCCTCTGCCTTGCGCAAATCGAAGCGGGTGCGCCGCACGATCACATCTTCTTGGTGGTCGATGTAGTGCTGCAGCATCTCTTTGAGCGTCAAGACGCGCGGCACGCCGTCCACGAGCGCGAGGTTGATGATGCCGAAGCCGGTTTGCAGCTGCGTATGCTTGTAGAGCTTGTTCAGCACGACCTGCGGTTCCTCACCGCGCTTCAAGTCGATGACGATGCGCATGCCCTTGCGGTCGGACTCGTCGTTGAGCCCCGAGATCTCGGTGATCTTCTTCTGGCGCACGAGGTCGGCGATTTTGTCGATCAGGCGCAGCTTGTTCACCTGGTAGGGGATCTCGGTCACGATCAGGCGGTTGCGTCCGGATTTGTTCTTCTCCACATGCGCCTTCGCGCGCACGGTGATGGACCCGCGGCCCGTCGCGTAGGCCTCGTGGATGCCGGCGCGGCCCATGATGGTGCCGCCCGTGGGGAAGTCCGGCCCGGGCATGATCTGCATCAGCTCTTCGAGCGAGATGTCGGGGTTTTCCATCTGGGCGATGGTCGCGTCGATGGCCTCGCCCATGTTGTGCGGCGGGATGTTCGTGGCCATGCCGACGGCGATGCCGTTCGAGCCGTTCACCAGCAGGTTCGGGAAACGCGCCGGCAGCGCCTTGGGCTCTTGCAGCGACTCGTCGTAGTTGGGCTGCCAGTCGACCGTCTCCTTGTCCAGGTCGGCGAGCATCTCCATCGCGGGCTTGTTCAGACGCGCCTCGGTGTAGCGCATAGCCGCCGGGCTGTCGCCGTCGATGGAGCCGAAGTTGCCGTGGCCGTCGATCAGCGGCACGCGCATGGAGAAATCCTGCGCCATGCGCACCATCGTGTCGTAGATGGCCGCGTCGCCGTGCGGGTGGTATTTACCCATGCAGTCGCCGACGGAACGCGCCGACTTCACGTGCGGCTTGTTCGGGGTGATGCCGGTGCTGTACATCGAGTAGAGGATGCGGCGGTGCACGGGCTTCATGCCGTCGCGCACGTCCGGCAGGGCGCGCGCCACGATGACCGACATGGAGTACTCGAGAAACGACGAGCGCATCTCGTGGGAGAACTCAGTGCTCGAGACCTTGCCCACGTTGATGTCGAGGACGCCCAGCCCCGCGTTGATCTTCGCCTCTATGTCCTCGCCGACCACGTGCTCGGGCGCGGCGGAAAGCCCGTCGCCGAAGCCGTCGCCTGCCGAGGCGGCCTCCTCCACGTCCGCGTCCAGGCTGCCGTCGCTTTCAGTGTCGGCGTCGTCGATGCGGCCCAGCAGGTTGTCGATGCTGCCGTCTTCGCCGTGCTCGGGCGTGCCGTCGATGTTCATATCGTCTGCCATGTGCTATCCCTCCTCTCCTCTACACGTCCAAGAATTTCTCGTCGAGCTCTTTGGCGTGTTCTTGGATGAACAGGCGCCTCGTCTCGACATCGTTTCCCATAAGGTCCGAGACCACCTTGTCCACCTCTCCGGCGTCCTGATAGGTGATCTGGCGCAAGGTGCGCTGGTCGGGATCCATGGTCGTCTCCCACAGCTGCTCGGGGTCCATCTCGCCCAGGCCCTTGTAGCGCTGCACGTCGTATTTGGACGGGTCGTCGATGCCGGCCATGCACTCCGCGAGCGCCGCGTCGTTGTAGAGGTACTGCAGCACCTTGCCCGTGCGCGAGTTCTTCTTCTTCAGGCCGTAGAGCGGCGGGCACGCGATGTAGATGTAGCCGCGCGCGATCAGCTCCGGCATGAAGCGGAAGAAGAACGTCATCAGCAGGATGGCGATGTGCGCGCCGTCCACGTCGGCATCGGTCATGATGATGATGCGGTGGTAGCGCGCCTTGTCAGCGTCGAACTCCTCGCCGACGCCGGTACCGATGGCGGTGATGAGCGAGGTGATGGTCTCGGAATTCAGGGCGCGGCTCTGGCCGGCGCGCTCGACGTTCAAAATCTTGCCGCGCAGGGGAAGGATGGCCTGGTAGCTGCGCTCGCGCGCCTGTTTGGCCGAGCCGCCTGCGGAATCGCCCTCGACGATGTAGAGTTCGGTCAGCGCCGGGTCTTTCACCGAGCAGTCGGCCAGCTTGCCCGGCATGCCCGCGCCCTCGAACACGCTCTTGCGCCGCGTCGTGTCGCGCGCCTTCTTGGCCGCCTCGCGCGCCTTGGCCGCGCCGACCGCCTTCTTCACCACGGTCTTGGCCGGGTTGGGATGCTCCTCCATCCACTCGGCCAGCCCCTTCATCACGGCGCCTTGCACCAGGCCGCGAATCTCGGTGTTGCCCAGCTTCGTCTTGGTCTGGCCCTCGAACTGCGGCTCGTGCAGACGCACGCTGATCACGGCGGTCAGGCCTTCACGCACGTCCTCGCCCGTGAGGTTCGCGTCCTTTTCCTTCAGGATGCCCTGGCGGCGCGCGTAGTCGTTGACCGTGCGGGTGAGCGCGTTGCGGAAGCCCTCGAGGTGCGTGCCGCCCTCGGCGGTGTGGATGTTGTTGGCAAAGGAAAGGACCGTCTCGTTGTAGGCCTCGGTCCACTGCATGGCCACCTCGACCTGGCCGGCCTCGCTTTCGGCCTCGAAGTCGATGGGCTTCGCGCCGCTGACGGAGGTCTTGTTCTCGTTGAGGTATTTGATGAAATCGACGATGCCGCCCATGTACTGGAAGGTCTCGTCGACGTCTTTGCCCTCGCGCTTGTCGGTGAAGTGAATCTTCAGGCCCTTGTTCAGAAATGCCGTCTCGCGGAAGTGCGTGAGCAGCACGCTGTCGTCGTACTCGGTGGTCTCGAAGATCTCGGGGTCGGCCCAGAAGGTGATGGACGTGCCCGTCGACTTGGACGTGCCCGTCTTCTTCATCTTCTGCGTGGTCTTGCCCTGCGCGAACTGCATCTCGTAGACGGCGCCGTCGCGGCGGACCTCGGCGATGACCTTCGTGGACAGGGCGTTCACCACCGACACGCCCACGCCGTGCAGGCCGCCGGAGACCTTGTAGCCGTCGCCGCCGAACTTGCCGCCGGCGTGCAGGATGGTCAAGACGACCTCGAGCGTCGGAATCTTCATCTTCGGGTGCTTGTCCACGGGGATGCCGCGGCCGTTGTCCACCACCGTGACCGACCCGTCGGGGTTGATGGTGATGTCCACCTTCGTGCAGTAGCCGGCGAGCGCCTCGTCGACCGAGTTGTCCACGACCTCGTAGACCAGATGGTGCAGGCCCTTGGGGCCGGTCGAACCTATGTACATGCCCGGCCGCTTGCGTACGGCCTCGAGCCCCTCGAGTACCTGAATGTCTTTTCCAGAATAAGAAGATGGTTTTTGTGCCAAAACACCCTCCGTCAGCATCGTCTCGCGGCCGCCGATTTTGCCGCACGAAGGTACGACACGGGCCGGCCGTGAACATCACAACATATGTCCGCCATTGTATTTGAAACCACAAGATTTTGTGGGCAGATAGCTTATTAATTTTTGAGATAAGAGGGTTTTCCCACGTGGTGTGAAGAAAAATTCAGATTTGCGTGGAGAAGCGCTCTGGCGCTTTCTCATTGCCTCGCGTGATTTCGCCACCGGAGGAGGCGGCGGGCGTTTCGTCGGCAGCGTCGTCGGCGCGGGAAAGATTCGACTGCGCGGCCTCCAACACCACGCGGCGCAGGCGCTCGTCGTCGATGTCGGCGGCGGCGCGGCACAGCTCCTCGCGGGTCGCGTCCGACACGTCCACCTTTCGCGGGCGGGCGGCCTCGTCTTCGGCGGCGAGCAGCTCCGCGGTGCTTTGCCGCCTCTTCTGCGGCGCGTACGCCTTCTTCGAGACGATGAACTTGATTTTCTTCACCACCTCGACGTTTTCACGCATGGTGAAAAGGGCGTCGTCGTCGGCCGCGAGAAACTCCCCGTCCTCCTGTTCGCGCAGCTCGGCCAGGGCGATGTTCAGGTGCATGCGGAAGCGCTCCGACTGCATGTTCATGTCGGCGGCGCGTATGGACGAGTCGACGTAGACCAGCACCTCGGCGGCGGCGCTGCCCGGCACGGCGAAGACGGCGACGGTGTGCTGCAGGGTCTTCTCGTCGACCGCGTTTCGCCACGCGAGTTGCACGCGCGCGCTCGCGGCGATGTCCGGATCGTTTTTCTCCATGGCGCGCGCAAGCTGCTGCACCTCGTCGCCGATGTTGACGACGCCGGAAAATCCGCGTTTCATGCACACCCCCTCTCGCCGTTTTCGCTGCACTGCGACGCATCGTGAACGACCGCGCCGCGCATCCGCAACATTTCACGCATACGCCCGACCGCACACGTCCATTTCGCGCATCCGACTTCACGCGCGTGTGCCACGCGTCCGCCCCGCGCGTCCACTTCACCCGGTCAGTATATATGCCGCGTTCCCTCCATGGGCAGCTCGACGATGCGCGCCGCGTCCAGCACCTCGTCGGTGAAATACCCGAGGTTCGTGGTGGTGACGAAGGTCTGCGCGCAGCTGCTGAAAAACGAGGCGAGGCAGCTGCGGCGCGTCTCATCCAGCTCCGACATCACGTCGTCGAGGAGTAAAAACGGCTTGCGCCCGGAAATCTCCTCCATCGCCTGCAACGCGGCGATCTTCTCCGCCAAGACGATGCTGCGCTGCTGGCCTTGGCTGGCGAAGAGCCGCGCGTTCTTGCCGTTGATGAAAAAGGCGATCTCGTCTTTGTGCGGGCCGAAAAGCGTCGTGTGGCGGCGGCGCTCGGCATCGCCCACGCGCCGGGCAAGCGCGCCGAGCTCTTCTGTGATGGCCTCCGCATCCGAAGGCCCCTCCCCTTCCGCAGGCGCGACAGGATCCCCCAACTGCGCCCCGGCCTCGTCGAACCTCTCCCAAGAGGGAATGTAGCGCGCCGCCAGGACCTCGCCTGGCGATATCTCCCCGTAGACCCTCTCCATTTCCCCAGCGAGGCGCGCGAAAAGCGCCTGACGTTTCGCGCAAAGGTGCGCACCTGCGGCGATGAGGGATTCGTCCCACGACTGCATCACGTACGCGGGCACGCCGTCCTCTTTGAGGAGCGCGTTGCGCTGCTTCAGGCACTTCCTGTAATCCTTCAACAACTTCCCATAAGGTCTCGAAAGCTGCTTGCCAATCCCATCTACCTCGGCGCGGCGGCACGCGCTCGACGCCTTCACCAGCTGCAGATCGTCCGGAGTGAAGAGCACCGCTGCCGTGGACTCGGAAAACGCGGACGAGCGCTTCTTCTTCCCGTTCACGAAAAAGGAATGCTGCTCGCCTTCGACCACCACCGCGTGCGCGAGTTCGCGCGGCTCGTCGCGAAACGTCGCCTCCACCTTGCAGGCGGGCTGCCCCCACGACACGAGCTCGCCCCACTTCCCCGCGCGAAACGACTCCCCCGTCGTCAGCAGGTGCAGCGCCTCGACGAGGTTCGTCTTCCCGACCGCGTTCGGGCCTTTTATTATCATAAAACTAGATAAATCGCCCAGCGAAAAATCCTCATACCCGCGAAACTCGTGCAGCCGTATGTTCTCGACGCGCAGCGCCATCGACGTGCGCGCACTACCTCACCTGCATGGGCATCACGAGGTAGAGATAGCCCTCGTCACCTTTTTGCCGAAAGATGCCGGGCTTAGTGCGGTCTTGCATCTCCAGCGATGCCGCGCCGTCCATCACGTTCAACCCGTCGAGCACGTACTGGTGGTTGAAGGCGATGTCGATGTTGTCCTCGCCCTCGACCTCGGCCGAGATGGTCTCCTGCGCGCCGCCGACGTCCTGCGTCTTCGCGGACACCACGGCGTTTTGCGCGAGCAGGTCGAAATGGAAGCGCACCGGCGCGTGCGACTGCGCGAGCAGGGACACGCGCTTCACCGCGGTCTTCAGCTCGGCTATGTCCATCGTCGCCTTGACGTCGTGTTTCTTCGGCAGCAGCCCCTTGTAGTCGGGGTAGTTGCCCTCGGTGCGGCGGCTGATGAACACGGTGTCGCCGAAGCTGAACACTATCTGGTTTTCGGTGAATCCGAGCGACACGGCCTGCTCGCCGGCCGCCAGGTGCATCGCGTCGTCGAAGGCGTGGCTCGGGATGATCGCCGAGAACGGCTCACTTTGCGGGATGACGACGGGCATGTCCGAGACGGCGAGGCGGTAGCCGTCCGTCGTCACGAGGCGGATGTTCTTTTCGTCCACCTCGATGAATATGCCCATCAGCACCGCGCGGGCCTCGTCCTTGCTCGCGGCGAACGCCACGCGCTGCACCGAACGCGCGAGGTCGCCCGCCGGCACGCTGATCTCCTGCTGGGCTGTGAGCTGCGGAAACGCGGGAAAATCGTCGGCCGGCAGCGTCGAGAGCGTAAACGACGAGTTCAGGCACCCCACTTCCACCTGCGCGTCGTTCACCTTCACCCGCACGGCCGCGTCCTGCAGGCTCTTCACGATGTCGGAGAAGAGCTTGCCCGGCACGACGACGCGCCCGGGGTCGATCACATCGGCATGCGTGGTGTGGCTGATGGACGTCTCGAGGTCGGTCGTCTGGAACGTGACCACATCGTCGTGCGCGGTCACGAGCACGCCCGCGAGGATCGGCAGGGTCGCCCGCGACGACATGCCCTTGCCCACGACGTTGAGGGCTTTCTGAAGTTCGTTCTTGTCGATGTTGAATTCCACGACGCGCCGCCTCCTTTTTATTAAAGTTCTTTCTTCATTTAGTACTTATAGTAAAACACGTGGATATGTAGACGAGTCGGTTTTTTGCAGCTCGTCGCAGGTGTCTCTGTTCATTTCGGATGTGCAAAACCCGAAAATCTTTCCACCGCGAAAATCGCCCCGCCCCTTTTCCACACGTTTTCCCATCGTTTTCAACCTGGTATGCCACATGTTCGCCCGCGCGCCTCAGCTATGCCCTTTGATGCGCGCCGTCAGCTGCTCGATCTGGTCGAACAGCGTGCGGTTGTCCTTCTGGTCTTTGTCGATCTTGTTCGCCGAGTGCATGATGGTCGTGTGGTCGCGCCCGCCGAACTTCTTGCCGATGCTCTCCAGCGACTCCTCCGTCAGCCAGCGCGAGAGGTAGATGGCCACGTGCCGCGCATAGGCGATGTCGCGCGAGCGCTTGGCCGAGACCATGTCCTCGTGCGAGACGCCGAAGTAGCGCTCGACTTCCGCCTGGATCCCCGCGATGCTCACCTGCTTTTTGTCGGTCTCGAGAAAGAAGTCCTGCAAGATCTCCTTGGCCTCGTCCACGGAGATGTCGGTCTTGTGCAGCACCGACATGTGGGTGACGAGCTGGTTGACGGCGCCCTCGATCTCGCGCACGTTCGAGGTGGACACCTTCGCCACGTATTCCAGCACGTCGTCGGGCACGGTGCCCACGAAATTCTGCGGCAGTGCGCGCGGCAGGTAGTTGCGCAGGATGGCCAGGCGTGTCTCGTAGTCCGGCGGGTTGATGTCCGGCGTCGTGCCCGTGAGGAAGCGGCTGCGCATGCGGTCGTCCATGTCGATGTCTTTGGGCGCGCGGTCGGCCGACAGCACGATCTGCTTGTGCTGGTTCACCATCTCGTTGAATATGTTGAAGAGCTGGTCGATGGTCTCGTTGCGCCCTTCGAGGTACTGCACGTCGTCGATCAGCAGGATGTCGGCCTGGTGGTACTTCTTGTTGAACGACAGCCAGTCGTTGGCCTGCACCGACTGGACGAAGTCGTTGGTGAAGTCGTTGGCCGACGCGTAGACGACCGCCATGCGCGGGAAGTTCGTGACCACGTAGTTCGCGATGGCGGCCAGCAGGTGGGTCTTGCCCAGGCCGGAGTTGCCGTAGATGAACACCGGGTTGTAGGCCATGCCGGGCTGCTCGGCCACGGCCAGCGCCACGCCCCGCGCGAACTTGTTGGACGGCCCGACGACGAAGGTGTCGAAGGTGAAGCGCTCGAAGAGGATCTCGCGGCCGCTCGTCGGCGAGTTCGGGTCGTGGCTCGCGCCGCGGGCCACCATGCTCTCCGCCTCGGGGGCGTTGCGCTTTTGCTGCGGTGCCGTCGCTTTGATCTCCTCGGGGGTCACATACTGGTTCATCCACGCGGGCTGCGGGGTCTCGGGGGCGGGTGCGCTTGCCTCGCTGTGCATCTTCGGCATGGTGAAGGGGTGCGCCGGCTGCGCCGTGCTCTGCGCTGCCTGCTGCGCCGGCTGCGCGGACGGCGTGTGCGGCTCTCGCGCGGCGTGCGAGCTATGCGACGTGCCCGCCGCGTGCGACGCCTGTTGCGCCGAGCTGTCGCCCATGTCCTCGTTGGAGGCGATGTTCACGTGGTAGCTCTCGGTGGCGATCGCGTCGAGCGTGGACTGGATCTCGTCCAGGTAGTTCGTGCGCACCCACGACTCCACCTGCGCGTTTTCCGCGAGCAACACGAACTGGTCGCCGAATATGCGAAACGGCTTCACGAGCGTGAGAAAGACGCTTTTCGGGTCGTCGGCGCTCACGCCGTCGAGCAGCTGGTGCATCACCGCCGACCAGAGTTCTTCCTGGTTCATATACGCCTCCCTTTCACGCGATCGCCGCTTTGCCGCTGTCCGTGATTATGCGCCTGTGCTGCCCACCCGCCTCGGACTTCAGATAGCCGCCTTCCTCGAGGCGCTTCAACAGGCGATGTGCGGTCGAGACGGGGATCTGCAGCTGCTCGTGCACGTCGGTGGGTCCTATCGAGCCTATGTGCATGGTCAGGCGCAGGATGTCCTCGTCGCGCTGCTGCAACGCCACCTTCTCCGCTTGCGGTGCGGGTGCCGCCTGGCCGGCCGGCTCGCGCTGCGGCGTCTCCTGGTAGACGACAGGCTCGTCTTTTTGCAAGTAGGGGTTCACGCTGATGGTGATGACCGTACCCTGCGAGATGTTGTCTTCTATCACGAGGCGGCCGTTCGAGAACTTCAGGTACTCCTTCACGATGGGCAGGCCCGAGCCCACGCCGTTGATGTAGCGGCGCATCTCCTGCGTCGCCGAGGTGAAGCCGGGCAGCTGCACGCGCTCCTTGTCCTCGATGCCCGGGCCTTGGTCGGAGAAACGTATGGTGTTGCCCCGGTCCAGGATGGAGATGCACGGCTCGGAGAAGTGCGCGTGGATGAAGTTTTCCGTCACCTGCAAGATGACGGTGTAGGGGATCTGGCCGCCGCGCGCGCTGGCCAGTTCGTAGGTCTTCGCCGCGATCGCACCTATATATTGTTTGATGTCGTCTTCCTCGATGTCGACGATCTGCGGCTCGGTGCGCAGTCCGTCGTAGACCGCGATGCGTGCCGGCTGTGGGGAAAGTTTTTCCATCGACGTTTCCAAAAGTTTCCGCCTCCTTTCCACAAATATAGGAAAAAATTCAGTTTTCCACTAGGTTTTCAACGAAAAAAGGCGAAAGTTTTTCAGATGCGCAGCGCGGAGCTTTTGGTTTTCATTCTTGATAGGAAAGTTTCCACCTATGTTGAACAGGTATTTTCAACGTTTTCCACATAAGATTCCACGTGTGTGGAAAAGCTTTCTGGAAACATGGAATATTCGGTGGAAACTCTGTGTCTTTTTCACTATGGAAGGCGGAAAGCGGCGGAATCTATCGTTTTTTCGGGTAAAGGGGTGCCGGGAAACACTTGTTCGTGGAAAAAAGCTCTGAAATTTTTTCATGCGCCGTTTGGAAGTTTTCCACCGAAAACACTTCTTTTATACAGTGTTTTCCACCTTATCCACTTTTTTCCACAGTGAAAAGACGAGGAAAAATCTCCCTGTTCGCCCTTGACGCGTCTGTGCCGCCGAAGTAGACTTCTCGGGCTTAACTGTTCGTGACGGAGATTTCTCCGAGGAGGATTAGAGATGAAACGTACGTACCAGCCGAACAAGCGCAAGCGCGCGAAGTGCCACGGTTTCCGTGCCCGCATGTCGTCTCGTGGCGGCCGCGCTGTCCTGAAGGCGCGCCGCGCCAAGGGTCGCAAGCGTCTGTGCGCATAACCCGCGTGTAGTTTCGCGGCCATGCGCGAGGTGGCTTTTCCATGAAAGGCACCGTCAAATCGAAGCAAGAGATAGAGCGCCTCTTCACACAAGGGAGGCGCTCTTCTTGTAGGTGCTGCTCGTTCATCGTCGCCCCTTCCCCGCATGCCGAAGGGCGCTGCGCCTTCATCGCGGGAAAGAAGCTGGGCGTCGCGCCTTTGCGCAGCCGCTGCAAACGTGTCATGCGCGAGGCTGCGCGCGAGCTGGGGGCGCCGTGGGCGGGCAGCGACGTCGTCTTCATCGCCCGGAAAAGCGTGGCGACGGCCGCACACGAGGACGTGGTGCGCCAGATGAAGCGCGCGTTGAAGGCGGCCGGCGTGCTGGGCGAGGGCGTCGTGCAGGACGGGGCCGGCATGCAGGAAAAAGGCGCCGCGCGTCGTGTGCGGCGGAAAAAGAGGAGCGCGTCGTGAAGGCCTCCGCTCTCCCCCGCACCTGCATCCTCGCGGCGATCCAGGGGTACCGCACATATGTGTCCCCGCTTTTTCCTCCCACGTGCCGTTACGTTCCAAGCTGCTCTGAATACGCTATCATTGCAATTCGCCGTTTCGGATGTATCAAAGGTGGATGGATGGCGACGAAGCGTATCGTTCGTTGCAATCCGTGGCACACTTGCGGATACGACCCCGTACCGGAAAAAGAAGAGACGGGTGCTTCTTGCGCCCGCGTGAAATAAAGCGAAAGGTTTACACATATGTGGGACGGTATTCTGAACGGGTGCGCCTATGCCCTGTCGCTGCTCGCGAATTTCGTGGGCGACTGGGGCCTTGCCATCATCATCGTGACGTTGGTCATCCGCTTCATCCTCTTTCCGCTGCAGCGCAAGCAGTTCAAGTCCAGCTACGAGATGAAGAAGTTCCAGCCCCGCATGAAGGAAATCCAGGAGATCTACGCGGGCGACCAGCAGAAAATCCAGGAAGAGACGATGAAGCTCTACCGCGAGACCGGGTTCAACCCGCTCGCGGGGTGCCTGCCGATGATCATCCAGATGCCCATCTTCATCATCCTGTTCCAGGTGCTGCGCTGGAAAATCGGCGACTACGCCACCGACCAGCTCGGCGTGACCTTCTACCAGATCATCCCGAACCTCACGCAGACGCTCGGCGACGCGTGGAATGTGGGTCCCGTCTACGCCATCCCCTACATCGTGCTCCTCGTGTTGTTCATCGGCTTTTCCATCGCGCCGATGATTCTGCAGCTGAAAAACGCCGACCAGAACAAGAACCAGACCATGATGATGGTCGGCGTCATGGGCATCATGTTCATCTGGATGGCGTTCATCTCGCCGGCAGGCGTCATGCTGTACTGGGCGCTGTCGTCGTGCTTCGGCTTCTTCCAGCAGCTCATCCAAAACAGGGTGATGGAGAAGGAAGACGCCGCCACCGAAGAGGAAATCCACGTGCAGCCCGTGCGTGTGAACGTGCAGCGCCGCGAGAAGAAGAAGCGCCCGCGCAAATCTCGTTAAACGACGCGCGCTTTTCGGCGCGCGCTGCCAAATACAAGGTGAGGAGCATCCATGAACGATGAAGAGATGATTGTGGTTTCCAATGACGACGCTGTCGAGCGCGATGGCGAGATTATTGAAAATTCAGATAATCAAGACGGCGAGTTCGTCGAGGAAGGCGAGGGCGCTCTCGACGACGAGGCGGCGCAGCTTCGTGAAAGCGAGCTCGACGAGGTGTCCGATGCGGCGATAGAGACCTTGCAGTCCATACTCGCGTATTTCGACGCGGAGAACGCCGAGATAGACGAGTACGAGGGCGACGACGACGAGATTATTCTCGATGTGGTGGGTGGAGACCTGGCCATCCTGATCGGGCGTTACGGGCACACGCTCGAGGCGCTGCAGGTGCTCGTCTCGACCATCACCCAGAAGAAGGTGGGACGCCGCCACCATGTGACCATCGACGTGGAGAGCTACAAGCATCGCCAGCGTCAGAAGATCGAGGCCACCGCGTACAACGCAGCCGACCGCGCGGTCGACCAGGACAGGGACATACGCCTGCGCCCCATGAACGCCTACGAGCGCCGCTTGGTGCACATGGCCCTGCGCGACGACGAGCGCGTGGAGACGCATTCCGAAGGCGAGGATCCCGAGCGCCGCGTCGTGGTCGTGCCTGTCTAGCGATGAGCAGCTTTGAATTTGGAGATACGGAGAGAGCCGCCCTCGACGCGGCTCTTTCTCGTTTGGGGGTAGAGCTCGAGGGAGAGAAAAAGGAGCTGCTGCTTCTTCATCTTCACTACCTCTTCGAGGAAAACAAGACGACAAACCTCACCCGCATCACCAGCTACGAGAAAGCCATTCCTCTTCATGTGGAGGATTCTCTGACGGTGCTTTCCTGTCTGGAGGGTGTGGACGGCCCGTTTTTGGATATAGGAACGGGTGGCGGGTTTCCGGGGCTTCCCCTCGCGGTGGCAAGTGGGAAGGAGTTCACCCTCCTCGACTCGGTGAAGAAGAAGGCTGCGGCAACCAAGAAGATTGTGGACCGGCTGGGTTTGAGCGAAACGGTTCATGTGAGCGATGTGCGCAGCGAAGAACTCGCCTATGAATTAGGTGAGGTATTCGGCGGAGTGGTTATGCGTGCGGTGAGCAGCCTTCCCGTGTGCGAGGAACTTGCGACACCTCTTCTGAAAAGAGGTGGAAAACTCTTCGCGCTGAAATCCGATATCTCGAATGAAGAGATAGAGGATGGTATGAAGGCTGCGGAACTACTCGGCTTGTCTCTTGTGGAACGCAAGCTTTGTTGCGTGGGAGAAGAAAAAGCGAAGCGCTTGATTTTCATCTTCGAGAAGACAGGTGAGGCATTTGTGAAGTTGCCGCGCCGTCCTGGCATAGCTGCAAAACGTCCTTTACCGCAGAAATGACAAGAGTTCTTGAGTCGAAAAGATTTGTCATAGACCTGATTTTGATTTACAGGGAATTGTTTCACGTGAAACATCCCTAAAAGGACAATTTCTATTTTCACTAATCTTCAGTTGATTGTTTCACGTGAAACATTTGAGTGAGATATATTTTTTACCGTTGGTCTTGAAACCATGTTTCACGTGAAACACCTTTAAAGGTTTCTTTACTGGCTTCAGCGATACCTAATCGGATGTTTCACGTGAAACATCTACCTGGATACACCTTTTTTCATTCAGGGGACTCCAGAGCTTTTTTTGTTTACAAATATGATGCGGTGAGTGTATTTTGAATCAGGATATATACGAGCAGCCCTGTATTGGAGGTTTCCGTGAGTTCCCACCAGTTGAAACGCAAGAAACCTGAGAATCCCGTTCTCACGCTAGGAATCATCAACCAAAAAGGTGGCGTGGGAAAAACAACCACCTCGGTGAACCTCTCTGCAGCTCTAGGTGAGAAGGGCTACAGCGTCCTTCTCGTAGACCTCGACCCTCAGGGAAACAGCACGAGTGGTCTTGGTTTCGACAAGAGAAGCTGCGAGTTGAGCTCGTACGACTGCCTTCTCAACGACGATGTGCCCGCACACGAGACCGTTGTCGATGTGGAGAGCGAGAACGTGCGCATCATTCCCGCAACCATCGACCTCGCAGGTGCGGAAGCGGAGCTTGTACAAGCCATCGCCCGTGAATCCCGTCTGAAAGAGGCGATAGACGAGATAACGGAGCATGAGGATGTCTACGACTTCGTCATCATCGACTGTCCTCCCTCGCTTGGAATGCTCACCATCAACGCCCTCACGGCCGCACAGCAGCTCCTCATACCCATTCAGTCCGAGTTTTATGCGCTGGAAGGTTTGTCAAAAATCATCGACTCGATGAATATGGTCAAAAAGCGCCTGAATCCGCAACTCGACATACTCGGCGTGCTGCTGACTATGTACGACAAGCGCACGGCGCTCGCGCAGCAAGTCGCCGACCAGGTGAAGGATTACTTCGGCGACAAGATTTTCGACACGAAGATTCCGCGCACGGTGAGGATTTCCGAAGCTCCTGGTTTCGGGCAGCCCATCACCCAGTACGACCCGAATGGAAAAGGGTCGAAGGCATACCGTGCGCTCGCGGACGAAGTGGTCAAGCGCTATAAGAAGCTCTTCTAGAAGAAACGGGGAAAGATATGGCATCGAAAAACCGCGGTCTTGGCAAAGGGCTTGAGGCTATATTTGCCGACACGACAGTCGAGTCGGGCACGATCGAGAACAACGGGGGAGAGCTTCCCATCGACGAGATAAAGCCGAATCCGGGGCAGCCCCGCTCCCATTTCGACGAGGACGGCATTGCCGATCTGGCCGACTCCATCAAAAAGGAAGGACTTCTCCAACCTATACTTGTGCGCCCTGTCGCGGATGGTGGCTACCAGATCATCGCAGGCGAGCGCAGATGGCAGGCTTCCAAGCAGGCAGGTCTCAAGAAGGTGCCCGTCCGCATCATGCAGATGGACGACACTCAGACCCTGCGCGTCGCGCTCATAGAGAACCTTCAGAGAAACGACCTGAACCCCATTGAAGAGGCGCGGGGCTACAAAGACTTGATGAAGGTCGGCGGTTTGACCCAGGCGCAGCTTGCCGAGTCCGTCTCCAAGTCGCGTTCTGCGGTGGCCAATGCTATGCGCCTGCTCGACTTGCCCGACGAGGTGCAGGAGCTGATGTACGACGGGAAAATCAGCGCGGGACATGCACGCGCGATTCTCTCCGTCCCCGAAGACGAGAAGCGCATCAAGTTTGGCAATAAAATCGCCGAGGAGAAGTTGTCGGTCCGCGAAGCGGAAAACCTCGCCCGCCTCTATGCGGCAGGCGACGTGGAGCGCGAGGCGAAGCCGCCTGCGCCCCGTTCCTTCAAGACGGTGGCCAAGGAGCTGCGCCGCCGCCTCGACACGGGTGTGCGCGTGAAATCGACGCGCGGCAAGAACAAGATAGAGATAGAGTTCAAAGACGAGGACGACCTGCTCCGCATCTTCAAGGTGATCAAGAACGAAGATAGCGCTGACTGAGCTGACCGCAGGCGCCGTCGATGTCCGCCCCACGCGAGTTGCGGATGGACACCTCTACATGTTCCCTCTCCAGCGCATGCTTGAATTCCTGCATGCGCGGGGAGGGAATCATTTTCTCACCGCCGCCTGCGGGAACATCTGATTCACCCAGGCTCTCCGACGGGGGATTCAAGGGGATGAGATTCACATGGCAGAGCATGCCCTTGCAAAAGGAGACGAGTGCCGCCAGCTCTTCGTCGCTGTCGTTCACGCCGAGGATCGGCGCGTATTCCAGGCTCGGCCGCCGCTTCGTCGTGTCGCCATAGATAGAGAGCGTTTCCTTTAGGTCGGCAAGCGACACGCCTGCGACGCCCGGCATGAGCGCGTCGCGCGTCTCCTGCACCGCCGAGTGCAGCGAGACGGCCAGCGTGAACTGCTCCGGCTCGCGGGTCAGGCGCTGTATGCCGTCGAGCAGCCCGCAGGTGGAGACGGTGATATGACGTGCCCCGATGCCCAGATATTTCTCCTCGTTCATCAGGCGCAGGGCTGCCAGCACCGCGTCGTAGTTCGCAAACGGCTCACCTTGCCCCATGGCGACGACGTTCGAGACGCGCATTCCGAAGTCCTCGCCCACGAGGCGCACCTGGTCGAACATCTCGCCGCACGAGAGGTTGCGCGTGAAACCGCCGCGCCCCGTCGAGCAGAAGACGCAGCCCATCGCGCAGCCCGCCTGCGTGGAAAAGCAGACGGTCAGGTGCGCGCCGCTGGGGATACCCACGGCTTCGACGCAGGTATTATCTGAAAACGAGAATAAATATTTACGCGTC
>CAVAWX010000010.1:9747-15529 GCA_963592385.1 Acidaminococcaceae bacterium | reverse complement strand
TGCCGCGCGGCCACACGCGGCGCATCCAGGTAGAAGCGCTGCTCCAACGCCTCGCGCAACCCCTTCGACAAGTTGCTCATCTCCGCAAACGAGGACGCGCCCTTCGCATACAGCCAGTCGAGCACCTGCGCCGCGCGAAACCTCTTCTCGCCCATCTCGAGAAACGCCTGCTCAAGCACTGCTTTATCTAGATTTTTGATATTTTCGCGGCCGTCCACGTTCTCCCTTTCGAGAAGGCGTGCGCATTTTCACCAGGCACGCGGGTTTCTCCTTCATCCTTTCTAGTAAGATAGCGCAGATGCGACACGTCGGCGATATCCGCAGAGAGGGAAATGGTGGCCCACATGGAGAAGATATCGGTTGAAACTGTCCCCTGCGACCCGACCGCCACGCGCGTGACCTTGCTGAAAGGCGGCACGAGCGGCGAGCGCGAGGTGTCCCTTTCCTCCGGCGCGGCCGTCGCCGCAGCCCTGCGCGAGACCGGCTTTCCCCTCGTCGAGATCGACACGAAGGACGAAGATTTCGTCGAGCAGCTGATTGCCTCCAAGCCGGACGTGGTCTTCATCGCCTTGCACGGCCGCGACGGCGAAGACGGCACGGTGCAGGGCCTGTGCGAGCTGCTGCACGTCCCCTATACGGGGCCGGGCGTGCTGGCCAGCGCCCTTGCCATGGACAAGCTCCGCGCGAAGGTCATGTACCGCGCCTCGGGCCTGCCCACCGCCCTGTGGGAGGTGCTGACGAAAGAGGAGTACGAAATCGGCGCCTACGACGAAGTGTTTTCCGAGGGCATATTGCAGGAGATGGGCGGCAAATGCGTGGTGAAGCCGTCGCGCGAGGGCTCGGCGCTCGGCGTCTACATCGTCGATGAAACTGACGCGTTTGTCCAGGCGGTTGCCGAGGCGTTCGCCTACGACGACGAGCTGGTCGTCGAGAAATTCGTCGACGGCGTGGAGATCACGGTGGGGGTGCTGGGCAACGACAACCCGCAGGTCCTGCCCATCATCGAGATAGTGCCGCAGGAGTCGAGCGCGTTCTACGACTTCGACGCGAAGTATTCGGCGGGCGGCGCGAGCCACATCATTCCTGCGCGCCTCGACGAGGCGACGACGGCGACCTGCGAGGATTTTGCCCGTGCGGCGCACCTTGCGCTCGGCTGCACCGGGGTGTCGCGCACGGACATGATCGTGGCCGCCGACGGCACGCCCTACCTGCTCGAGACGAATACCATCCCCGGCATGACGGCCACGAGCCTTCTGCCCGACGCGGCGGCAAAGGTCGGCCTCGACTTCGCGCCGCTGTGCCGCACCCTCGTGGAGCTCGCGCTGGAGCGCTAGAGAGCAACGGCCCTGGCAAGGGGTAGGGCACAGCGGTTGTATTAAGGGACGACGCCGCAGCGAGGCTGCGCGGAAGTCGAATTGCGCCCTTGAATATGTAATTTTTCTGAATAAAAAGAAACTCCCTCCCTTCATTCCATACAAAAAAGTGTGGCACGCGCATTATGCAGGGTTATCTGAGTAAAAAGGGCTTCCCCACGCCGTTTCGCGGAACCTGCTTGTGCGGTGCCCGCGGGCGCGGGGGGAGCCGAGGGGCGGCGCCCCTGCGCACCTCGCCTTTTTCGGCGATGGCGGCAGCTGCGCCGCGGTGGAGAGGAGAAGCGGACATGAACGGCTTTCGTCTCGAGGGGAAGAAGGGGGCGCCGCACGCGCGCCGCGCCACGGGCTCCAGACGCGCCCGCGGGCTCTCCGCGGCCTGGAAGGCGGCCGGCGCGCGCGGCAAGGTGCTCGCGCTGGGCGCGGCCGTCGTGGCGGCGGCGGTGCTGGCCGTCGGGGCGCCGGCGGCGGCGACGGGCGTCCAGGGCGGCATCGTCCAGGCGCAGAAGCAGTCCGTCGAGCCCAAGTCGTCCGAGATCTGGACGCGCCTGGGCGGCGGCACGGCGCTGGGCACGATGGCGAAGATCGTGGACGAGGGCTGGGCGAGCAGCGACTGGGCCGTCGTCGCCACGACCAAGAGCTACCACGACGCGCTGTCCGCGTCCGGCCTGGCCGGCGTGCTCGAGTGCCCCGTCATGCTCACCGCGCCCGACGGCCTGAGCGCGCAGACGAAGGGGCTGCTCGAGTCCAAGGGCGTGAAGCACGTGGTGGTCGTGGGCGGCCCCGAGGCCGTCTCCGACGGGGCGCTCTCCCAGATACGGGCGGTCTCCGGCGTGGAGGACGTCGAGCGCGTGGCGGGCGCCACCGCCTCGGGCACGGCGCGCGCCATCTACAAATACGGCAAGGAGCACGGCGGCTGGGGCGGCGGCGGCGACGCGGTGCTGGCCACCTCGCGCGGCTACCAGGACGCCCTGTCCATCGCGCCGTACGCCTACGCGAAGAAGGCCCCGGTCTTCCTGACCGAGGTCGGCACGACGGCCGTGGGCGACGCGACCGCCGCCGCGATCGCGTCCGGCGGCTTCGCGCGCACCCTCGTCGTGGGCGGCTACGAGGCCGTCGACGCCTCCGCGGACTCCGCCGTCGTGAACGCGCAGCGCCTCGCCGGCGCCGACGCCTACGGCACCTCGAGGGCCGTGGCGAGGTTCTCCATCGAGTCCGGCATGGAGGCGGCCCACATGGGCGTGGCCCGCGGCGACGGCTACCACGACGCCGCGTGCGGCGCGGCGCTGTGCGGCAAGAACAACTCCGTCATCGTCCTGGCAGACGACAACAACAAGTACGCCGACATCCGCGACGCCTGCATCACCGGCGTCGTGGACGCGCACCGTTCAGACCTCCAGAGGAGCTGCTACGTGTTCGGCGGCACGCAGGCCGTGTCCGTCCCCGTGTGGAACCGCCTCGTGGGCGACGAGGACTCCTACCTCAAGAGGGGCATCGACTTCTCGAACGCGGCGCCCGACGTGCCCGCCGACGGCTACGCCTACGACGGCACGGAGAAGAAGCCGGGCGTCGCCGGCCTCCTGCCCGAGGGCCTCGTCGAGGGGACGGACTACGTCCTCTCCTACGCGGACAACACGGACGCCGGCACCGCGAGCGTCACCGTCACCGGCATCGGCAGGTACGAGGGCAGCACCCGCACCTTCACCTTCGAGATCGCGCAGGCCGACATCTCCGGCGCGACCGTCGTGCTCGACCGCGACAGCTTCTCCTACGACGCCCAGCCCCACAAGCCCGCCGTCGTCCAGGTGACCCTCGGCGGCCGCGTCCTGACCGAGGGCGTCGACTACGAGGTCTCCGCCGAGGAGCAGACGGCCGTGGGCGACTACGCCGTCAGCGTCTCGGGCAAGGGCGCCTACGCGGGCAAGGTCGAGGGCGTGCGCTGGCAGGTCGCCGCCACGACGGCCGACCTGGCCAAGCTCTCCGTCGAGCTGCCGGCCGAGACGCGCGTCTACACTGGCGCGCAGATCTGCCCCGAGCCCACCGTCTCCTACGACGGGCGCGCCCTCGCGGAAGGCGAGGAGTACGAGCTCTCCTGGTCCAACAACGTGGACGCCTCCGACTTCGCCCGCGTGACCGTCACGCTGAAGGGCGGCCTGAACGGCGAGAAGAACACCGACTTCACCATCGGGCGCGCCGACCTCGCGGGCGCCGCGGTCGAGCTCGTGGCAGACGAGCTGCCCTACAAGGCCGACGCCAGGGGCGCCGGCGTCGTGCAGGCCGCCTCGGTGAAGGCGATCGCCCCCGCGGGCGGCGCCCCGGCCCCCGGCGCGGGCGACTACACCGTCTCCGGCGACACGGGCGTCGCGACCGGCGCCTACACCCTGAAGGCCACGGGCGTCGGCAACTACAAGGGCACGGCGAGCGCCACGTGGAAGATCGTCCCGAGGGTGCTCACCGCCGACGAGCTGGCCGGCGCGCGCCTCGACGGCGCGGACGGCCTCGTCTACGACGGCCGGGCCAAGGAGCCGGCCGTCGCCGGGCTGCCGGAAGGCCTCGTCGAGGGCGTGGACTACACGGTCTCCTACACGGACAACACCGACGCCACGGCCAAGTCCGGCGCAAAGGCGACGGCGACCGTCACGTTCAAGGGCAACTACGAGGGCACGCCCGCCAAGGAGCTCTCCTTCGAGATCGGGCAGGCCGACCTCGCGGGCGCGTCCGTCCACCTCGACTCCACGCAGCTCGTCTACAACGGCGGCCCGCAGCAAAAGCAGGTCGCCTCCGTGGTGGCGGCCGACGGGAGCGCGGTGCCCGCGGACGGCTACACCGTCTCCGGCGACACGGCGACGGACGTGAACGGGGACGGCGGCTACACCCTGACCGTCACGGGCACGGGCAACTACAAGGGCACGGCAAGCGCCACGTGGAACATCGCGGCGGCCGCCATCGACCTGTCCGGCGCCGCCGTCGACACGTCCGTCCCCGTCGTCTACGACGGCCAGCCCAAGAAGCCCGGCGTCGTGGGGCTCCCGGCCGGCCTCGTCGAGGGCGTGGACTACAAGGTGACGTACAAGGACAACGTGGACGCCGGCACGGCCACCCTCACGGTCGAGGGCCTGGGCAACTACGCGGCCACCACGCCCGCCGTGCTCGTCTTCACGGTCGACCCGCTCGACATCTCGGCCGCGCAGGTCACGCTCGAGCGCGACTCCTTCGCCTACGAGCGCGACTCCTCGACGGGCGCCGGCGTCGAGCGGCAGGCGAGGGTCTCCAAAATCGTCCTCGACGGCGCCGAGCTGGCCCTCGACCCCTCCAAGGACTACGACGTGGCCGGGGACGCCGCCGCGTCGGCCGGCGCCTACGCCCTGACCGTCACGGGCAGGGGCAACTACACCGGCACGACCGCCGGCACGGCGTGGACGATCGCGCCCGGCGCCATCGACTTCTCGTCGGCCAGGGCCGACTCCCCGCAGGAGGCGGTCTACGACGGCACGGAGAAGAGGCCGGGCGTCGCGGGGCTGCCGTCCGGCCTCGTGGAGGGCGTCGACTACGAGCTGTCCTACAGGGACAACGTGGACGCCGGCGAGGCGGTCCTCGTCGTCACGGGCAAGGGCGACTACGCCGGCAGCAAAGCCGAGCTCTCCTTCACCATACAGCGCGCGCAGCTCACCTCCGCCGAGCTCGACTGCACCGAGTTCGCCTACGACGGCCAGCCCAAGAAGCCCGGCGTCAAGCAGGCGCTCTCCGGCGACAGGGTGCTGTCCGCCGCCGACTACGCCCTCTCCTGCGACGGGCAGACGGCCGCCGGCAGCTACAAGGCCACCGTCTCCGGCACGGGCAACTACACGGGCTCCGTCGTGCTCGACTGGAAGGTGGCCGCAGACGACGCGGCCGTAGACGGCATAGGCCTCGACATCCCCGAGGGCGGCTACACCTACGACGGTCAGCCCAAGCGCCCGGCGCCCACCGGCATCCCCGCCGGCCTCGTGGAGGGCGCCGACTACACGGTCTCCTACGAGCGCAACGTCGCCGCCGGCACGGCCCGCGTCACCGTCTCCTTCGCCGAGGGCGGCAACTACTCCGGCACGAAGGCCGTCGAGTTCCAGATCGCGCCCAGGGACATAGCGGGCGCCGCGGTCGAGCTCGTGGCAGACGAGCTGCCCTACAAGGCCGACGAATCCGGCAAGGGCGTGCGGCAGACAGCCGAGGTCGCCTCCGTCACGCTGCCCGGCGCGGCAGAGCCCCTGCCCGCCGGCTCCTACAAGGTCGCCTCCGGCGCCTCCGGCACCTACGTGGACGCCTACACCCTCGCAGTCGAGGGCACCGGCAACTACACCGGCACCGCCACCGCCTCCTGGGCGATCGTCCCGAAGGCCCTCTCCGACGAGGAGCTGGCCGGCGCGGCGCTGGGC
>CAVAWX010000010.1:0-9737 GCA_963592385.1 Acidaminococcaceae bacterium | reverse complement strand
GAGCATCCCCGCGGGCGGCTACACCTACGACGGGCAGGCCAAGAAGCCGGCCGTCACGGGGCTGCCGGCCGGCCTCGTGGAGGGCGCGGACTACACCGTCGTCTACACGAACAACACCGACGCCACGGCCAAGTCCGGCGCGCCGGCGGCGGCGACCGTCAAGTTCAAGGGCAGCTACGCGGGCACGCCCGACAAGGCGCTCGCCTTCCAGATCGCCCAGGCCGACCTCTCGGGCGCGTCCGTCTACCTCGACTCCGCGCAGCTCGTCTACAACGGCGCGCAGCAGCAAAAGCAGGTCTCCGCCGTGGTGGCCGCGGACGGCAGCGCGGTGCCCGCGGGCGCCTACAGCGTCTCCGGCGACACGGCGACGGACGTGAACGGGGACGGCGGCTACACCCTGACCGTCACGGGCACGGGCAACTACAAGGGCACGGCCACCGCCGGGTGGAACATCGCGCCCAGGGACATCTCCGGCGCGACCGTCTACCTCGAGCAGGACACGCTCACCTATAAAGCCGACGGCAACGGCGCCGGCGTCGAGCAGTCCGCCGTGGTGAAGGAGGCCTCCCTCGACGCGGGCCGGCTCGTGCTCGGCGCGTCCGACTACGACGTCTCGGGCGGCACGGGCACCGACGCGGGCGGCTACTCGCTCGTCTTGACGGGCAAGGGCAACTACACCGGCGCGACGGCCGGCACGGCGTGGGAGATCGGGCCCGCCTCGCTTCCCGCGGCCCGTCTCGCCGCCATCAAGCTCTCGCTGCCGGCGGGCGGCTACGTCTACGACGGACAGCCCAAGGAGCCCGGCGTGGACGAGTCGACCCTGCCCGCCGGCGTCTCGGCGGCCGACTGCAGCCTCTCCTACGCCGACAACGTCGACGCGAGCGCGAAGAGCGCCGGGGCCGGCAAGAAGGCCACGGCGACGCTGTCGCTTTCCGGCAACTGGGCGGCGAGCAACGCCGTGAGCATCGAGTTCAACATCGCGCAGGCGGCCATCTCCGACGAAAACACGAAAGTCGTGCTGGACGAGACGTCCTTCACCTACGACGGCCAGCCCCACAACCCGAGCGTCGTCAAGGCGGTGCGCGGCGACGTGCAGCTCTCCGCGGGCGCCGACTACGAGGCCTCCGCCGCGGCGCAGACCGACGCGGGCGACTACACGGCGTCCGTCTCCGGCAAGGGCAACTACACGGGCACCGCCACGGCCGCGTGGTCGATCGAGGCCGCCGACGGCTCCCTCGACGGCGTGGGCCTTTCCGACGCGGGCTCGCAGGTCTACGACGGCACGGAGAAGAAGCCGGCCGTCACCGGGCTGGACGGCCTCGCCGAGGGCACCGACTACGACGTCTCCTACAAGAACAACGTGAACGCCGGCACCGCCACGGCCACCGTGACGCTGAAGGGCAACCGCACGGGCACGAAGTCCATCGACTTCCAGGTGAAGCCCTACACCCTCAGCGCGGACAACGCCACGCTCGCCTTCGCCAACGACAACGCGGCCTACACGGGCTCCGAGATAAAGGCGGGCGAGGCGACGCTCGAGCTGAAGGCGGCGCTTCCGGGCGGCGCCAAGAAGCTCGCGGCGTCCGACTTCTCCCTCACGGGCGCGACCTCCGCCACCGACGCCGGCGCCTACAGCGCCTGGGCGACCGGCACGGGCAACTTCGCCGGCACCGTCGAGGGCGGCTGGACCATCGCGCCCGTCGCGGCCGACGCGTCCAAGATATCCGTGAGCCTGGACACGACCTCCTACACCTACGACGGCGGCGCCCACGAGCCGGCCGCCACCGTGGCATACGACGGCACGACGCTCTCCGCGGCCGACTACGACCTGTCCTACACGGACAACACGAACGCCGGCACCGCCAAGGCCACCGTCACCCTGAAGGGCAACTACAGCGCCGCGAGCGCCGAGGCGGGCTTCACCATCGACCCGGCCGACCTCTCGTCCGCCGAGGTCGTCCTCGACGGCGCGCAGCTCGTCTGGACCGGCTCCGAGCAGACGAAGAAGGTGTCGAAGGTCATCCTGGACGGCAAGGTGCTCGACGCGTCCGCGGACTACACCGTGGCCGGGAACACGGGCACCGCGGTGGGGGCGGGCTACAGCCTGACCGTCTCGGGCAAGGGCAACTACACGGGCACGAGCTCGGCTGCGTCCTGGTCGATCGCGGCCGCCGCGGCCGACTCCGCGAAGCTCTCCGTCGCTCTCGACTACGCCGAGTGCACGTACGACGCCACGGAGAAGCAGCCGGGCGCGGCCGTGACCTACGACGACGCGGCGCTCCCCGCGTCCGATTACGACGTCTCCTACAGCAACAACACGAACGCCGGCACCGCCACGGCCACCGTGACGCTGAAGGGCAACCTCACGGGCTCCGCGAGCGCCACGTTCTCCATCAAGCCCCTCGACGTCTCGGAGGCGACGCTCACCTTCGCCGCCGACGGCACGGCCTACACCGGCTCCGCCATCCAGGCGGGAGACGCGACGCTCACGCTGAAGGAGCCGATAGGGACCGCCGCCTCGCCCGTGAAGGCCGTGCCCGCCGCGAGCTTCGCGGTGGTGGGGGCGACGTCCGGCACCAACGCCGGCGCCTACAGCGCCTGGGCCGCGGCCTCCGGCAACTACACCGGCGTCTGCGCCGGCACCTGGACGATAGCCCAGGCCGACATGCCGGACTCCATGAAGCCCTCCGGCCTGGCGACCGTCGCCGAGACCGGCCAGAAGCTCTCCGAGGTGGCGCTGCCCTCCCTGCCGGACGGCTATCCCGGCACCCTCGAGTGGAAGGACGGCGGCTCCACCGCGGTCTCGTCGTCTGCGGGCACCTACAGCTACACGGCGGTCTTCACCTCCTCGGACGCGAACTACAAGCCCGCCGAGGTCAAGGTCTCCACGAAGGTCTCGGCCGTCTACAAGGTCGTCTACCACGCCAACGGCGGCACGCTCTCCTCAGGCACGGGTGAGGGCGACGACGCGTACGGGTCGGCCACCTACTCGCAGAAGATCTACCTGGGCTCCAAGAACCAGACGCTCACGGCCAACGCCTTCACCGCGCCGTCCGGCACGCGCTTCGCCTTCTGGACGCTGGGCACGCCCGACACGGAGCTGACGAGCGCGGCCAGCACCGTGACGGCCGGCGCGAAGAACGTGACGACCCTCACCTACGTCGACGGCCACGACCTCTCGAAGGTGGACGGCAACGCCGAGAACAGCTCCGCCAAGGCGGTGGAGATGTACACCGACGCGTCCACCTCCACCTCGAAGACGCAGGCTGGCGCGGGGGCGACCGTGAACCTCTACGCCCACTGGATCGACGAGTCGCTGGGCTCGTACTGGATGGCGCCGTCGAAGAAATGCACCACCTCCAACAAGGCCTCCAGCGCCTCCGCCGACGTGGCGGCGGCGACCGCCGCGAACGCCGACTACAGCAGCCCCGAGGCGGGGGATGCCGGCGCGGCTGACGTCTACAAGGACAACGCGGCGGTGAAGTCGGCCGTGGCGGACTTGAAGGCCGAGATCGCGGCCGGCGTCGAGACGACGCGCCAGGACGAGTGGACGGCCCTGATGCAGGCGGACAAGTACCACCTCTACACCCTCTACCGGGAGGACAGGCCGCTCGCCTTCGACGAGCGCTACGTGGAGTCGCGCGTCGTGCAGGTGGGCGCGCACGGCGGCGACGGCACGACCCTCACCTTCGAGATGGTCCACGCCCTGCCCACCGCCTACTTCATGAACAGCAAGAGCACGAACGCCGGCGGCTGGGAGGCCTGCGAGCTGCGGGCCACGCTCTCCGAGGGCGGCGCGGCCTACGCGAACTTCGAGCAGGGCTACCTGGACGACGTCCTGGCGGTGGGCAAGTACACCATCGGCGGCAAGGACGACACGACGGTGGACGAGACCTCCGACAAGCTGTGGCTGCTGTCCTACAACGAGATCACGGGGTCCACGGATTCCATCTACTACGAGGGCGACCACGGCGGCCAGTACGGATGGTACAAGGCCCTCTCCGTCGGCACGGGCAACAACTCCGCCCTCGTGAACGGGCATTACACGCGCTCGGAGGGCTTTGCCGCCTCTGCCTCCTCCAGTAACACTAGAACCTATTTGATGGAGCGTTCCCCGGTTTCGACGAGCGCAGGAAGTTTCGCGCACGTGCACGGCGATGAAGGAAAAGTGCGCAGCGATTGCATCGGTGCGGGCTATCTCTTCGTTGTACACCCCGCTTTTTCCATGTAGGTCCGCAGCCTTCGCGCCGGTGGGACAGCGGCATCGCCCGCGTCCCGCCGGCGCTTGCACGACCCGCACCTGTGCCGCCATGCTTCGCGTTTGCTGCGCCGCGCCCCTCCCAGGGGCGCGGCGCTACATGCCGCCACTGCAGCGTCCACCGCTTTTGCGGCACGCCTACGGCGGCATTTGCCCTCTGGGCGGTTTGCCCGCTTGTGCGCCCCCTTCACCCTCGCATAATCTATCCCGAAACCCATGTTCGCGTGGGATGCTTTTATCTTTACCATAGATAAACGAGAGGAAAGGAGAGACCCGATGGCAAAACTGACCGAGATCCGCTGGCATGCCCGAGCAGGACAGGGGGCTGTGACCGCAGCCAAGCTCGTGGCCGAGACCGCGCTCTCGCAGGGCCGCTACATGCAGGCCATGCCCGAGTACGGACCGGAGCGCACGGGTGCCCCTCTGAAGGCGTTCACCCGCGTGTGCGACGAGCCCATCGAGGTGCACAACAACATCACGAACCCGCAGATCGTCGTGGTGCTCGACGACACGCTGCTCGACATCGAGGACGTGACGGCGGGCATCGAGGCGGGCGGCTCCGTCGTCTTGAACACGACGATGACGCCGGCCGAGGCGCGCAAGAAGCTGGGCGTGGCCGACGACATCACGGTGGCGACGGTGGACGCGACCGGCATCGCCATGCAGACCATCAAGCGCAACATCCCCAACACGCCGATGGTCGCGGCCGTCAGCAAGGTCACGGGCGTCGTGCCGCTCGACTCCTTCACCGAGCACTTGACCAGCACCTTCGGTGCGAAGTTCACCCAAGAGATCATCGACGCGAACCTGAAGAGCGTTGAGCGCGCGTACGAGGAGGTGCAGACGGCATGACGAAGCATTGGGACGTTTCCAAGGTCCACGAGTGGAAGGCGGCCGAGTTCCCCATCGGCGCGGTCGAGATCGAGGCCGGCAACTCGAAGGACTACATCACGGGCGGCTGGCGTGCCGAGCGCCCGGTCTGGGACGTGGACACCTGCACGAGCTGCATGCTGTGCTGGGTGATGTGCCCCGATTCATCCATCATCGTCAAAGACGGCCAGATGGTTGGCATCGACTACGACCACTGCAAGGGCTGCGGCATCTGCGTGAAGGAATGCAAGTTCGGCGCCCTGCACATGATCCTCGAGTCCGAAGCGAAGGAGGCGAAGTAGACATGGCAGCAAAGCAAACGGTGCTTTCCGCGACCGGCAACCAGATGGTGTGCGAGGCCTTCCGCCAGGCAGACCCGGATGTCGTGTGCGCGTACCCCATCACCCCGCAGACGACCATCGTCGAGGGCTTCGCCAAGCACGTGGCCAACGGGCGTGTGCACACGGAGTTCGTGGCGGTCGAGTCCGAGCATTCGTCCATGAGCGCGTGCATCGGCTCGTCGGCGGCCGGCGCCCGCACCTTCACCGCGACCTCGAGCCAGGGCCTGGCCTACATGTGGGAAGAGCTGCACATCGCGGCCGGCATGCGCCTGCCCATCGTCATGGCCAACGCCAACCGCGCCCTGTCCGCGCCCATCAACATCCACGGCGACCACTCCGACGTCATGGGCGCGCGCGACACGGGCTGGCTGCTCTTTTTCGCCGAGACGGCGCAGGAGGCCTACGACAACACCCTGATCTCGATCCGCGTGGCCGAGGACGCGGCGGTGCGCCTGCCCGTCATGACGACGCTCGACGGCTTCATCACCACGCACGCGATGGAGCGCTGCGAGCTGATGGACGACGCGACGGTGAAGAAGTTCGTCGGCGAGAACAAGGCGATCTATCCGCTGCTCGACACCGACAATCCCGTCACGCACGGGTCGTTTGCCGACCAGGACACCTACTTCGAGCTGCACAAGGCCCTGCGCGACGTGGCCGAGGCGAGCAAGCCCGTGGTGAAGAAGATCGGCGACGAGTGGGCCAAGATCTGCGGCCGCCCCTTCGACTTCGTGGACTGCTACGGCTGCGAGGACGCCGAGTTCACCATCGTGGTGTTGGGCTCGTGCGCGGGCAACGCGCGGCACGTGGCCCGCGAGCTGCGCGAGCAAGGGGTGAAGGCCGGCGTCGCGCGCATCCGCGTGCTGCGTCCCTTCCCGGCCGAAGAGCTCGTGGCGGCGCTGTCCGGCGCGAAGGCGGTGGCGGTGCTCGACCGCTCCGACAACTTCTCCGGCCAGTTCGCGCCCGTGGGGCACGAGGTGGCTGCGGCGCTCTACGCGGCCGGCAAGACCATCCCGCTGAAGAACTACGTGTACGGCCTGGGCGGCCACGACGTCACCTGCGCGCAGATGGAGCAGGTCTACTCCGATCTGGCGAAGCTCGCGGCGGGCAAGCTCGACGCGGCGACCGGCTATCTGGGATATCGATAAGGAAAGGGGAGAAGCGACATGGCTAACATCAAGGAACTTTCTGCACTTCCCCAGCGCCTTGCCGGCGGGCATCGCCTGTGCGCGGGCTGCGGCGCGTCGATTTGCGTGCGCCAGGTGCTCATGGGCGCGGGCGACGCCCCGGTGGTCTGCGGCAGCGCGACCGGCTGCCTGGAGGTCTCGACGACCGTCTATCCGTATTCCAGCTGGGACACCTCCTTCATCCACAACGCGTTCGCCAACGCGGGCGCGACCATGTCCGGCGTCGAGGCGGCGTTTTGCGGCCTGAAGCGCGCGGGCAAGATCCCGGCGGACAAGGAGATCAAGTTCTGCGCGTTCGGCGGCGACGGCGGCACCTACGACATCGGCTTCCAGAGCCTGTCCGGCGCGATGGAGCGCGGGCACGACATGGTCTACGTCTGCTACGACAACAACGCGTACATGAACACGGGCATCCAGCGCTCGTCGGCCACGCCGCACGGCGCCTGGGCCACCACCTCGGAGGTCGGCTCGGAGCTGCAGGGCAAGCAGCAGGTGCGCAAGGATTTGACCACCATCATGGCGGCGCACCACATTCCGTATGCGGCGCAGGCGTCCATCGGCAACTGGCGCGATTTGACGAAGAAGGCGGAGAAGGCCTTCGCGGTGAAGGGGCCGGCGTTTCTGTGCGTGCTCGCGCCCTGCCCGCGCGGCTGGCGCATCCCGGCCGACTCCACGGTCGAGATCGCGCGGCTGGCCGTCGAGACCGGCGCGTGGCCGCTGTTCGAGGTCGACCACGGCGAGTGGAGCATGACCCCGATCCGCGGCGAGCGCAAACCGCTGGTCGACTACCTGAAGCCGCAAGGGCGTTTCAAGCACCTCTTCAAGCCCGGCAACGAGGAGCTGCTGAAGCAGCTGCAGGACGAGTGCGACGAGTACTACCATTTCATCGAGCGCCAGTGTGCCCTCTACGAGTGAGGGGCTGAGGCACTGCGTCTGGGGCCCTGTACGGGCCCCAAGGTCGCGCACTGAGGACGTGGATATAGCGCATCTAGCCCCGTACGGCCTTCTACCTCGCGCACCTAGTGCGCTCGGGCGGCCTGTGCGGGGCTATCTGCGCCATCCCACGCCCTCAGCTCCCGAACGAAAATAAAATCTTCATTTTTAATCACAGCACCTCAACCCCTCACTATTGGGTTGGGGTGTTGCTGTATGCGGGCGGCCTGTGCGGGGCTATCTGCGCCATCCCACGCCCTCAGTTCCCGAACGGAATAAAATCTTCATTTTCAATCACAGCACCTCAACCCCTCACTATCGGGTTGAGGTGCTGCTGTACGTGAAGTGTTTTGTGGCGAAGCCCCGTACGGGCTACCTGCGGCACCCCAGCTCCTACTACGAGTTGGGGTGCCGTTTTTCTGTGTCCCCCATATGGAGTATTTGGGTGTTTTCGGGCTGCTGGGTTCGCGTTTTCACGCGTATGGTTCAATGCGTGCCGTATATGGGCGAAGAGCCGGCCGCGTGCGAGCGGGGTTTTCGCCAACTCGATTTGGCGTGTTTTTCAACGTCGCCGCGAGGGGAGAGGCGGACACGACATGGGCAGATTCAACGTAGAGGGTACAAACGGAAGCGCTGCAACGGGCAGCGCCGCGAAGGGCAGCACGAGGAAGGCCCGCCCGCGCAAGGCATTCGCGCTGGGGCTGGCCGCCGTCGTTGCGGCCGTGCTGGCCGTCGGGGTGCCGGTGGCGGCCCTTGCCGCTTCGGCGCAGTAGGCGTCCACCGAGGCCAAGGAGTCCAAGGTGTGGACGCGTCTGGCCGGCTACACCACGCTGGGCACGATGAAGAAGGTCGTGAACGAGGGCTGGGACAGCTCCGAGTACGCCATCGTGGCCACGGACAAGGGCTACTGGGACGCCTTGTCCGCCACGGGCCTTGCCGGCGTGCTGGACTGCCCGATTCTCATGACCGACCCGTCGAGCCTTTCCCCGCAGACGATATCGTTGCTCGTCTCCAAGAGCGTGAAGAAGGTCGTCGTGGTCGGCGGCACCTCCGCGGTCTCCGGCTACGTCGTCTCGCAGATAGAGGCCCTCGGCGCCACGGTCGACCGCGTGGCGGGCAACACCGCGGTCGGCACGGCAAACGCCATCTACAAATATGGCGTGACGCACGGCGGCTGGGGCGACACGGGCGACGCCGTGGTGGCCACGAGCGCCGGCTTCCAGGACGCGCTGTCGATCGCGCCGTACGCCTACGCCAAGAAGGCGCCCATCTTCCTGGCGGCCGGCAAGGACGGCACGCTGTCTTCTTCCACGCTCTACACGCTTGAGGCGGACGATTTCACCCGCACGCTCATCGTCGGCGGCACGGCCGTCGTCAACGCCTCCGAGGAGGACAAGGTGCCGAACGCGAAGCGCCTGGCGGGCAATACGGCCTACGGCACTTCCAGGGTCGTGGCCGACTTCTGCCTGGCGTCCGGCATGACCGTCGAGCACATGGGCGTGGCCCGCGGCGACGCCTACCAGGACGCCCTGGCCGGGGCGGCGCTGCTGGGCAAGCAGAACTCCATCATCATCCTGGCCGACGACAACAACAAGAAGTCCGAGATCAAGGAGGCGGCCATCAAGGCGGCCGTCGACCCCAACCGCGACAAGCTCAAGGCCAACTGCTACGTGTTCGGCGGCACGTCCGCCATCTCCGTGCCGGTGTGGAACCGCCTCGTGGGCGACGAGCCCACCAAGAGCGACATCGACTTCACGGGCGTCTCGTTGAACCTGCCCGCCGGGGGCTACGTCTACGACGGCCAGGCCAAGACCCCCGCGCTCGTCGGCATGCCGGCGGGCCTTGTCGCCGGCAGCGACTACACGGTCTCCTACGCGGACAACACGGACGCCGGCACCGCGACCGTCACGGTCGAGGGCCTCGGCGCCTACGCCGACAGCAAGAAGGTGTTCCAGTTCGAGATCGCGCAGGCGCAGCTCGCCTCGGTCACGCTCGACGCCACGTCGCTCGTCTACAGCGGCTCGGAGCAGCGGAAGGCAGTTGCTTCCGTGACCGCGGCCGACGGGAGCGCGGTGCCCGCGGATGGCTATACGGTCGCAGGCGACAAGGCGACCACGGTGAAGACGGACGGCGACTACACCCTGACCG
>CAVAWX010000009.1:0-33470 GCA_963592385.1 Acidaminococcaceae bacterium | reverse complement strand
CCGAGAAGCTGCGCTTTTGCCAGGCCATGAACGCCGCCCGCCGCGGCGCCTCCATACTCCAGCCGCCGCATTGCCATTCCTGCCCGGACGGCACCTCCATCTTCGGCATGACGGGCGTGCCGCCCAAGCTTGCCACGGGCGAGATCTACGTGCTCTTCCACAAGGTGGTCGACGCGCCCGCCGCCGCCAAGATGGTGGGCGAGCGTCCGGTGCTGCCCCCGAACTCGCGCCGCGCGACGCTCGTCGAGCCGCTGGGCAAGACGACGCGCGCCCCCGAGGTCGTGGTCTTCACCGGCAACCCCGAGCAGATGATGTGGCTGTGCATGTCCATGTCCTACTTCGACGGCCACCGCCACGACTTCCACGCCTCCGGCTTCAACGCGCAGTGCGTCGAGGCCACGCTCCTGCCCTTCGTCAACGACGAGCCCAACATTTCGTTTGGCTGCTACGGCGGCCGCGCGTCAAGCGACATCGGGGAGGATATGATGTACATGGGCGTGCCGGAAAACCGCCTCGACACCATCGTGGAGGGCTGCGTCGAGCTGGCGAAGAAGGCCATCCCGCAAAGCCGCATGAAGATATACGTCCCGCCGATCATGTAGAGAAGGGGTGAAGCGGGCATGGAGGAAGCTCCGTTTTCCATACGCGACGCCGTCGATGCGGACCTGGGCCTGCTGCGCGAGCTCTTCGCCGACGAGGGCTTTTCCGATTTGCCCACGGTGGCCGGCGTGCGCGTCGCGGCCGCACCCGACAACACGGTCTACGGCGCCTTGCGCTGCGAGCAGGGAGCCGACGGCGCCTGGTACGTGCGCCCCGTCGTCGTCTTCGACGCCGTGCAGCACCAAGGCGTCGGCTCGGCGCTGATGAACGACGCGCTGTCGCTGCACGCGGACCTGCGCCTGTCCAGCCGCGGCGACATGGGCCCGTTCTACGAGAGCTGCGGGCTGGTGAAGTGCCCGTGGGACGACATCACGCCGGAGTTTGCCTGCGAATGCCTGGAGCTGTGCCCCGACCGTGCGGAATGCGCCCCGCAGCCCTACCGCTCCGTCGTCCCCGACTACACCCTGACCTTCCTCGGCACGTCCGCCGGCTGCGGCGTGCCGGCGTTTTTCTGCCATTGCCCGGCCTGCGAGGCGGCCAGGCACGACCCCACCAAGCGCCGCAGCTGCACGGGCGCGGTGCTGCGCGGGAACATGACCACGCTCATCGACGCCCCGCCCGACCTGCGCGCCCAGCTCGTGCGCGAGGACATCGACGCCATCGACCGGCTCTTCCTCACCCACGCGCATTACGACCACATGGGCGGCCTGGGCGAGCTGGAGTACTTCATCCGCCTGCACCGCAAGGCGCCGCTTCGCTTCACCGCGAGCGCCTACGCGCTCTCCGAGGCCATGCGCGAGTTCTCCTACATGGACGACGCCTTCGAGCTGGACGCGCTCGAGCCCTTCGAGGAGCGCCGCTTCGACGGCCTTGTCTTCCAGGCGCTGCCGCTCGAGCACTGCCCGGGCTGCGTGGGCTGGCTCGTCACGACGCCGGCCGGCACGCGCACCTTCTACGCGCCGGACACCGCGGCCCTGAAGCCGGAGGTGGTCGAGGCGCTGCAGGGCGTGGACACGCTGGTCATGGACGCGACCTTCTGGAAGAACATGGGCACGCACCGCACGCACCACATGGTGAAAGACACCATCGACGAGGGCTTGAACCTGCTGGGCGCGGGCCGCGTCGTCTTGCAGCATCTCGCCCCGCACATGTGCGACCCCGGCGTGGACGAGATCGCCGAGATCTACAAGTACGCGGCGCGCTTCGACGGGCGCGTGATCGTGGCCGAAGACGGAATGGAGCTGAAGATATGAGCATGGAAGAGACGCTGCGCATATGCGGCGAGGTGGAAAGCGCCTGCGTGGGCTGCGGAAAGTGCATGGCCGCGTGCGAGTCGCTTTCGCGCGCGCAGATGAACCTCGGGCAGGCGGCCGCGGCGCTGCGTGCGGCCGTGGCGGGGGAGAGCGCGGACGCGGCTGGTGAAGGGGAGGACGCCGACGCGGGTGCGGGTGAAGCGGCGCGAGGGAATGCGGACGCGCCCGAGGTGGCGCAAGAGGACGCGGCCGAGGTCGCGGGGCGCATACTCGGCGCCGACGGCCTCGTGCAGGCGGTGCGCGGCTGCTTTTTCTGCACGCGCTGCGTCGAGCACTGCGAGGCCGATATCGACGTGTGCAAGCTCTTCTACGCCGGTCGCGAGACCTTCCAGGCCTGCGGCCTGATCGATCGCGGCGCCTGGAGCAGCGTGCAGGTGGACGAGCAGTGGCACGTGTTTTCCGCCTACCGCGCCGTCTACGGCATCGGGTATGCGGACCTGACGCGCCACCTGGACTACGAGGGGCATGCCGCCGAGCACGACTGCGAGGTCGCGTTCTTCCCGGGATGCTCGCTTGCCGCCTACAACCCCGAGCTCACGCGCGCGATTTTCGGTGAAATCGAGCAGCGCTGCGGCAAGGCGACGATGATCGACGCCTGCTGCGGCTCGCCGCTCAAAAGCGCGGGCTTCCTTGCCCGTGCGGCCGCCCTCGCCGAACGCATCGCAGACGAGATCGCGGCGAGCGGCGCGAAGAAGGTCGTCTTCACCTGCCCGGGCTGCCTCAACATCGTGGGCGCGGCCCTCGCGCGCTGCGGCGCAGGCGACGTGGAGTGCTGCACGGTCGCCGGCCTGCTGCAAGGCGCCGCCCCCGTCTCCGTGCCCGGGCGCGCGCGCCTCTTCAAGGCCTGCCAGGACCGCGACGCGTCCTATCTGGCCGACCTGCGCCCCCTGCTCGCCATCGAAGACGAGGCGCCCGCCATATGCGACGGCTGCTGCGGCGCGGGCGGCGCGGTCTCTCCGTACTCGGCCGAGCAGCAGGCCGAGCGGGTGCGGGCCGTGCTGGCGGCCTGCGATGCGGGCGACACCGTCATCACCATGTGTCCGACCTGCACCTACACCCAGGCCTTCGAGCTGCTGCAGACGGGGCGCGACGACATCGTGGCGAAAAACTACCTGGAGCTGCTCTTCGGCCACGAGTTCGACTGGCCGGCCGTGTTCGCGCGGCTGTCCGGCATGTGGTCCGGCGAGTACGCGGCCTGGCTGGCCCAGGTGCTGGGGTAGGAGAGGCGCGGCCTGCCCGCCGGGCGGCGGCTTTTTCACCCGGCAAAGGCCTTTTCACCCGGTGAAGTCCCCTTCACCCGGCAAAGGCCTCGAGCCCCCGGTGAAGTCCCCTTCACCCGGCAAAGGCCTCGAGCCTCGGGTTTCACGACGGCAAGAAAGACGAGAAAGGACCTGCACATGAAGATAGCGGTGGCACAGCTCGACCCCTGCGTGGGCGATTTGGACGCCAACCTCGACGCCATGCTGCTTGCCGCGCAGATGGCCGCGCGTCAGGAGGCCGAGCTGCTCGTCTTTCCCAACGCGGCCCTGACGGGCGCCCCCATAGACGGGCTGGCCTCCTCGGCTGCCTTCGTGGCCGACGCCCGTGCGCACCTGCAGCGTTTCGCCCAGGAGACCCCGGTGCTCTCGCTCGTGGCGGGCGCAAGCGAGATAGACGAGGGCGCCGGGCGCTGCGAGCTCGAGCTGTTCGCCTGCGGGGACGGGGCCGCGACGAGCATGGGCATCCCGGCGCGCCAGGCCGACGACTCGTGCCCTGTGCTCGTGGCGGGCGGCTTGAACGTCGCGGTGCTCCTCGGGCGGCATTTCGCGCAAGGCGTCGAGCTCTCCGACATGGACGTGCTCGTGGAGATATGCGCCGATGCCTTCGGCGGCCCGTATGCGGCGCGCGCGGCGCTCGGCCAGCTGGACACCCTGTCCTCTATCGCCGCGTCCTGCACGGCGCACGTCGTGGCCGCGAACCTGTGCGGCGCGGCCGATGCCTGCGTCTTCTCCGGCAACTCGGCGGTCCTTGCCCCCGACGGGCGCCTCGTGCACGCAAGCCCCATCGACGAGGCCGAGGTCTTCACCTTCGACACGGAAGCGGGAGACGCGCAGGTCTGCGAGGACTTCGAGGCCGCGCGTGTCGCGCCGGAGGAGATCGTGTGGCGTGCGGTGAAAATCGCCACCCGCGACTACGTGCGCAAAAACGGCTTCTCGGACGTGGTCGTGGGGCTGTCGGGCGGCATCGACTCGGCGGTCGTGGCCACGATCGCGGCAGACGCGCTGGGCGCCGAGCACGTGCACGGGGTGGCCATGCCCGGGCCGTATTCCTCGCCCGGGTCCGTGGCCGACGCGCGCGCCCTTGCCGACAACCTCGGCTGCGAGCTGGTGGAGGCGCCCATCGACGGCCCGCTGTCGGCCTTCCACGAGGCGCTCGGAGCGGCGTGCGGCGGCGAGGTGGACGGCGTGGCGGCCGAAAACCTCCAGGCGCGCGTGCGCTGCGTGCACCTCATGACGCTTGCCAACGCGCACGGGCGCATCGTGTTGAACACGGGCAACAAATCCGAGGCGGCCATGGGTTTCTCCACGCTCTACGGCGACACGGCAGGCGCCTACGCCCCCATCGGCGACCTCTACAAAAGCGAGGTCTACGCGCTCGCGCGCTGGCGGGTGAAGCAGGGCGCGTCCATCCCGCAGGCCTCCATCGACAAGGCGCCGTCCGCGGAGCTGTACCCGGGCGCGCGCGACGACGACCGCCTGCCGCCCTACGACGTGCTCGACGCCGTCCTCTACGACCACGTGGAAGAGGAGATGGGCGCGGCCGCGCTCGTCGCCGCAGGGCATCCCGCCGAGCTCGTGGGCCGCGTCCTTGTGCAGGTGCAGGCCAGCGAGTTCAAGCGCCGCCAGGAGCCGCTCGCGCCCCACGTGCAGGGATGCGCCCTCACGGCGTCGCGTGCCTGGCCGGTGACGAACGGCTGGACGGACAACGCCTCGGGTGAATAAGCGGCCGGGGCGACAGGCGGCCCTGGTGAATAAACGCTTTGGGTGAACGAGTGGTCGGAGCGGACGAGGGGCCGGGCAGACGATGCCTCGGGTGAATAGGCGCCTCGGGGTGAATAATTGGTAAAGCCGCCCACGCCGCCCGCCGCACCCGTCTCGCGCCGCGCTACAATAGGCCGCTGTAGGTTTCACTGCGGCCGCGCGCACGCGTGCACGAGCCGCTTTACGCAAGGACCCGAGCGAAAGGATTTTCACGATGCCCACGATCACCCGCGAAGATGTGCGCGTCCCGGCCGACGTCATGCCGGAGGCCCGCGAGACCTATATCGACAACATGATGGCCGCCACGCAGGGCACGGGCCGTCTCATGCTCTTTGCCTGCGACCAGAAGATGGAGCACCTGAACAAGGACTTCGTGGGCGAGGGCATCTCGGCCGACGACGGCGACCCCGAGCACCTGTTCAAGATCGCCGACCAGGGCATCTGCGGCGTCATGGCCGGCCAGCGCGGCCTGATCGCGCAGTATGCGGCCGACTATCCGCAGGTGAACTACCTCGTGAAGATGAACTCCAAGACCAACCTGGTGAAGACCGACCAGCAAGACCCGTACTCCGCGCAGCTCCACGACCTGGAGGCCGTGCTTGCCATGCGCGAGGCCGGCGTGAACATCGTCGGGCTGGGCTACACGGTGTATCTGGGCAGCGAGTTCGAGTACCAGATGCTGGCCGAGGCAGGCGAGCTGATCGCCGAGGCGCACGCCGAGGGCCTGCCCGTGGTGCTGTGGATCTATCCGCGCGGTTCTGCGGTGAAAGAGGAGAAGGCCGCCGACCTCATTGCCGGCGCTGCCGGCGCGGCGCTGTGCCTGGGTGCCGACTTCGTGAAGGTGAACCCGCCCGCCGCCGCCGACGGCAAGTCGTCTGCCGAGCTGTTGGCGCAGGCTAGCCGCGCTGCCGGGCGCACCGGGCTTGTGTGCGCGGGCGGCTCCAACAAAGACCCCAAGGAGTTTCTGGCCGACCTCTACGACCAGATCCACGTGGGCGGCGCCTGCGGCAACGCCACGGGGCGCAACATCCACCAGAAGAGCCTCGACGAGGCGGTGCGCCTGACGAAGGCCATCTCGGCCATCACCTTCGGCGACTACGACGTCGAGGAGGCCTACGAGGTCTACGAGGGCAAGGAAAACTACAGCCTCTAGCAGGAGAAAAAGGCGAATAGAAGAGAGGGCGCGGAGCGTTTCATGGACTTTTACGCGGAGGCGCTCGAGCGCCACGAGAAATGCGGGGGCAAAGTCGCGGTCGCGGCCAAGATGCCCCTCGAGACCCAAGACGACCTGTCCGTGGCCTACACGCCGGGCGTGGCCGAGCCGTGCCGCGCGATCGCGGCCGACGCGTCGCAGGCGTGGCGCTACACGGCCAAGGCCAACACCGTCGCCGTCGTGTCCAACGGCACGGCGGTGCTGGGCCTGGGCAACATCGGGGCGCAGGCGGCCATGCCCGTCATGGAGGGCAAGGCCGTCTTGTTCAAGCGCTTCGGCGGCGTGGACGCCTGGCCGCTGTGCATCGACGCGACGACCCCCGACGAGGTCGTGGCCTGCGTGAAGGCGCTCGCGCCGAGCTTCGGCGGCATCAACCTCGAAGACATCAAGTCGCCCGACTGCTTCGAGATCGAGCGCAGGCTCGAAGAAGAGCTCGACATCCCGGTCTTCCACGACGACCAGCACGGCACGGCCGTCGTCGTCACGGCGGCGCTGAAAAACGCGTTGAAGGTGGTCGGCACGCGCATCGACGAGGCGCGCATCGTGGTGAACGGCCCGGGCGCGGCGGGTACCGCCATCGTGAAGATGCTGCTCGTGGCCGGCGCGCGCGACGTGGTGGCCTGCGACAGCAAGGGCATACTCTACGAGGGCCGTGCGGTGAACGCGCCGCACAAGGCCGAGCTTGCCGCGCTCACGAACCCGCGCGGCCTGCAGGGCGATCTGGCCTGTGCCCTGCGCGGCGCCGACGTCTTCATCGGCGTGTCGGCGGCAGGCGCGCTCGACGCCGAGAAGATCGCCTCCATGGCCGACGCGCCCGTGGTGTTTGCAATGGCAAACCCCGAGCCGGAGATAGCCTACGATGCGGGCGTGGCCGCTGGCGTGGCCGTCATGGGCACGGGGCGCAGCGACAGCCCCAACCAGATCAACAACCTGCTGTGCTTCCCCGGCCTGTTTTCGGGGGCGCTTGCCGTGCGCGCGCGCGACATCACCGACGAGATGAAGCTCGCCGCCGTGGACGCCATCGCGGGCCTGGTGGCCGCCGACGAGCTGGCCGCCGACCACGTCATACCCTCGGCGCTCGACGAGCGCGTGGCCCAAGCCGTCGCGTGTGCCGTCGCCCGCGCCGCCGTTGCCTGCGGCACGGCCCGCGCCGAGCTGCCGGCCGGCTGGGAATAGAGGACTTCACCATGCACACGCCTGCCGTCCGCGAGATAGACGCCCGCGAGGTCGAGGAGGCCGTGGCGCGGCTGTGCGTGCAGGCGAACTGCGTGCTCGGCGACGACGTGGCCTGCGCGATCTCGGCCGCCCGCGAGAAGGAGACCTGGCCGCGCGCGAAAGAAGTGCTCGGCTCCATAGAGGACAACATCCGCATCGCCGCCGACGAGCAGCTGCCGGCCTGCCAGGACACGGGCGCCGCCTGCGTCTTCGTCGAGCTGGGCCAGGACGTGCATGTCGTGGGCGGCGGCCTGAGGGAAGCGGTGGACGCGGGCGTGGCGCGTGGCTATACGGATGGCTACCTGCGCAAATCCATGCTCGCCGACCCTCTGCGCCGCGAGAACACGAACGACAACACCCCGGCGTTTTTGCATGTGGACCTTGTGGCGGGCGACACGCTGAGAATCGTCGTCGCGCCCAAGGGCGCCGGCTCGGAGAACTGGAGCCGCGTGGGGATGCTGAAGCCCGCCGACGGCCAGGAGGGCGTGGAGCGCTTCGTGCTCGACGCGGTGCGGGCGGCCGGCCCCAACCCCTGCCCGCCCGTCGTCGTGGGCGTCGGCATAGGCGGCAACTTCGACGTGGTCGCCCATCTGGCGAAAAAAGCGCTGCTGCGCCCCGTGGGCACGCCGAGCCCCGACGCGTTGTACGCCGACATGGAGGCGCGGCTGCTTGCGCAGGTGAACACGCAGGGCACGGGCCCTGCCGGCTTCGGCGGGCAGACTACGGCGCTGTCTGTGGCCGTCGAGGCCGCGCCCACGCACATCGCGATGCTGCCCGTGGCCGTGTGCCTGAACTGCCACGTGGCGCGTCATGCGGAGGTGGTCTTGTGAGCATGGTGAAGCAGATTTCGGACGGCCTCGACGAGAAAAGCGCCGCGCGTCTGCATGCGGGTGACGCCGTCTCGTTCACGGGCGTGGTCTACACGGCACGCGACGCCGCCCACGCGCGGATCGTGGCGGCGCTCGGGGCGGGCGAGGAGCTGCCCTTCGACCTGCGCGGCGCCGTCGTCTACTACGCAGGCCCTGCTCCCGCGCGTCCGGGGTGCGCGATAGGGCCGTGCGGGCCGACCTCGAGCTACCGCATGGACCCGTACGCGCCCGCGCTCTACGACGCCGGCGTGCGCGCGACTATCGGGAAGGGCGTGCGCGGCCCGGAGGTGGTCGAGGCCATCAAACGCAACCACGCGGTCTACCTCGCCGCCGTCGGGGGCGTGGCCGCGCTCATCTCGCGCTGCGTGAAAAGCGCCGAGGTCGTCGCCTACGAGGATTTGGGCTGCGAGGCCGTGCGCCGGCTCGAGGTGGTGGACATGCCGCTTGTCGTGGCCGTGGACGCGACGGGCACCGACGTCTACCGTCAAGGGCCCGCCTCCTACCAGGCCAGCCTCTATCCCAATCTCTCACGCCTGCTCGATTAGGCGCGCACGACAAGGGCGCCTACCCGCGCTGCTCGTCCCAGCCCTCGGGGTCGTCGGTGCTCTCTATGATGCGGATCAGCTCCTGCTGGCTGTGCACGTCGAGCTTGCGGTAGATATGGCGGATATGCGTCTTGGCCGTGCCCTCGGATATGTAGAGCCGGCTTTGCAGGCTGGCGGCGTTGTAGCCTTTCGCCAGCAGGAACAAGACCTCGCTCTCGCGCTGGGAGAGCATGTAGGTGGCAGACACCGCGTCGCATTTCCTGCGGAAGCGCCCGCCTCCGCGCGGCTTGTCCCCGCCGTCGCGTTTGCCCCCGTCGCGCTCGTCCTTTTCACCCGCGCCCGCCGCTTCCGGCGCTACCGCGTCTGCTTCACCGTGAACGTCCGCGCCCGTTTCACCTGCGCCTTCGCCTGCGTCCGTCTCGTTCGCACCCTCACCCGCAGGTTCGGAAGCCGCCGCCGTAGAAGCCGCAGCCGTCTCGGATACCATGCCCGCGCGGCCCGCTTCAGACACCGCGCCCGCGCCGCTCACGCCGCCCGTTGCGCCCGCGCCGTCCGCATCACCTGCCGCATCTGCGCCATTCGCTACATTCGCATCGCCCGCGCCCGCGCCCGCGCCCGCGCCGTCCGCATCATCCGCCTCGGCCACAGCCGCCGCGTCCGCATTGCCCACGATGGCGTCGATCTCGTTTCGGCGCGGCAGCAGCGAGTACGCGATGACGAGCACGAACAAGATGATGACGACCAGGCCGTTTTCCCCGAAGGGCATGAGCGCGGTGAAGTTCGACTTGGTGATGGGCAGAAACGAGCCGATCAGGATGGCCAGGGCCAGCACGCCGCGCCCGATGCCGAACACGAGCACGGGGGAGAGCTTGCAGCGATGCGACACCTCCGAGAAGAAGATCCACATCAGTGCCTCGAAGCACAGAAAGCCGACCAGCAGGAAGACGTCGGCGAGCATCCAGTTCTCCGACTCGGCAAGCGGGACGAAGAAGACGGTGACGGCGATGAAGGGGACGAGCGCGCGGAAAAGCGTGGTCCACTGCCCGCTGTCGGCGATGGCGACGATGGTGATCATCAAGATGACGGTCGCGATGCCTGCGGCCAGCACCATGAGGAGCTGCTCGTAGACGCCGGCGGCGGGCACGATGCCTTGCAGGGAGTTCTGGCGCAGGATGCCCAGCGCGATGCCGAACACGAGCACGGGCGCCGAGAAGCGCGCGATGAACCTCGCGCAGGCAGATGCCGCCGGGCGCATGAACTCGGCGTTGCCTCCGTTGCGCGCGTCCTGGTCGCCCTGTCCACCTGCACCGCCGTCGCGCGCGCCCCCGTCGAGCAGAAACGCCTCGGGCGTCTTCTTCAGCAATATGGGCAGCTCCAGGGCGGGCATGCACGCGGCGAGCACGCCGGAGGCGGGGGTGGGGACGCAATGCAGCACGATGGTGTAGATGAAGATGGCGACGGAGACGGCGACGGCCGTGTTCAGCACGATCGACGAGCTGCCGCAGCGGGCGTAGGCGCTGCCCCACAAGATGATGAGCAGCGACGACCCGATGCCGGTGAGCACGCCCGAGAGCAGCTGCAAGGGCCACAAGGGGGCGGAGGCGGCGAAGGTGAGCAGCAGGGTGCCGATGCTCGCGCACGCGCACGCCGCGGCCGCCTCCTTGCGCGGCGAGAGGATCGCCGTCCTCGGGCGCCCCGTCAGGGCCATGAACAGCAAGGCGACGATGTAGACGCAGATGGAGACCACGTAGGGAAACGACACCGAGGTGGTGGAGGAGAAGGCGATGAAGTTGTCCACGCCGAACACCGACGAGTCGCCGAACATCGTCGCGTAGACCCACGACTGGTGGATGCCGAGGCCGAGCGAGATGAGGCTCAGCTCGCCGAACGCGTTTTCCTCCCCGAAGTCCGCGTTGAGCGTGACGCGGGGAACCTTGACTCCCATATGCCCTGTCCCATCGAAATACCCTGTATCCTGCAGAAATGTCCGAACTATTCTATATCGAGAACCAAGCAGGCTATGCGTGATTTTTCCGATAATTGGACATTTCCCACTATTTGCACGTGGATTATATAGGGTGAAGTGGGAGTTTTCAATCCGTTCACAAGAAAAAGGGTGAAGCCGGCTGGTCGACTCGGCTTCACCCTTCGTGGCGCTCGCGCACGGCCTTCCAGCCGCGCCGTCGCGCGCATGTGCCCCTTTGGACCGCGACAGCCCTCTAGGACACCTTGATGACCACGTTGTCGTAGCGGGAGAGCTGGGTGTCCTCACCCGTCTTGCCCTCGCCGTCGTGCGTGGTCTGCGTGCCCGGCTTCTGCGACTCTGCCGCATAGACCGTGCACGTGTACTGCTTGTCGGAGAGATACTCCTTCAAGCTGGTGGCGTCGTAGTTGTGAATGGCGCTGAGGCCAGTCTGGTTGTTGCTGGACATGACGTCTTCGTTCAGCAGTTCCTTGACGGTACTGCCGGCGGGGACGAAGACCAGCTCGCTACGAACGGCACCCCCTCGGGCGGTTTCGTCGAGCACGCACGTGATCTCCCAAGCGCCTTTGCTCTCGACCGCGGTCCCCTCGTCGCTGTGGACGTAGTAGAAACCGTAGGCGGGAACGGCGGCACAGGCAAGCGCGCACACGACCACCGCAACGGCAAGAAGTTTCTTGCCCCAAGTTACGTTGCCCATTTGAGCCCCCTTTTCATCGTGAACAGGTGGCCCGCCTCCTGCAACGCATCCTGTAGTATGCACAGGAGAATAGTGAAGCGCAAGCGTTCGTGCGGCACACGCGCGCGAAACCCCCCTCTCGGGATGATGGGGCGCTTTTCCGCAGCGGCCGCACGAAGGGCTTTTACCCCTTCTGGCATGACGTGGGGCGTGCGCGCTTTCCTATCATGGGGGGACTGTGCTTTCGAGTCCGGCATTCGACAAGCGAAAGGACGCATATGGCCGAGATCAAGATGGACTTCCTGGACGACGACGAGGAGTTCGACCCGCTGGCGGTCGACGATTTGGACATCGACCAGGAGGACATGGACGACGACAACCCGCTCGACACCATCGACTACCCGACGATGCGCAACATGCCCGAGGAGCTGACGCGCGCGGCGGTGTACACGCCCGAGCAGCAAGGCGGGGTGCAGGCCGCGCTGGCCGCGATGCTCGACCGCAACCCCGCACGCCGCCAGGTGCTGCTGTCCATCATCGGCTGGTGCGAGGGGGGCTGCGCGACAAGCGAGCTGTCCGAGAAGGTCGATGCGCTGCAAAAGAACAACCGCTCGGTGTACGCGCCCACGACGCTTGCGCGCATGCTGGAGCGCGCCGGCGCCCTGGAGCTGGAGATTCCGGAGCCTGCGGCGGCCCGCGAGGACGCCGAGGAAGGCGTCGAGTACCTGCAGATCGACCAGCGGGTGGACCCCGTGTGGCGTGCCACCGCAGAGGGCCTTGCCGCTAGCGAGGCGCTTGGCGGCAAGTCGGCGTTTCGCGAGATCGTCCTCACCCGCGACGTGCGCTATATCCGCGTCTACGCGGCCGTCATGCTCGCCGCCGACGCGTCTCCGCGCACGCATGCCGAGATAGAGGAGATCGTCGACGCGTTTCCCGAGGTGCAAAGCCCGCGCAGGTTCGGCGGGCACTTCATCGACATGCTGGAGCGCACCGGCGCCTTCGAGTGGAACGGGCAGGCCTGGCAGCTGACCGAGATGGGACGCGAGTTCACGGACGAGGTCGAGGAGCTCGCCCGCGGCGCCGAGGCGTGCGACGACGATGCGACATGCACGGACACCGAGTAGGAGGAAAAGGCGATGTCTGCTGAAAACGAAGAGCTCGTGCAGGGTGCGGCCGCCGGTGCCGCTGGTGCCGCCGGTGCCGCCGACGCTGCGGCTGGTGAAGGGGAGGACCTGGCCTCGTTGATGGAGGGGCGCGCGCGCATGTACGGCATGCTCTCGCGCATGTACTTGAAGGAAATCGACGAGAAGGCCCTGCGCGACCTGCAGGGCATGCGCTTTCCGACGGCGACGGGCAACGAGCGCATGGACGAGGGCTTCTCGCTGCTCTACGACTATCTGAGCCGCGCCTGGGAGGAAAGCGTCACCGAGCTGGCCATCGACTACGTGCGCACCTTCATCGGGCACGGGGTGAACGGCTTTTCGGCGGCGTATCCCTTCGAGAGCGTCTACACCTCCGAGCGCCGTCTGATGATGCAGGAGGCGCGTGCCGAGGTCTTGCAGACCCTGCGCGACAACGGGTTGAAGCGCGGCCGCTGGACGGAGGGTGAAGACCACATCGCGCTGGAGCTGGAGTTCATGCAGCGCATGGCCCTGCGCTGCGCCGAGAACCTGCGCGCGGGCGACGAGGACGCGGCGGTCGAGCACGTCGAGACGCAGCGCACCTTCATCCGCGACCATCTGCTGAACTGGATGCCCATGTTCACGTCGGACATGCTGAAGTTCTCACGCACGTCCTTCTACCAGGGGCTCGCGCACCTGAGCCTGGGATATGTCGAGCAAGACGCCGAGCTGCTAGACGACATGGTCGACGCAGACGACGAGGCGGCCTGAGGGGGATGCGCGGACTTGGGGGCATGCGTGGCTCGAGGGGCGTGCGCGGCCTGAACGGCGCGTGTGGCGTTGCCCGCGGCCTCGTTCTTGCCGCTTGCATGATTGCCTGCGCGGCCGCCGGCCTTTTCACCAGCGCGTGCGCGGGTGCGCCTGCCGGAGGCGACGGCGCCTCCACATCGGGTGCGAGCGCCACGGACGCGTATGCCGACGAGCTTGTTTCCGCAGGCCAGCTCCACGTCGCCTGCGCCTTCGATTCCGTGCCCTATGCGGGCGAGAGCGGCTCGACGAAGGCGGGGTATGCCTACGAGCTCGTGCAGGCCATAGCCGACGAGCTGGGGCTCGAGCTGGTCTGGGAAGACGTCGACGGCGACGAGGCGGCGCTTGCCCGCGCCTCTGCGACGGGAGAGCGGGTGGTGGGCGGCTCGTATGCGAGAAGCGACGTGGCGCTTGCCACGACGGGCGCCGCCGCGACGCTTCAGGTGGACGGGGCCTCGGTGGCGCTGGGCACCACCGGCGCTGCGGATGGCGCGGATGCCGCGAACAGCGCAGATGCCGGCGGCTCTGCCGACGCGTCCGGCGCTGCGGGCAGCTCGGATTCCTCGAGCACGTCGGATGCCGCGAGCTCGGCGCGAAGCGCCCTCGCGCAGTGCGGCAGCTATCTGCAAAGCAGCCTCAGCCTCGTCGCGCGCAAGGCCGCCGAGCTGGACGCGTCTGCCCTGGCGGGAACGAGCGGCGCGAAGATCGGCGTGGTGGCAGGCTCTCCCGCCGAGGCCTTCGCCATGCGCAGCTTCCCCAGCTGCGAGCTTGTGGCCTACACGACGCCCTCCGAGCTGTTCTCGGCCGTGCAGGCGCGCAACGTCGAGGCGGCCGTCGCGGACACGGCGCAGGCGAACTACCACATACGCGTCGCATACGGCGACGAGCACATCGCGGCGACCTACGAGAATGCCGTGTCCTCGTATGCCCTTGCCTGCGACGCGGGCAAATCGAAGCTCGCCGCACGCGTGGAGCAGGCGCTTGCCGCCCTCGACGAGCGGGGCAGGACCGCCGAGCTGTATGCCGCATGGTTCGAGCAGGGTGAAAAGGAGCGCGGCACCACGGACGCGCGCACGCCCGAGCAAGGCGCCCCCACGCACGACAAGGGCGGCGGCGCCTGAAAACCCCTGCGCACCGCGCAAAAAAGGCGCCGGGCAGCATCTGGCAGCCCGGCGCCTGAAACCTTTCGAGAAAATCTCCTGTAAACCCCCGGGCGAGGCCAACCGTAAAGCCGGCCTGCAGACACGGGTAAAAGCCAGCTGACGGCCGTTCCTACAGCCCCTCGTGGGCCAGCAGCGCGTCGCCGCCGGTGGTGTGCGGCGCATGCGCCCCCGCCTGCTCGATGAAGCAGCTGGGCCGCACGATGCCGATGCGCGCGTCGCCTTCGGAGCGCACGCGCACGACCTGCATCTTCGTCTTCTCCGCAAGCTCGAGGGCCGCCTTGGAGAAATGCGAGAGCACGAGCAGGCTGCCCGCCTTCGCCGTGGCCGCGTAGAAGGCGCGGCGCTCCCTTTGCATCACGCGGGCGCGGTCCTCGTCGGTGCTGATCACCTCGAAGGCGTCGCGCGTGGGGAAAAAGCCGTCCACCGCGCCGACGACGAACACATTGTCGTAGCTCTGGCCGTCGAGGCCTTCCGCGCACGCGACGCGCAGGATGTGGCGGCTCTCCGGCCAGACGGGGAAGTGGATGTGGCGGTAGACCAGCGAGAAGAGCTGCGCGGCCGTCTCGTCGCCCGCCAGCTCCTCGGCGATGTCGGAAAACTCGGTGATGCCCTCGGCGCCCACCGCCTTCAGCAGCGCAAAGCCCTTGCGCTTGGCGTTCTTCTCGATGAACGCGCGCCCCTCGCGCCAGCGCTCGGCCAGCACCTCGGCGCGCAGGAAGGGCTCGGTGTTGGTCGCGGCCACTTCGCCGCTTCCAAGGCGCTTCAAGCCCTCGCAGATGGAAATGCCCTGCTCATCGACGTAGTTTTGCAGGCCCACCCACGCGTCGCTGTTGGAGAGGTAGTTGTCCAGGCCGCACCAGCTGCGCCACGCGGCGCTGTCGTGCTCGTCGGCGAGCAAGGCGAGCTTGATGTAGGCGACGAGCCCTGTCGACCGCGAGGAGTCCCTGGGGTCGCCGGCGATCGTGTGCGCGGCGCCGGCAAGCGAGGTGGAGAAGCCGCGCTCGGCCAAGACCCCGTTCACGAGCATCGCCCAGCGCTTGTTGGCGACGAGGACCGCCGTGCGCGACTCGAGCGCCTCGTGCGTGCGGTCCACGACGCGGCGCAGGTACTTCGTCAGCCCGTTCAGCTCCTCTTCGGGCGTCCTCCATTTCACGGACATGACGCCGCAGGGCAGCTCGTCGCCTTCCTCGGCGGCATGCGGCGCGTCCCGTCGGGCGGCGGCGTGGGGCTGTGCGAGGCTGTCGTCCATGCCCTCCTGGCAGGCAAGGCCGCTCGCATACGCGACGATGTCCGCGTTGCCGAATGCCTCTTCGAGCGTGAAGACCTCGACGCCGCGCCGCACCTGCTCGAAGGTGGCGAATCCGTCCGGGTTGCACATGCCCGCGAGGCCGGAGTGCGCCTCGTTGGGGTTGCCCGCGACGAGAAGCTGCTCGCCGGTCAGCAGGCACAGCGCCGTCTGGACGGACTTGGTCGCGTTTTGGAAGTCGTCGGCCAGCACGTGGGTGAAGCGCCCGCGCGCGCCGGCGCCGGCCTCGCTTTGCAGGTAGACGGCGCAGGTGCAGCCCACTTCCTGCGGCAGCATGGCGGCGCGCAGCACAAGCGAGCGGTCCATCAGGGCAAGTATCGTCTCCTCCTGCCCGCCGATCATCCACTCCGAGCGCGGGCGGCCTGCGGCCATCTCGCGCTTGAAGTAGGCGAGCATCTTCTTCAGCTGGCGCACCGGCTCGCCGGTGGTCTTGAGGTCTTCGACGAGGAAGTTGTATTCGGGGCCGGACAAAAGGCGGGGGACCCTGCCGGTCGCCTCGCGCGCCTGCGCGGTGTCGAGCACGTCGATGCAGGCCTCCACGGCGCTTTTCACCTGCACGCGCGCGGCCGCCTCGGCCAGCTTCTCGCCTGCGGCATGTTCCAGCCGCTCGCGAAACGCCTGCGCGGCAAACGCGCTCGAGGTGGCGACGAGCACGGACGCGCCGTCTACCCCCTCTTCGAGCAGGCGGACGCAGCGCCTGACGAGCGCCTCGGTCTTGCCGGACGCGGCCGGCCCTTGCACTTTCGCGATGCGGCCGGAAAACGCCGCCACGGTGTCTATCACGTCGATCGTCTCCTTTTCGTTGAAGGCGCTTCTCGCTTTTGCGCCCCTTCGCGTCCGCTAGCCCGCTATCTCGAGCGCGACGTCGCGGGTCGTGCCGTCTACCAGCTCGACCGTGCACTGCGTGTAGTCCACCGCGAAGTCCGGCTCGTCGAGGGCAAACGCCGCCTCGGGGTCGAACTCCTCGGCCTCCTGCATGGCGGCCTCCATCGCATCTGCCGTCTCGGCCGCCTCGCGCTCGCGTTCTTCCTGCTGCTGGGCGACCAGCTCGGGGGACTCCAAAAAGGCCGTCTCGGCGTCCTCTTCGGCTGCAAGCCGCGCGGCCTCGGCCTCTGCGGCCCGGCGCTCGGCTTCCTCGGCCTCGGCGGCCTCGCGCTGCGCACGCGCGATGGCGCCCGCTTGCGCCTGCGCCTCCCACGAGGCCCGCGACGGCATCCAGACGCGCGCGACGCCCGCATCCCCGTCCAGCTCGCCGAGCTGCCCGGCGTTTAAGGCCTTGCGCATCGCGCACAGGGCGGCCACGCCCGCCTCGGGGTCCAGGCCGCTTTCGCTGTCGCAGTGCAGGAGCGCGGACAGGCGCCCGCCTTCCAGCTCGAGCTCGGCCCAGGCAAAGCGCAGCTCGGGATTGCCGATATCGCTTTGGCGGCGGTTGAAGGTGCGCATGTTGTTGCCCACCTTGTGCAGCTCGTTGCCGAACCAGCGCACCATCACCTCGTCCCACATCTCGTCGGCGCCCTCCTCGGCGGACAGCAGGTAGCGGTGGGTGCCCATCTTCACCAGAAAGCGCATGATGTTCTCGCTCGTGCCGCCTTCGCCCGCCGCGTGGGTGCGCACGAGCGCAGACCCGATATGGGAGTAGCAGCGGTCGATCTCCAGGCGCGTCTCTTCGCTGTCGAGGGACTCGTCGATATCGAGGATGAGGGTGAGCGACGGACGCGGCAATGCCATGGTTTCCTCCTTGCGGTCGTGGTGCGCGGGCAAGGGCCGCACGCGTTTCTTCGCGCCACGGCCCTTTTCAAACGGTGGGATGAGTATAAATCTCTATTCTGAATACAAAATACCCCTTTCAGGATGATATGCACGACCCAAAGCATCTTGCTCTTATGATTTGCCCTGCACCCCCGAACCTACACTTTCTTTGTTTTCGCCGGCGCACAAAACCCCACGAACCCCCTTTCGCGGGGCGGCGTGCCGCCGGCGGGGAGATATCGGACGAGAAACGAGAGTGTGAAGGAGAGGAGGGAGCATATGGCGAAGCTTTCATTGACACGCCGCAGCTTCCTGAAAACTGCCACCGTCACGGCGGCAGCTTGCAGCGTGGCCCTTTCGGCCAAGCCGCAAGACTCACTCGCCGAAGGCGTCGACGCCGACGCGGGGGAGGTCAAGCGTATCCGCTCGTGCTGCCGCGCATGCGGCAAGGTCGAGTGCGGTACGTGGGTGACCGTCCAGGACAACAAGGTGATAAAGGTGGAGGGCGACGAGTCCAACGCCCACAGCCGCGGACACTGCTGCGCGAAGTCGCAGTCGTCGATGCTCGCGCTGTACCACCCCGACCGTCTGCGCTACTGCCTGAAGCGCACCAATCCCAAGGGGGAGGACGATCCCGGTTGGGTGCGCATCAGCCTGGCGGAGGCTTTCGACGAGGCGGGCGCCAAATTCAACGAGATAGTCTCCAAGTACGGTGGTGAAGCGAACTTCGCCATGGGCGGCACCTCGCGCGTGTGGGCGCAGCCTCCCTACGGCACCTTGAAGTCGATCTTCCCCACGCCCAACGCGCATCTGGCCTACGAGATCTGCAAAGGTCCCCGCCACTTCGCGGGCATCCTCACCGACGAGATCGGCTCGCCGTGGATGGAAGTCGAGCAAGGACCGCTCGTCTACGTGCAGTGGGGCACCGCGCCCGAGTACTCCAACTACGACTCCACGAACCGCACGGTCGTGGACTGCTCGCAGCGCGCCTACAAACATATATTGGTCGACCCGCGCATGACGCCACTGGGCAAGGAAGCCGACCTGTGGCTGCCCTTGCGCGTCGGCACCGACCTGTGCCTGTCGCTCACCTGGTTGAAGTGGATCCTCGACAACGAGGCCTACGACGACCTCTTCGTGCGCCGTTGGACCAACGCGCCCTTCCTGTGGAACGCCGAGGAAGGCGGCCGCACGGCCAAGGGCTGGTTCATGGAGATGAACGGCGGCATCGACATGGAGAGCCGCATCATCACCGAGGCCGACTGCGACCGCGACTGGATCAAGCAGTGGTGGGAGCCGGCCGACGAGAAGTACAGCTACCGCCGCTTCATCTGCTGGGACGAGAACAACGGCAAACCCACCTACTGGGACGCCGAGGAGTGCCAGTGGGAAGGCGAGAAGCACAAGATCCCGACGACGGGCACCTGGATCGAGCATCCCTACAAGCCCATCATCGCGGACGCCTGGCTGCCCGACCCCTCGCACTTCGCCGACCCGGCCGACGCGTCCTACGACGCGTACTGGACCTCGGGCAACGAGAAGGGCAAGAAATCCAACCCCAAGGGCCTGCCCAAGAACCCGGCGCTGTTCCCGGGCGGCGTGGAGATCAAGCTCAAAGACGGCCGCACCATCAAGGCCGGCACCGTCTGGGAGGCCTTCTCCGACAGCCTCTCCGAGTACACGCTGGACTACTGTGAGGAAGTCACCGAGGTCCCCGCGGCAAAGATCGAAGAGGCCGTGAAGCTCTACACCACGCGCCTGAACCCCCTGCACGGCAACGGCGGCATCCACTACCAGCTGGCGCCGGACCAGACCGGGCACGCGGTGCAGAACTCCCGCGCGCTGCAGATCATCGCCTGCATCACGGGCAACTCCGACGAGCCGGCCGGCAACCGCGGCTCCTCAAAGGCTGAAGTCGACGGATGCTGCGGCCGCGCGAACATGCTCAAGACCGACCACGAGCCGCGCGACTGGGGCATACGCGACGGCGTCGGCACGATGGAGCTCGGCAACACGCCGCGCGATTTGTCCATCGAGCAGCAGATCCCGCTGATCCAGAAGTTCGTCCAGTACCTGATCGACGAGAAGTCGCCGCTGGCCGAGCGCTACGGCAACCACGTGCCCTCCAACGAGGAGGCGCGCTGGATCGCCGAGCGCAAGGGCGGCGCCTACAAGAGCTCGCGCGCATGGCCGGGCCTGAAGACGTCCTTCCAGTCCAACGAGAAGCAGATCTCGGCGGAGCGTTTCCCGCTTCTGCGCTACTGGAACCGCTGGGCGGACTCCGCGACCATCTGGGACTCCATCAACGGCATCGACACGCCCTACCAGATCCACGGCGGCGTGTGCATGTCCGGCGACTTCATGAACGAGTCCAACCTGCTTGAGGCCTGGGAGGCCCTGACCCGCCTGGACTTCTGGCTGGACTTCAACCTGTGGAGCTGCCCGAACAACGGCTGCGCCGACATCGTCATCCCCTGCCTGCACTGGCTCGAGGTCAACACCGGCCGCGTGTCCCAGGGCGCAGGCGGCATCTTTGGCGCCGGCCAGCGTGCGGTCGAGCCCATGGGCGACTGCATCTACGACCCGGTGGCCGTCATCTGCCTGTACAAGGCGATGGGCGTGGTCTGGAACGACCGCGACCCGGCCTACGACGAGTGGAACAACCTCGACTACAACGAGTTCGTCCAGATGGGCGGCAAGGTCACCTACGAGGAGCAGGAGTACCGCGTCCTCAAAGACGCCACCGACTGGTGGAAGATCGAGGAGTACCCCGACGGCCCGGACTTCCCGCAGTACGCGGCGAAGTTCCAGGAAGAGGGCTGGTTCGACTGCCGCAAGTGGCATCCCGAGCGCTGGGGCACCTATCGTCGCTGGGAGATGGGCTACCGTCGTCAGCAGGGCGGCTACAACCTGTACTCCGCCATCGACGAGAAGTGCGCGTTCATGACCCCGACCGCCAAGGTCGAGATCTGGTCCACCATCGCCGAGACCTACATCCCCGACGGCACCAAGACCTTCGCGGAGACCTGCTCGCCGGACCGCGCCGCCTACGACGGCAAGATCCCCGACATCGACAAGTTCCCGCACTGGTTCGAGCCGAAGAACTCCAAGGTCCAGGCTCCGCGCTACTACCATAAAGACCAGGCGGACCAGATCTCCACGACGGACTCCTACATCAACGACAACTACAAGGGCGACCACCTGATGGAGGAGTACCGCGACAACCTGAAGCAGTACGGCGACAACCACGCCTTCATCATGACGACGGGTTCGCGCCAGCCGGTGTACTTCCACTCCGAGCATCGCCAGCTTCCCTGGTGCCGCGAGCTGTGGCCGTCGCCGCGCGTCGAGATCAACCCGGCAGATGCCGCGCGCATGGGCATCGAGCAGGGCGACTGGGTGTGGATCCGCTCTCCGTGGGGCGCCGTGCGCGAGGTCGCCGACCTCTACTACGGCATCAAGGAGGGCACCGTCAACGCCAACCACGCGTGGTGGTACCCCGAGATGGACACCGCATCCCACGGCTTCGAGCTGGTCGGCATCAACTGCGTCATGGACAAGTACGCCCAGTGCTGGGTGTGCGGCGCCTCGCAGCTGCGCGGCATCCCCGTGCTCATCTACAAGGCGACCTCGTCGAACTCGCCGTTCAACAACCCGGTCCCCTGCGACCCGCAAGGCAAGCCAGCCATCACGAACGCCAACGACGAGCGCCTGCGCGAGTGGCTCTCCAACGACCCGCGCATCGCGGATTCGACCATCGATCTGTCCTTTGCCAAGAAGGACGCGAAGGGCTGCCAGCCCTCGATCCAAGACCCGTCGCTGTACCCGGGCGGCAAGCTCTCCAAGGGCTCCACGGGCAGCGATTCTCTCGGCCAGTACAGCAACAAAGGCCAGCTTTCCGACAAGCTCGGCCAGTACAAGTAGAAAGGAGGCGCGAATATGGCAAACTATGCGATCATCACCGACCTGAACCGTTGCACGGGCTGTCTGGCCTGCACGGTCGCCTGCAAGGCGGTCAACGGCGTGGACGTGGGCAACTTCTGGATCAAGACCCTGCGCGTAGGCCCGCACCCCAGCGATGGCGGATCGGGCAGCTTCCCGGACGTGGAGATGTACTTCCTGCCCGTCCAGTGCCAGCACTGCAAGAACCCCGAGTGCGTGCGCGTGTGCCCGACGGGCGCCTCGCACATTCGCGAGGACGGCACCATCCAGATCGACAAGTCCAAGTGCATCGGCTGCCGCTTCTGCGCGATGGCCTGCCCCTACGGCGTGCGCTACCTCAACGACGAGGAGCGCGTCGTGGAGAAATGCACCATGTGCGAGCAGCGCATCAGCCAAGGCGAGCTGCCCCAGTGCGTCGCCCAGTGCGGCGCCCGCGCGCGCTTCTTCGGCGACCTCGACAAAGGGGTCGACAACTTCGAGGGTCCTGCGCATCCCGATAGCCCGGGCTGCCAGTACGACGAGATGACCAAGACGCGCGTGAAGATGAAAGACTACGTCGAGGAGTACAAGGACAGCGAGATTCACCATCTCAAGAACGTGGGCAACGAGCCCAAGCTCATGTACCTGCTCCGAGAGCCGAGAAAGTGGAGGGAGTAGACAATGGAACCGGAATGGCCACTAATTCTCTTCACCTTCTTCTTGTGCCTGTCGGGCGGCATCCTGGGCGCCCAGGGCCTGCTGACCATGCTCGGCCGGGGCAAGAAGATGCAGATGCTCTCGCTGTTGGCGTCGCTTGTGGCGCTCGTCGTGGGCGGCATCTCGGTGTTCACCCACCTGCAGCACTGGGAGCGCATCTTCAACGCGTTCACCGCCCTGCTCGCAGGCAACGGCTTCGGCGTCTCGGGCATCACGCTCGAGCTGTGGGGCTGCGTCCTGTGCGGCATCACCATCGTGCTGTACTTCCTGTTCATGCGCCGCTCCGAGGAAGGCGTCGCGCCGAAGTGGTGCGCGGTCCTCGCGATCGTCGTCGGCCTGGCGCTGCCGTCCGTGACGGGCGACAGCTACCTCATGGCGTCGCTGCCCGCATGGGATACGCCGATGCTCATCGTGTACTACCTGCTGAACACGGTGTTCATGGGCAGCGTTGCCGCGCTGGTCATCGCACGTGCGACCGGTGCTGACGATGCCTTCGAGCCCCTGGCGAAGACCGCGTCGATCGGCGGCATCTTGCAGTTCGTCGCGATCATCATCTACGCGATCATCATCTGCTGCCTCGGCGGCACCTACTCGGCCGATATCTCCTACTACTTCGACCCGACCCTGCCCGACGTGGCCATGGTTAACCGCACGGGCGTGGCTTCCAGCATGCTCATCGGTGCGAACGCGCCGCTGTTCTACCTGGGCGCGCTGCTCATCGGCGTCATCGTGCCGCTGTTCTTGCTCTATCTGGTGAAAAAGCCCGAGACCGTGCAGAAGGTCCCCGTTCTGAAGAAGTTCGCCGCCAAGGATGCGGACAAGGACGAGGCTGAGGCCGACGAGAAGGCCGAGGCCAAGGGCGATTCCGCCGACGACGCGTCGGCCAAGGAGACAGGCGCCAAGGCGGCTGCCCTCAAGAAAGCCCTCGAGCTGCGTAAAGTCGAAGGCAAGGAGAAGAGCACGTACCATTACGAGATCGCCGCGCTCATCTGCGTGGTGCTCGGCAGCTTCGCCTGGCGTGTGCTGCTGTATCTCGTCGCGATCCACGCCTTCGCCCTGTACTAGGAAGAAGGTTTCGGTGCCCTGCGTGCGGACGCGCTGCTCTGGTCGGCGGCGCGCCCGCGCCCGAGGGGTGCCTTTGAGAACACGGCTCGAGAAGAGGGGCGCTTTCCCTTTTGACGCAAACGGCCTCGCCTCCTGCAGCGTCTTTCACGAAAGCCCCCTCTTTCAGCCGTATGAACCCTTTCGCCTCGCGCGGCTTTGCGCAACGGGCGGGAAGGGCGAGAGAGGCCGAAAAAGGAGAGAGCATGGCCGACAACGAGAAGCTGCCCGCGACGGAGGCGGGCGGAGACGGAGGAGCCGAAAAGGCTCCGGCGCAGGGAAAAGACTCTGCGAAGAAGAAGGGTAAACGGGAATCCGCGGGCATCTCGCGCAGGTCGATGTGTATCGGCGCGGGCAGCACTGCGGCTCTTTTGGTTTTGGGGGGCCTGCGCTATGCCGGGCACAACCCCGTGTGCCGTCCCCCCGGAGGCCAAGACGAGGCCAAGCTGGTCAGCGCCTGCATACGCTGCGAGAAGTGCTACCAGGCCTGCCCGCGCAGGGTCATCGTCCCCGCGCACATCGAAGACGGGTTGTTGGGCATGCGCTCGCCGATGCTCAACTTCGACAACGACTACTGCGATTTCTGCGCCGAGGAAAACGGGGGGCATCCGCTGTGCGCGGCCACCTGTCCGACGAAGGCCCTGACGCTGCCCGAGGGCGCGAACGCCCACAACGCCGTCATCGGCGTGGCCGAGATCGACCGCCAGCAATGCCTGGCCTACCGCGACACGGGCTGCCGCTACTGCTACGACGCCTGCGTGAAGGCCGGCTACAACGCCATCGAGCTCGACAACACGGGCGGCGACTACAGCGCCCGCCCGCATGTGGTCGCGGACAAGTGCGTGGGCTGCGGCGCATGCGAGAGCGTGTGCGTCTCGCAGACGGCCGGCTCCTATGTGGCGGGCTCGACCGAGCGCGCCATCGTCGTCAAACCCGCCAGCTCGAAGGCTTGAGGAGGTCGTCATGAAATGGAGTAAAGCTCGTACCATCGTGGCGGCTGCGGTTTTCCTCGTGTTCGCCATCTGCCTGATCGTCGGCATCAACATGGGCACCTTGTCCGGCTTCGGCTGGGACACGTTTTCGGCCCTGTGCCCGCTCGGCGCCTTCACCGTCATGCTCTCGGAGAAGACGCTGGTGCCGCGCGCGGTGTTTTCCATCATCATCATGGCAGTGCTCGTGTTCTTCGTCGGGCGCGCGTTCTGCGGTTGGATCTGCCCGGTGCCGCTGCTCGGGCGCATTCGCGAGTTCTTCCGCTCGCCGAAGAAGCGCAAAGAGGCGGAAAAGGCGCGCACCGCCGAGTTCACCGAGATCGCCGGCTTCGAGCTGGGCTGCAAGGGCAAGGGCGGCAAGGACGGCAAGGGCGGCTCGTGCGGAAGCTGCACGGCCTGCAAGCACAAGCACGGCAAGGTGGACACGCGCCATGCGGTGCTCGGCGGCGCCATGCTCTCGACCGTCATCTTCGGCTTTCCGGTGTTTTGCCTGGTCTGCCCCATCGGCCTGACCTTCGCGACCGTGCTCGTGTTCTGGCGCCTGTTCTCGGCCGCCGACGTGACCATCTCGGTCGTCCTCATCCCGCTCATGCTCATCATCGAGCTCGTGTTCCTGCGCAAATGGTGCACGCGCTTTTGCCCGATGGCGGCGCTGATGAACCTTGTCGGCCGCTTCAGCCGCACCTTCAAGCCCACCATCGACGAGAGCAAGTGCATCGAGACCACGAAGGGCGTGCCGTGCAGCCGCTGTGCTATAGTCTGCGACTCTGATATCAATTTGCGCCACATCGCCTATGGCGAGCGCACCCTGGCCGACTGCACGCGCTGCATGGCCTGCGTCGAGGCCTGCCCCGCGCACGCGGTGAGCGTGCCGTTCTTGGCGAAGAAGGCCAAGGGCGACGCGGTGAAGGGCGAGGTTGCTGCGGCCGAGTCGGCGCCTGCGGACGCGGGCGCTGCGGATGCGGATGCGGGCGCGTCGAAGACGAGGGAGTAGCACTGTGGGAAATGCCCCGATACTCGGCGTTTTGGCCGGCGTGGAAAGCCGCGCCATCACGGTCGTGCAGTCGCGTTGCGCGAAGGTGCGCAACCGCAACGTCGCGTGCCTGAAGTGCGCCGACGCGTGCACGACCGGCTGCATCGCCCTCGTGGACGACGAGCTGGTCGTGGACAGCACGAAGTGCGTGGGCTGCGGGACATGCGCCACGGCGTGCCCCACCTGCGCGCTCGAGTCGCGCAACCCCACGGACGCCGAGCTTTTGGCTGCGTGCCGCGCATGCACGGCAGGAGAGGCGGCGACCATCGCGTGCTCGCAGCTGGCCGCCGCGCTGGCGGACAAGGCCGATCCCGCGAAGTTTGCCGAGGTCGTCTGCCTCGGGCGCGTCGACGAGTCCCTGCTCGTCGCCTTGGCGGCCGACGGCGTGAAGAACCTGCGCCTGGCCTGCGGGGACTGCACGGCCTGCGAGCAGCGCCACGGCCGCGACACCGCCTGCCTCGTGGCCGAGACCGCCGCGACGCTTCTGGCCGCGTGGGGCTCTGACGCGTCCGTCGAGGTGGTGGACGGCGCCTGCGAGGGCATCTTGGCCGAGGGCGTCTCCCTCGACGAGGCCCGCAACGCCTGCGAGAGCTACTTTTCCACGCCCCGCGCGTGCGAGCGCATCGGCGCGGGGGCAGACGGTACGGCGGCAGATGATGCGGCGCATGGTGAAGAGCCGCGCGACGAGGCGCCGGAGAGCGACGTGTCGCAGAGCGGGGCGCCGGACGACGATGTGCCGGACGGCGGCGCAGCGCAGGACGAGGCCCCGGATGGCGAAGAGCTGCAGGGCGACGTGCGCGACGATCTGCCCGCCTTCGCCTTTGCCGGCCACCAAAGGGCCGACGAGCTGCAACCCGGCCTCTTGCGCGTGATGAAGGACGGGACGCTACCGCACTTTCTCCCCGACCGCCGCGACAGGCTGCTGGGCGCCCTTGCGCGTCTGGGCACGCCGACGGCGGGCAGCATCGCCACGCGGCTGTGGGGCTGCGTCGTCATCGACGGCGGGAAGTGCAGCTCGTGCCGCATGTGCGCGACCTTTTGCCCCACGGGCGCCATCTCGAAGTTCGACGACGCGGACGGCACTTTCGGCGTGCTGCACCTGCCGGGCGACTGCGTGAAATGCGGCAGCTGCCGCGACATATGCCCCGAGGACGCCATCTCGCTTCTCGACGACGTGGAGGCGCCGTACCTGATGGACGGCGCGGTGCACCGCTACATCATGAAGCCGCGCGAGGTCGAGATAGGCCAGCCCCACCAGATACTCGACACGATGCGCACGGTCTTGCACGACGCGCCGAACCTCTACGAGCGCTAAGTCCTGAAGATGCGCGCTGGGCGCCCTGTGCGCGTTTCGGCATGTGCATATCCCTATATCAAGGTTTCTGCGTGGGCACTTCAAGCGGGGTTATTCGTTAGCTTCTCAAAACAACCGCACCCGTTCCCTGAAAACAACCGCGCCTGCCCGGATGAGGGGCAGGCGCGAGATTTTCAACCTGAAATGCGGATGCGGGCGCGTGCGTGGGCGGCTCGGCCCGAGGCGGCCGCCCGCGCGAGAAGCGCTAGGCGCAGGCGACGGCGTGCTCGACGAAGAGCGCGCGCGGCTCGTCGGCCTCGTCCACGCTCGTGATGTCGCGGCCCAAGACCAGCTCGCCGGTCCAATCGCCGAAGACGCGCAGCTTGCGCTCCCAGCTGGGCAGCACGAGCCCGTGGTAGCCGCGGTGCGCGAGCCATGCGGGCAGGCCGCAGATGACGATGCTCTTGTCGCCGTTGGCGAACAGCCCGTTGAAGCGCCCGAGGCCGGCCACCATGCCGGCGTTCTCGTGGTAGTACTGCTCGGAGGCCTCGCCGCGCAGGGTGCGCACGATGTTTTTCGCCAGCACGCGCGCCTGGCGCACGGCGTGCTGGGCCGTCGGGGCGCAGCTGTCGTCGGGCAGCCCGCCGCCGGAGAGATCCTCGACCTTCGTGCAGTCGCCCACGCCCCACACGCCCGGCAGCGGCGTGCCGTCCGCGTTCACCACATGCAGGCAGGCGTCGCAGTTCAGGCGTCCGCGCTCGTCGAGCGGCAGGTCGGTGTCCTTCAGCACGGGCGCGGCGATCTGCCCGGCCGTCCACACGAGCAGCCCGCAGTCGATGGTGGAGCCGTCCGAGAGCTTCAAGATGTTGCCCCTGGCGCTTTCGATGCTCGTCTCGAGCATCACGTGCGCGCCCTTGCGCTCCAGCATGTCGATGACCCACTGCGACTTCTCGCGCGGCACCTCGGGCATGATCTTGTCCATGACCTCGACCAGGCGGAAGTTCAGCTCGTCGAGCGCGAGGCCGGGCGTCTTGAAGACGAGGTCGCGTGCGAGGGTCAGCACCTCGGCGAAGCACTCGACGCCGGACAGCCCGCCGCCCACGACGACGAAGCTCAGCAGCTTGTCGCGCCAGCGCGAGCCCTTGGGCAGGCCGGCGGCGCGTTGCAGGTTTTTCACCACCGTGTCGCGGATGTAGAGCGCCTCCTGGCTCGACTTCAGGCCGATGGCGTTTTCCGCGACGCCCGGGGTGGGGAAGGTGCGGGTGACGCCGCCGAGCGCGACGACCAGCTCGTCGTAGGGCAGCGACCACTTCTCGCCGCTTTGCACGTCGCAGACGTCCACCTGCTTGTCGGCGTTGCGCACGCCGAGCACCTTCGCCCGCACGACGCGCGTCTTCGGGAGGTTTTGCTGCAGGGGCACCTGGATGTGCCGCGGCTCGATGGCGCCGCCCGCCACCTCGGCGAGGAAGGGCTGGTACACCAGATAGGAGTGCATGTCCACGAGCGTGACCTGCGCCTCCTCGTCGGTCAGGGAAGACTCCAGGCCCTTTGCCGTGTAGTAGCCGCCCAAGCCGCCGCCGAGGATGAGTACCTGTTTCATGCCATGCGCTCCTTCGTTGTCGTATGCGCGCCCCGTTTCCATGTGCGGGCGCACTGCGCCCAAGGATAGCGCTTTAAGGGGTCCTCGTGGGCATGGAAAACGAGTTCATGCGCGATATGAAGCCTGCGGCAAGGCGGGGATGCGTGCGGTGAAACGGGACACGCGCGCCGGGGGCGTGCGGCGAAGGGGTTGGTCGGTGAGTTTTTTGAGAAAAACCGGCGGCTGCCGTCTCGCGTAGACGGGATTTTCGGAAGAAAGCGCAGGGTAGCCGTGCTGGTCTGCAATGCGAGTACCAATGTGGGGCTCGAGTACTAAATTAGGCATTCTCATACTGCTCATGCTATGGAGTATGAGGGTGCGCCGCGTATTCTGGTTCTCGTCAAAAGGCATCCGGAACGGCACATGTCAACTCCTTTTCCTCAGTCGCCTTTTGCACATTGGAAAGGCCGCAACGATATGTCGGGAGGCAAAGCCAAGTCTGACGCGGAGGGCACCCGCGGGCTTTCTTCCCGATGTATCCGGCCGAGCCGGTTTGACTCTTTTCCATGTTCATTTTTCTTTTTCACGCCTTCGGTTTTCGGGTGGGGCGTCGTCGTTGTTTCGCGCATGTCAAACCCGCGTTTTCGGGCTTTTTCACGTTCGGTCAGCCCCCGTTTTCGTGTGCACCGGCGAAATCAGACCTCATTCTTGAAGTATGAAAGCGCGTGTTTTTGCTAGTATGTCGCACGTCAAGAGAAGCACGTTGAGGGGCGTGATTTTCGATGAGTTCTACCTCCTGCAAAGAGGGGCGGGTTGACAGCGCCCGCACATCGGCGACAAAGCCGGCGGGCACCACAGAAGGGCAGCCAAGCGGGTTCGACGCGCGGCGCCTTGGCTTTCGCATCCTGCTCGGATGGCATTATTGCGTGCTCTTCGCGCCTTTATTCGCCTTAAACGATACTACAGGTTGTGCGCAGGAACTCGTCGCGCGCCAGTTCACCATGTACCTGGCGCTTGCCTGCACCTTTGCCGTCCTGTTTTTCCTCATACGCCGCGGCGGCCGGGTCAGGGCCGCTTTGACGTCGCCGCCTTTGACGATCGCGGCTTGCATCGTTGGCGCCGTTTCCACGTTCGTGGCGGGCTCCGCCTTCAGCTGGGGCGCCGGTGTCTACCTCGTCGCGACAGCCGTCCTCGGGGTCTGCGAGGCCCTGCTCATGACCATGTGGCTGCTCATGTTCATCGTGCTCGTGAAAAAGCAAAGCTACCGCATCTTGGGCACCGACGTCGTCACGGGGGCGCTCGTCGCCATGCTCGTGCAAAGCCTCATGTCCCCGGCAGACCTCGTCGTGGCCGCCTGCCTGCCCTTGCTCAGCTCCGTGTCGTTTCTGACGCTGAAACGCAAGTACGACATGCGCCGGGGCGAGTCGGGCATCGATGATGCCGCCGGCGCCGATGCGGAGGCGTCCGCCGCCGCCGAGGAGAGCGCCGCGCCCGCCGCAGACGCCGCACCTGCCGCGTCCGCCGAGAAAGCCGCCGCCGGCGAAAAACGGGGCAAATCCAAGACGGTGGCGGGCTATCTCGTCTACCGCTGTGCTCCTGCCGCGCTGTTCGCCCTGGCCTTCGGCATCCTGCAGGGCAGCTTCCTCACGGACGGCACCGCCTTCCTCATCGCCTTCAACCCGCTGCTCTTCGTGGGCGTCGCCTTGGCGGGCCTCATCATCTTCTTCACCTCCGAACGTTTCTGCACGCACACGGACGTGGATGGGATGTACCGCTTTTCGCTGGTCTTTTTCATGCTCGGCGTCATCTTGCTCATCGCCATGGAGGTCATGGGGGCGCAGCAGGACTCGAAGGCGCGCATCATCTGCCTTGCCATCGCCGACATCTCGGTGTTCGCAGGTTTCAACCTCTTCGATTTCGGCAACATGATGATGTGCCTGGGAATCGTGCACACCTACCGCGGCCGCCACAGCCACCTCGTCATCGCCGGTCGCCTCGTCGTCTACGTGTTCATGGCGCTTGGCGTGTTCGCGGGCTTTGCGATCGAGACGCTCGCAGGTCCTGCTTCGAGCGTGAACGCGCTGGTCGTCACGTGCTGTGCGACGCTGATCGCCCTCGTCTTGACGGTTGCCCTGACCATGTCGACGGAGGAAAGCTACGTCAAGATCTTGACGGTGGCGGGCAAGGGCGGCGAGGCGCAGCGCGGGGCGGAGTTCGAGAACATCGACCCGTGCGAGTTCTGCAATTCGGCCTCCGGCTGCAGCATGCGCCCGATGATCGAAAGCCAGGTGAAAGCAGGTGCAGGAGCGCAGCCTTCGGGTGGTGAAAGTGATGCGGGCGTCCCGCAGAATGCGACGCGAGAAGACGCCGGCAGCTCTTCTGCGAAAAGAGACGCCGCCACGACCGCTGCGCAGCCGGCAAGGGCTGCTTCGGCAGCCGCTTCTGCGGCGGCGCCTGCTGCGGGCACCGGGAAGAGCAAGGCCACGTGGCGCGGCGCCTGCGACGAGATCGCCCGCCGCTATCGCCTGTCCAAGCGCGAGACCGAGATATTCTCCCTCATATCAAAGGGACGCAACGCCGAGTACGTCTCGACGGAGCTGGTCATATCCATCCACACGGCAAAGACCCACATCGCCAACATCTACCAAAAGCTCGGCGTCCACTCCTCGCAGGAGATGCTCGACCTGATAGACGCCTTCCGCGCGGCGCTCGAGGAAGAGGGGCGCGCCGCCTGAACGCAAGGGGGCTGACGGGGAGGGGGCACGGCGCCTTTGTCGCCCAGGCGCCCAGGCGCTTTGCCTGAACGCCCCGCCCGAAACGGCGAAGGCGTGTGCGAAAAAAGAGCCGGCGGACTGCATGTCCGTCGGCTCTTCTTGCCGTTTTGAAAAACGCTGCCTACCTGCGCCGCTTCACCATGGGAAAACTGCCTGCACGCCGTGTTTCATCATGCGCAAAGCGCATTGGGCGCGGCGGCGTTTCACTCAAATGCGCCTACTCGTGCGCGGCGCGGCGCTCGGCGAGCATCTCCTGGTCGCGGTTGAACATCTTGGAAAACGGCAGCGCGGCGTCGAGCACCGCGATCACGGCCATGACGGCCAGCACCGTGAAGGTCGCGACGCGCATGTCCGTGCCGAGCACGGCTTGCAAGATCACGTTCAAGATGGACCCCCACACGATGGCGAAGTTGCACAGCGAGAGGTTCAGGGGGTAGTTCTTCGCGCCGAAGCGCTGGCGCCCGAACGCCGAGGCCACGACGGGCACGCCGCCATAGCAAAAGCCGCAGCAAAACGCGCCGACGACGTAGAGGACGGGGATGTTGGCCGTGAACGCGGCGATGATGCACAGGGCGGCGATCAGACCGACCAGACCGTCGATGACCATCGTCACCTTCACGTTGGTCTTGTCGTAGATCATGCCGACGATCACGCGGCCGACGCCGTTGAGCACCGACACGAGGCCGACGAGCAGCGTGGCGAAACCGGCGTCCCAGCCCACGCTCTGCGCATCGGAGGCGCAGTTGCCGATGGTGGCAAGGCCGATGGCGATGACGATCGTCGCCCAGATCCAGTAGACGTAAAACAGCGGCGTCTTCAGCGCCTTGTCCTCGTCGCCCGGGTCGTAGCTCGAGCCGCTTGCCTGCTCGGGCGCCATCATCTCGACGATGTTGGCCGGCGGGCGCTTCACCACAAGCCCCTCGATGCCGATGACGACGGCCGATATGATGCCGACGACGATCAGCACGCCTTCCAGCCCGAAGCTCGTGGCGAGGTTCACGGACAGGGTGCCAAGGATGAGCGAGCCCAGCCCGAAGCCCATCATCAGCACGCCGCTGGACAGGCCGACCTTGTCGGGAAACCACACGTTCGTCGTGGCGATGACCGTGTTGTAGCCGATGCCGACGCCCAGGCCGCAGATGATGCCGTAGAAGATGTAGAGCGCGGCGATGTTGGAGTGCGCGAACAGGCCCGTGCCGATGAAGCCGACGGCGAACATGACCGCCGCGACCAGTATCGAGCCCTTCACCCCGATTTTCTTCTCGATCTGCGAGCCGATGACGGCGCCGACGCAGAAGGTGATCATCATGATGTTGAAGGTCAGGCCGACGGCGGCCTTCTCCAGCTCGAAGGTCTTGCACATGGGCGCGGCGAACATGGAAAATGCGTAAATCAGGCCCAAGAAGAGCAGGGTGATGGTGGAAAGCGCCAGATAGAGTATGCGCTTGCTCTTTATCTGGCTTTCGGTCATTTCAGACATGTACGTTCCTTTCGGGTCGTGGATCGGTTGTTGGCGCGGCGTCGCCTGCCATGTGGGAGGGGTCAAGGCCCGCAGCTGCACGGGGGCGTCGCCGCCTGTGCCAAGGGCCGGTCCTGCGCGCTGCTGCGGCGCTTTCACGGGATGGAAGGAGGCTTGCTTCAAGCGCGCCTCCTCGATTTCTGGGCAGATGCCGCGGCCTCGAGCACGGACAGGCCGTCTGCGTCGAGGACGGCGTCGTCGTCGAAGAGCGCGGCGTTTTCGGTCAGCTCTCGCGTCGAGCGCATGTTGCAGCTCAGGGCGGCCACGGCGTCGATGGACTTCACGAAGAGCAGCGCCCAGGCGATGCTCGAGCGGTCCGGGTCGGCCTCGCGCAGCACGTCGAGGGCCGCGGGGCTGAGCGTCGAGCTTGCGGGGGTGCGCAGGGCGCCGTGCGCGAGGACGGGCACGCCCGCCTCGGCTGCCGCCTGGCAGCACGCGCGGGCCTTCCCGCCGAACCAATCGTGGTAGTTCACCTTCATGCGCACGAAATCCCAGGGGTAGCGTGCGAGGTGATCGGCGAGGTTGTCGGGCGAGAGCTCCGAGGAGAAGCCGAGCGCCCCGATCTTGCCTGCTTCCTTTTGCTCGAAGAGGAAGTCCACGGCGCCGGAGTCGATGTCGCGCATGCGCGTGCCGTCGCAGACGCCTTCGACGAAGTAGAGGTCGATGCGCTGCGTGCACAGCTTCTTCAGCTGCTTTTGGAAGACGTAGGAAAAACGCGGGTCCACGAGTTCGAAGAAGCTCGTCGCGACGTGGAAGGGCGCGCTGCTGTCCTCGCCGCCTCCCGCGCCGCCCTCGGCCTGCGCCGCGCCGCCCTCGGCCTGCGCCGCGCCGCCCTCGGCCTGCGCCGCGCCGCCCTCGGCCTGCGCCGCGCCGCCCTCGGCCTGCGCCGCGCCGCCCTCGGCCTGCGCCGCGCCGCCCTCGGCCTGCGCCGCGCCGCCCTCGGCCTGCGCCGCGCCGCCCTC
>CAVAWX010000008.1:27105-36521 GCA_963592385.1 Acidaminococcaceae bacterium | reverse complement strand
ACATGCAGTACATGTTCTACAACATCAAGTCGACGGCGACGGGCGATTTGTCCGGCTGGAACGTCGCGGCCGTCACGAATCACACGAACTTCTGCGACGCTTTGGGCGTCACGCAGCCCAACTGGGCTTCATAGGCCGCCTCCCCGACTCTTCGTGCCCCATCGCGGGGGAAGTGTAATGAAGGGCGATAAAGATGCGCCCCGAATGTCATTTGCTCTCGACATTGCTTCGCCGTGGAGAAGTGTGGTGAGGTTCGACGGGGCTTTGCAGGCGTCTTCATCCTGCAAAAAGCATGTGCCTTAGGGGCACGCGGGGGTGTGCCCCGACGCAGTTTTCGCAGCGACGCAAACAGCCCGGTGGGCTGTTTGCCGTTCGCGAGGACTGTTTGAGCACGGGATACGCCCCCGCGCCCTGTGCGTGCCCGGGATCGCTCGCGCTGCTGGGGCTGTCACGTTGCTGGCCGGGTGCTCTGGCTGCGGAGCAAGGCTGCCTCGGGCTGCGCAAGCGCTCTGTCGCCCCGCCAACCGGCCCCGGCAAGCCGCTGTGTGCTCAGACGCGGCGGATGCCCTCCCACAGCCACATGACGAGCGGCGCCGGCGCAAGCTTGCAGAACACGCGCATGCACAGGGCGACGACGCTGCAGGTGGCCACGGGGTAGTTGCAGCGGTTCACCCGGTCGCTGTGGGCCACGACGCGCACGGGCGACAGCTGCGGCCAGGGATGCCGCACCGTCTGGCCGTTTTTCGTGTCGCGCGCCACCTTCACGAACTCGGTCTTCACCCAGATGGGGCACACGGCCGTGATGTAGATGCCGCGGCCTGAAAGCTCGCGGCGCAACGCGCGGGTAAACGAGAGCACGAAGCTTTTCGAGGCCGCGTAGACGGCCAGGCCCTGCAGGGGCTGGAAGGCCGCCGACGAGGCGATTTGCACGATGCGCGAGCCGCGGCCCATGTGCGGCAGCGCCGCCTGCGTCATCTCCACGAGCGCGCGGCAGTTCACGTCCACCATCGCGGCCGTCTCGGCGGCGCAAAGCTCCTCGACGCAGCCGAACTTGCCCAGGCCGGCCGCGTTCACGAGCAGAGAAACGGTGAAGTCGGCGTCCGCGAGTGCGGCGGCTGCCAGGCGCGTGCGCAGGTCGGCGACGGCCCCGGGTGCGCTCAGGTCGGCCGGAATGCAGCGCACGGGCGTCGTGCAGGCGTCGGCCAGCGCGTGCAGGCGCTCCTCGCGCCGCGCGATCGCCCATATCTCGTCGGCGTAGCCCTTCGCGTCGATGCGGCGCACGTACTCGGCGCCCAGCCCGCTCGAGGCTCCCGTGACGATGGCGATGCGCATGGTGAACGATCCTTTCGTTTCCTCGTGCGGTGCGCGTTGAGGCGCGTGTCTCGGCGCATCGGCGCCCGTGGTGAAGCTGCGGTGCGCGTGTCAGCTGCGGCTACGGCCGCATGGCGCGGCGCATCGGTGCCGCGGCAACCGCGCGGCGGACCTGCGCCTTCTCAGCCGGCGAGTTCCTTGCAGCGCGTGATGCAGGCGCCGTTCGCGGCGGAGAGCGTCTCGGCGAACGGGCCGCCTTCCAGCACGTCGATGGCCGCGCGCGTCGTGCCGCCGGGCGTGGCCACCTGCGCGACGAACTCGGACAGCGGCTTGTCCGGGGCGGCTTCGAGCAGCTTTGCGGCGCCGGCAAGCGTCTGCACGAGCAGGGCGCGGGCGTCCTCCTCGTCAAAGCCGCGTCCGCGCAGGTCCTCGAGCATGCACTCGACGAAGTAGTAGACGTAGGCCGGCGTCGAGCCGTGGACGGCCACGCTGGCGTCGAGCAGCCCCTCGCTCATCTGGCGCACTATGCCCGCGCCGCCGAACAGCTCCTCGGCGAAGGCGCGCAGCCCGGCCGGGCAATCCGGCGAGGCGGCCAGCACCGTCGCGCCGCAGCCCACTTCGAGCGCGGCGTTGGGCATGGCGCGCACGACGGGCACGCCGGGCAGCAGCTCCTGGATCTTTGCGATGGACAGGCCGGCCACGACCGAGACCAGCGCGCGCGGCGCATGCCCCGCGAAGGCGGAAAGCGCGCCGGGCGCGTCGTTCGGCCTGACGGCCAGCAAGACAAGCTCGCAGCATGCCGCGAGCGCCGCAGGCTCTTCGACGAGGGCATATCCTGCCGCTTCGGCCCGCGCGGCCGTCTTCTCCCCGTGCGCGAGCACGGCCACCTCGCCCGCCGCGAGCGCGCCCGCCGCCACGGCGCCGCGCACCGCCGCCGCGCCCATGTGCCCCAGCCCGACGACGCCGAGCTTCATCCGCACGCGCTGGCCGCCTGGCGCCGCGTCGTGTGCCCTTGCATCTGCCGCCGTGTTCACCATTGCCTCCTTCTTCGCCCGCGCCTGTCGCGGCGCTTTACCTGCGCCGTTGCGCTGTTTCATCCGCGCTGTCGCGCCGCTTCACCTGCACGCCCGCGCCGCCTACTGCCGCGCCGCTGCCTCCGTCATCGTGTTTCACCATGCCCTTCGAGCTGGTAGCGATAGGTCGTCAGCTCGGCCAGGCCCATGGGCCCGCGCGCGTGCAGCTTCTGCGTCGATATGCCGATCTCGGCGCCCAGTCCGAACTCGAATCCGTCGGTGAAGCGGGTCGAGGCGTTGTGGTAGACGCATGCCGAGTCGCAGCCGTCCATGAAGGCGCGGACATGCGCGGGCGTCTCGCTGACGATGCATTCGGAGTGGTGCGTGCCCCAGGCCTCGATGTGGTCGATGGCCGCCTCCACGCCGTCCACGACGCGCAGGTTCATCTCGAGCGCGTCGTATTCCGTGCCCCAGCAGCCCTCGTCGGCCGGCACGCACGCGCCCGTGCGGCCCGTTCCCGCGCCACTCACGCCCGTTTCACCCGCGCCCGCGCCCGCAAGCTCGCACGCGCGCGCGTCGGCATGTATGGGCGCGACCCCCTCGCGCGCCAGGCGCTCCATGATGTGCGGCACGAACTCCGCCGCCACCGCCGCGTCCACCAGCAAGGTCTCCATCGCGTTGCACACGCTCGGGCGCGAGCACTTCGCGTTCACCACGATGCGCTCGGCCATCTCCAGGTCGGCCGTGGCGTCCACAAAGACGTGGCAGATGCCCGCGCCGGTCTCGATGACGGGCACCTTCGCGCAGCTGACGACCGTGTCTATCAGGCGCTTCGAGCCGCGGGGCACGAGCAGGTCCACATGCGCGCGGTCCTGCATGAAGGCCTGCGTCTCGGCGTGGCTCGGGCGCTCGCCCAGCATGACGGCATCCGGCGCGACCCCGCACGCGGCCAGCGACTCCTTCATCGCGTCCACGAGCGCCTTGCAGCTCTCGTAGGACTCCTTGCCGCCCTTCAGCACGCAGGCGCTGCCCGCCTTCAGGGCAAGCGCCATGCAGTCGGCGCTGACGTTGGGGCGCGACTCGAAGACGACGCCGATCACGCCGATGGGGCAGCTGACCTTCTTCAGGTGCACGCCGCTTTCGATGTCGCGCTCCTCGAGCACGCGGCCCAGCGGGTCGGGCAGGGCGGCCACCTGCGCCACGCCCTCGGCTATCTGCGCGATGCGGGCCTCGTCGAGCACGAGGCGCTCCAGCATGGGCTCTGCCATCCCGGCCTCGGCGGCCGCCGCGCAGTCGTTCGCGTTGGCCGCAAGCACCGCGTCTTGGCGCTCCACGAGCCGCGCCGCGTAGTCTTCGAGCACGGCGTCGCGCGTGGCGCACGACAGCCCGCGCAGCTTCCTCGACGCGGCCTTCGCGGCCGCCGCCTGTTCGAGCAGGTTCATCGCGTCTCCTCTCTCGCGGAAAAGAGCGTGCCCACCTGCCTGCCCTCGAGCAGGTCGTAGAGCAGGTCGGGCTCGCCTCCGTTCACTATGGCCATGTCGATGCCGAGCGCCAGGCAGCGCGCGGCGGCGTCCACCTTCGTGGCCATGCCGCCCGTGCCCAGCTCGCTTCCCGCGCCGCCGGCAAGCGCGCGCACGGAGTCGTCGACGTTGCCCACCCGGTGGATGAGGCGCGCGTCGTCGCAGGTCGCGGGGTTTGCGGTGAACAGCCCGTCCACGTCGCTTGCCAGCACGAGCAGGTCGGCCTCGGCGTATTCGGCCACGATGGCGGCCAGGGTGTCGTTGTCGCCGATCGAGGCGATCTCGGTGGTCGACATCGTGTCGTTTTCGTTGAACACGGGCACGGCGCCCATGTCGAGCAGCCTGAAAATCGTGTTCTTGAAGTTGGTGCGCCGCTTCTCGTCGGCCAGGTCGCTGCCAATGAGGAGCACCTGGCCCACCGTGTGGTTGTGCTCGGAGAACAGCCGGTCGTAGACGTACATCAGCTCGGTTTGGCCCACGGCGGCGCAGGCCTGCTTGCCCGGCATGTCGTCGGGGCGCTCGGGCAGGTTCAGCTTGCCCACGCCCATGGCGATGGCGCCCGAGGACACGAGCAGCACCTCGACGCCGGAGTTGCGTATGTCGGCCAGCACCTTCACCAGCCGCTCGACGTGGCGTATGTTCAGGCGCCCGCCGGGATGCACGAGGGTGCTCGTGCCCACCTTCACCACGATGCGTTTCCATGTGCCCATATATGTGTGCTCCGTTTCCGCCGTCTCCGCGTTGTTGCTTTACGCGTGGCGCCGCCTCGTTGCCTCGCTGCCTGCGTTGGCGCTCCGCATACGGCGCCGCCTGTTCGCGTTTCCCCCGATTGTAAAGGCAAACGTCCGCATCCGCGTGTGAACACTTCCTTTCGGCGCGTGGACTTCTCGGGCGCGGTCCTCGGCAGCTCGAGAGGGGGCACGGCGCGGGAGGGGGCGGGGTTTTCGATGGTGAAGCCGCGCAGCGCGACGGTGCATTTTCACCATCCACAAAATCCGCACAAAATTCCTCTTGCTATAGCACTCCACTGTGCTATAGTGCCCTCTCGTAACCGCTTTAGCACACTAGAGCAGTGGAGAGAAAGGACAGACCATGAAAAAGTTCAACTTGAAGAGGAAGGCGGCGCTGCTCGCGACGACGGCCGCCGCGGTGTGCCTGGTGGCAGGCGCGCTGGCCGGCTGCGGCACCAACAGCAACTCGAGCAGCTCCAACAGCTCGACCAGCACCACGTCCGGCTCCGGCGCCGACATCACCACCCTGACGGTCGGCTTCGACTCGGCCTACCCGCCCTACGGCTTCGTCGGCGACGACGGCTCCTACACGGGCTTCGACCTCGACCTGGCCAAGGAAGTCTGCAACCGCAACGGCTGGACCTTTGCGGCCGAGCCCATCGACTGGGACGCCAAGGACGCGCTGCTCGGCCAGGGCTCCATCAACTGCATCTGGAACGGCTTCACCATGGAAGGCCGCGAGGGCAGCTACACCTTCAGCGAGCCCTACATGCTCAACCAGCAGGTTGTCGTCGTGAAGAAGGACTCCGGCATCAGCTCGCTGTCCGGCCTCGCGGGCAAGAGCGTCGTCACGCAGGTGGACTCCGCGGCCCTCGAGGTGCTCGAAGGCGACATGGCCAGCCTCGCCGCGACCTTCGCCGGCGGCAAGGCCACGACGATCGCCGACTACAACAACGCCTTCATGCAGCTCGACTCCGGCCAGGTGGACGCCGTGGCCTGCGACCTGTCCATCGCGCAATACCAGATCTCGGCCAAGCCCGACGCCTACACGCAGCTTTCCGACACGCTGTCCAGCGAGAACTACGCCGTCGGCTTCAAGAAGGGCAACACCGAGCTGGCCGACAAGGTGACGGCCACCTTGAAGGAGATGTACGCGGACGGCACGGTGAAGACCATCTGCGACAAGTACGCCTCCTACGGCCTGTCCTACGACAACTGGGAGCTGAAGTAGGGGAGGGGCGCCCGTGCTACCGCGCCGCCCGGGGCGACCTGGGCCGGCGCAGCACCTGGACCGCTGAACCCCCGCACCCCCGCTCCACCGCTCCACTGCACCACCCGCGCCGCCTGCAGGACACGAAACCCCTGCGGGCGGCCTGCGGCGTTTCGCACGCCGTGCTCTTTCCTCTCCCTTACGTTTCACCCTTTTCGCATGTGAAAGGACACGCTTCATGGAATTGACGACGATGATGGGCCTGCTCGGCAGCGGCCTTGTCCTGACGGCGCAGATCTTCGCGGTCACGCTCGTGGGCGCCCTGCCGCTCGGCGTCGTGGTGGCGCTCGCGCGCATGAGCCGCTTCAAGCCGCTGTCGTGGCTGGCCTCCCTCTACATCTCCGTCCTGCGGGGCACGCCCCTCATGCTCCAGCTGATGGCCTTAAGCTACGGCCCCTACTACCTCTTCGGCCTGCAGCTGGGCACGGGCTGGAAGTTCTGGGCCTGCGGCATCGGCTTCATCTTGAACTACGCGGCCTACTTCGCCGAGATCTACCGCTCCGGCATCCAGTCGATTCCGCGCGGCCAGTACGAGGCGGCCCAAGTGCTGGGCTACACGCGCGCGCAGACCTTCTTCACCATCGTCTTTCCGCAGGTCGTGAAGCGCATCCTGCCCGCCATGGGCAACGAGGTCATCACCTTGGTGAAAGACACCTCGCTTGCCTTCGTGCTCGGCATGATGGAGATGTTCACCCAGGCGCAGGCCATCGCCGCCTCGCAGGTGAGCATGCTGCCCTACGGCCTGGCCGCGCTCGTCTACTGGGTGTGCTGCCTGCTGATCGAGTTCGGCTTGCACCGCGCCGAGAAGCGCCTCGACTACTACCACGACTGAAAGGAGGAGGGTGAAGATGAGCGTCGTCTCCCTCGAGCATATAGAGAAGCGGTTCGGCGACAACGCCGTGCTGCGCGATGTGAGCCTGTCCGTGGAGAAAGGCGAGGTCGTCTCCATCATCGGCGCGAGCGGCGGCGGCAAGTCCACCTTGCTGCGCTGTGCGACGCTGCTGGAGCGCTTCGAGCGCGGGTCGCTGTCGTATGGCGACGTGGTCGTGGCCAAGCCGGACGCGGGCGGGCGCGCGGTCTACGCGGGCAAGGACGTGCTGGCGGCCGCGCGCGCGAAGTTCGGCCTCGTGTTCCAGAACTTCAACCTCTTCCCGCACCGCAGCGTGCTGCACAACGTCATGGACGCGCCGGTGCGCGTGCAGAAGCGCGAGCCGGACGAGGCGCGGCAGACGGCCATGGGGCTGCTCGAGCGCTTCGGGCTGGCGGGCAAGGAGGACATGGTGCCCTGCGAGCTGTCCGGCGGCCAGCAGCAGCGCGTGGCCATCGCGCGGGCCATGTGCCTGAACCCCGAGGTGCTCTTCTTCGACGAGCCCACCTCGGCGCTCGACCCGGAGCTGACCTTCGAGGTGCTGAAGATCATGCGCGGGCTGGCCGAGGAGCACATGACCATGGTGGTGGTCACGCACGAGATGGAGTTCGCCCGCGACGTCTCCGACCGCGTCGTCTTCATGGACGCGGGCGTGGTGGTCGAAGAGGGCGCGCCGTCCGACGTGCTGGAACACCCCTCACACGAGCGCACCCGCGCGTTTCTCGCGAAGTACGCGTGAGGTGAAGCGGGGCGTGCCGCGTAACGGCGCGCAACTGCGCGCGGGTGAAGCGGGCGCAGCGGGCGCAGCAGCCGCGTGCCCGCAGCATCAGCGGCGCCCGCGCGAGACGCTGTGACGCGCCGTCCGTCGCACCCGCCGCCCGCATGAAATATCGCCCGCGCGAGCCTCTTCCCGCGCGAAACGCCGTCCGCGCGCCTTTGTTTTCTGCTACATTTATTTGCAGTGAAAACAGGAAAGGAGGCGCAGGGTACTCGACGGCTTTTCGTCCGGGGGAGGGGATACCGTGCGCCATCTCGGCCGCTATCTCCTTCACGCGTTTCATCGAGAGGAGATAGTTCATGGCACTTCAACATCCACAACATAGTTCGTGCGCGCGCACGTCTTCGCGCAGCGCCACATCGCGGCCGGTACGCCTCGCTTCGGGGCTTGCCGCCGTGTGCCTGGCGGCGGCGCTGGGCGGCGGCGCTGCATTTGCCGCCAACGCGGCGGGCACCGCGCAGCCGCAGGCCGAGACCGTCACGATTTCGACCGCGCAGGACATGGCCGACCTGGCATCCAGGGTGAACGCGGGCAACCTTGCCGCTGATGCCACGGTCGTGCTCGCCGACGACATCGACCTGTCCTCCATCGCGGCCTTCACGCCCATCGGCAACAGCGCCGACAAGCCCTTCACGGCGACCTTCAACGGCCAAGGCCACACCATCTCCGGGCTGTCGGTCTCCACGACGGCGGGCGGCGCGGGCCTGTTCGGCTGGAACAAGGGCACCATCGAGAACTTCACCTTGTCGGGCACGGTCGCCGACAGCTCCACCGGCGACTTCGTGGGCGGCGTCGTCGCCTACAACGCCAGCACCGTTTCCAATGTGCAGAGCTCCGTCACCGTCAGCGCGGGCGGCGCCTACAACGTCGGCGGCATCGCCGGCTTCAACGACGGCGGCGCCTACTACAACGGCACCACGAAGATCACGACGCAGACCGGCGGCCAGGGGAAGGTGCTGAACTGCTCGACGGGCGCGACCGTGACCGGCCAGAGCAAGGTCGGCGGCATCGTGGGCGAGAACTCCGGCGCGGTGCAGAGGTGCTTTTCCACCGCGACGGTCGACGGCGTGAACAACGGCTCCAAAAACGGCGTCGGCGGCATCGTCGGGCGCAACGGCAACAACGACACCGCCTCCGAGACGGGCGTCGTCGAGGACTGCTACTTCACGGGCAAGGTCGGCAGGTCCGGCCAAAAGTGGGTCGGCGGCATCGTCGGCTTCAACAACGCGCTGTCCTCGGTGAAGGACTGCTACATGGCCGGCACGCTCGTCGCTGGCTATAGCATGTACAACGCCATCATCGGCTCGGACGAGAGCGATTCGGGTACGGGCGCCGCGCAGAACAACTACGCGCTCGATAGCGTGACCGGCTCCGGCACGGCGGAAAATGAGGCGGGCATCTCCAAGAGCTCCGACGAGCTGAAGGCGGCCGCCAGCCTGCTCGGCACCGCGTATGCCGAGGACACGGGCAACATCAACAAGGGTTATCCCGTCCTCGCGTGGCAGCTGGTCGTCGCGGTCACGGGCGTCACGCTCGACAAGAGCGGCAGCATCGGCGTCCTCATCGGCGGCAGCATGGACCTCGTGGCCACCGTCGCCCCCGACAACGCCACGAACAAGGCCTTGAGCTGGGAGAGCAGCGACACGTCCATAGCGACGGTCACCCCCGCAAACGACGGCCTCTCCGCGAAGGTGACGGGTGTCAGGTCGGGCCACGCCACCATCACCGTCACCACCGACGACGGCGGTTTCACCGCAAGCTGCGGAATCGTCGTCATGACCCCCGCCTTCGACATCTCCGACGGCTCGATCGAGCCAATTGCCAGCCAGGAGGAGACGGGCAGCGCCATCGAGCCCGCGCTCGTGGTGAAGACCGCCGACGGCACGCAGCTTTCCGCCGGGACCGACTACATCGCGGCCTACACG
>CAVAWX010000008.1:0-27095 GCA_963592385.1 Acidaminococcaceae bacterium | reverse complement strand
GCCTACACGAACAACGTGAACCCGGGCACGGCGCATGTCGTCGTCACGGGCACGGGCGTCTATTACGGCACGTTGGAAGCCGACTTCACCATCACGGCCAAGCCGACTCCGACGCCGTCTGCGCTGTGGGAGCGCCTGGCCGGCAACACCGCGCTGGGCACCATGAAGTCCATCGTGAACGAGGGCTGGACCACCAGCGAGTACGCGATCATCGCGACGAGCAAGAGCTACCATGACGCGCTGGCCGCGGTGGGCCTTGCGGGCATGCTCGAGTGCCCCGTGCTCATTACCGACCCGTCGAGCCTTTCCAGCGCGACCGAGAGCGTGCTCAGCTCCAAGCAGGTGAAGAAGGCCATCATCGTAGGCGGTGTGCAGGCCGTGTCTGACGACGTCGCGACGCAGGTCAAGGCGCTCGGCATCTCGGTGAAGCGCGTGGCGGGCAACAACGCGGCGGGCACCGCGCGCGAGATCTACAAGTACGGCAAGGACGTCTCCGGCGACTGGGGCAGCGACGCGATCATCGCCACCTGCGATTCCTTCCAGGACGCGCTGTCCATCGCGCCGTACGCCTACGCGAACAAGGCGCCCATCTTCCTCACCATGCCGGGCCAGAAGGTGCTTTCCGACAACATCTACGCCACGGTGAAAAACGCCGAGTTCAAGCGCACCATCATCGTGGGCGGCACCGAGGCCGTGAAGGGGAGCGTGGACGCCATGCTGGACAACCCCGTGCGCCTCGCGGGCAACAACGCCTACAGCACCAGCAAGAAGATCGCCGACTTCTGCATCTCGCAGGGCATGACGGCCGCGCACATGGGCGTGGCCACGGGCCGCTCCTACTACGACGCGCTTTCGGGTGCGGCGCTGTGCGGCCAGAACAACTCGATCCTGATCTTGGCTGACGACGGGAACTCGAACAACATCGCCAAGGTCGTCGCGCCGAACAAGGACGTGCTGGAGGAGAGCTGCTATGTCTTCGGCGGCGAGCAGGCCATCTCCAAGACGGTCTTTTCCGCGCTCGAGACGGCGAGCAAGTAGCGCGCGCGGGCGAAAGTGGCACGCGTGTGCACGGGTGCACACGGCGCATCGCGTACGCGGCGGGCGTGAGCGTATGACGCGCCACGTGTGCAACGGGTGCGGGTGAAAGATACGCCACGCAATACTTTCGCGTGGAAGGGGGCTTCTCCTGGCATGGGGAAGCCCCCTTTGCGTGGTGGACGCGCGGCGCGCGGGGCGTGTGGGCGCGTTCTTTCGTGGAGCCGTGCCGTACGTGCGCGTGAAAAAGCGCCCGATTGCGGTATCATCGGGGGACTTCAGGCGCAATCGAGCGAAAAAGCGAGGTGCAGGGCACATGGGTCTTTTCGGAAAGAACAAGAAGACGGTCGTCGAGCCGCAGGGCACGGCCGGGCAAGGGGCGCCGGCGCAGGGCATGCAGGCGCAGGGCCTTCACACGCAGGGCGCGCAGGTGCAGAACGTGCAGATGCAGGGTGCGCCGGCGCAGGGCACGCCCGACCCTGCCGCGGCGGCCGTTCCCTTCGGCGCCGGGATGCCCGCAGCCGAGGGTGCCACAGGTGCCGCTGCCGCTGTTCCCGCCGCAAATGTCGCGCAGACTATGCCGGGTGCGGCAAATGCCGCGTTTGGGGCGCCGGGTGCCGCGCGGGGCAGCGCGCAGGCTGTGCCGGGGGAGATGGCGGGTGCTGCCATGCCCCAGACCTTCCAGGATCCTTCCGCGTCCGCGCAGCCCTTCCAACCCGCGCAGGCCGCTCAGGCAGCACAGGCCGAGCAGCCTTCCGAGCAGTCCGAGCAGGTCGGGCAGCCCGCGCAAGCCGAGCAGCCTCCCGTGCAGGAAGACGTGCAGCCCGCCCGTTATGCGCGCGAGCAGTCTCTCTCCGAGTTGAACGCCGCCCGCGAGCAGCTTATGGCCGAGCTGGGTAAGAGCGTCTACCCGCTGTTGAAAGAGGTTCCCGAGGTGCAGATCGGCCGCGAGGACTTGTTCTCGCGCATCGCAGAGCTCGACGAGCAGGTTGCGAAAGCAGAGGCCCGCGCCGCCTACGAGCAGGAGACGCGCCGCCTGCAGGAGCTGCAGCGCCGCCAGGCGCAGGAACGCGCCCAGCGCGCGCAGGAGGAGCAGCAGGCCCAGGCGCAGCAACAAGCGCAGCTTCAGCAGCAAGCTTTGGGGCAGCAGGCGCAAGAGCAGCAGCAAGCCCAGCCCGGGCAGCAGACGTTCGGTGCGCAGCAGGAGCAGGCTCAGCAGCAGACCCAGCAGCAGGCTTTCGCGCAGCAGACGATCTCGCAGTCGGCCGCGAGCGCGAGCTACCAGGATTTCGCGCAGCAGCAGACCGCCCGGCAGGGTGCAGCCGCGCAGCAGCAAGCGCAAAATTACGGGCAGCAGGCCGCCGCAGGCGCCCAGGGCATGCAGCAGCAGACCGCCCAGCAGCCACCGGTCCAGCAGTACCGCTGCCCGCGTTGCGGCAACCCCGTCGACCAGCATGCGCCGTTCTGCGGGTATTGCGGTTGCCTGTTCCAGACCTCCGAGCAACACTAGGCGCCGCGCTTCGCGCAGATGAATGCCCATGTTGCGTGGCGGGCGTTTTTCCAAAAAAAGCCCCTTGCGCAGCCCGCTTCTTTTGCTATGATGTTCGCCGTGCCTGACGCAGGTACGCCCGTGGGGGTATAGCTCAGATGGGAGAGCGCATGACTGGCAGTCATGAGGTCAGGGGTTCGATCCCCCTTACCTCCACCAACTAAAAGCATGAAAGGCCGCCTCGATGGCGGCTTTTCTTTTGCAGGGTCTTGCCGGGGATCGAACCCGCGAGAGCGCGATAGCCCTGTGGGCTATCGCGGGCCGAGTACCCCTCTTCATCCCCACGCATATTGCACATACCGCCGCGCAGCTTGGATGCTAAGATAGAAAAAAAGTTGGCCGACGCGACATGGCAAAGGGGTATGAAATGGCGTTTTACTACGACGAACCTTCCCACACCTTCAACGAGTACCTGCTCGTCCCGGGCTACACGACCAAGGAGTGCACGCCCGACCGCGTGGACCTCTCGACGCCGCTCGTGAAGTTCAAGAAGGGCGAGGAGCCCGACCTGCACCTGAACATCCCAATGGTCTCGGCCATCATGCAGTCGGTGTCCGGCCCGAAGATGGCCGAGGCGCTCGCGCGCGAGGGCGGCTGCTCGTTCATCTACGGCTCGCAGACCCCCGAAGACGAGGCCGCGATGGTCGCCGAGGTGAAAAGCTACAAGGCAGGCTTCGTCCCGAGCGACTCCACCATCACCCCGGACATGACGATGGCCGAGGTCATGGAGCTGAAGCGCGCGACCGACCACTCCACCATGCCCGTCACCGAAGACGGCAGCGGAACGGGCAAGCTGCTCGGCATCGTCACGAGCCGCGACTACCGCCCGAGCCGCATGGACCCGTCCACGAAGGTCGCCGAGTTCATGACCCCGCGCGAGAAGCTCGTCTGCGGGCGCGACGGCATGACGCTGTCCGAGGCCAACGACCTGATCTGGGACAACAAGCTCAACGCGCTGCCCGTCGTGGACGCTGAAGACCACCTGGTCAGCATCGTCTTTCGCAAGGACTACGACTCGCACAAGGAAAACCCGCTCGAGCTGCTCGACGCGCACAAGCGCTACATCGTGGGCGCGGGCATCAACTCGCGCGACTACGCCACGCGCGTGCCCCTGCTGCTCGACGCCGGCGCCGACGTCTTGTGCATCGACTCGTCGGAAGGCTATTCGGATTGGCAGAAGTTCACCCTCGACTGGATCCGCAAGGAATACGGCGACGAGGTGAAGGTGGGCGCCGGCAACGTCGTGGACGCCGAGGGCTTCCGCTTCTTGGCCGAAAACGGCGCCGACTTCGTGAAGATCGGCATCGGCGGCGGCTCGATCTGCATCACCCGCGAGCAGAAGGGCATCGGCCGCGGCCAGGCCTCGGCCACCATCGAGGTCGCCCGCGCGCGCGACGAGTACTTCGCCGAGACCGGCGTCTACATCCCCATCTGCTCGGACGGCGGCATCGTGCAGGACTACCACATGGCGCTCGCGTTGGCCATGGGCTCGGACTTCATGATGCTCGGCCGCTACTTCGCCCGCTTCGACGAAAGCCCCACCAAGCGCGTGAACGTGAACGGCTCCTACATGAAGGAGTACTGGGGCGAGGGCAGCGCGCGTGCCCGCAACTGGCAGCGCTACGACGACGGCGGCACCTCGAACAAGCTCGCCTTCGAGGAGGGCGTCGATTCCTACGTGCCCTACGCCGGACCTCTGCACGACAACGTCGCCCTGTCGCTGTCGAAGGTGCGCCACACGATGTGCAACTGCGGTGCGACGAGCCTCGCGCAGTTCCGCGACACGGCGAAGATCACCCGCGTCTCCAGCGTCTCGATTGTGGAGGGCGGTGCGCACGACGTGCTGTTGAAGGACAGCTCGGCGGTGCAAAACGCGAGCTTCAAGTAGGGGCGGGGCATGTCCGAGATGACGCGCCCAGACGAGGCGGCCCGCCCTGCCGGGACGGTCCGCCCCGACCTCTTCGAGTTCACCGAGGAGGAGAAGTGCGCCCTGCGCGACGCGCAGGCACGGCGCGAGTCGCTCTACAGCCCGTATGCCACGCGCGACGAAGAGGGGCTGCGCGAGCGCCCCGAGCACTGGGAGGACCCGGACGCCTACCTCGCGCGGCCGTGCTTTGTCGTGGACGTGGAGAAGATCGTCCACAACCCCTTCTACTCGCGCTGCGCGGACAAGACCCAGGTCTTCTCCTTCATCCGCAACGACGACATCACGCGGCGCAGCTTCCATCTGCAGGTGGTCAGCCGCGTGGGCCGCACCATCGGCATGGCGCTGGGCTTGAACCTCGATCTGATCGAGGCCATCGCCGTCGGCCACGACCTTGGGCACACTCCCTTCGGCCACCAGGGCGAATACGCGCTCTCCGACATCTACCGCGCGCGCACGGGGCGCTACTTCAACCACAACGTCCACTCCGTGCGCCTGCTGAAGACCATCGCGTCCACGAACCTGTGCCTGCAGACCTACAACGGCATACTCACGCACAACGGCGAGAAGGCGTTTGCCGCCTACCGGCCCGCGCCCTGCCCGGACTTCGCGGCGCTCGAGGCCACGATGGAGGCCTGCTACACCGACCAGCAGACCATCGCGACCTTGCACCCCTCGACGCTCGAGGGCTGCGTCGTGCGCATCTCCGACATCATCGCCTACGCGGGCAAAGACCGCCAAGACGCCGAGCGCGTGCACCTGCGCGACGAGGCCGACTACGAGCAAAGCCCCGTCATCGGCGTGTTCAACTGGGAGATCATCCAAAACGTCACGCGCAACATCATCAAGCGCTCGCTGGGGCGCGACTGCCTGTCCATGGACGACGAGGTGTTCGCGGGGCTGGACGCGGTGCGCCGCGAGAACTACGAGAAGATTTACCGAAGCCCCTTCATCATGGATCGCATCGCGCCGGTGGCCCCGATGATGGAGCGCCTCTACCTGCGCTTTATCGACGACGTAGAGGCCGGGCGCGAGGAGTCGCCGATTTTCCGCCACTACCTGCGCCAGAAGATGCTGCGCTACGATTACGCGTGGGAGCTTTCGCACCGCATCGACGACATCGTGGTGGACTACATCGCGTCGATGACCGACGACTACTTCATCGAGCTGTACCGCCACCTCTTCGGCGAGGACGCCGCGGGCGGTTCTGTGGAATATACGAACTACTTCGATTAGCGCTAGAATGGCCTTCTTGGATGCTTTTCGAGGAAAGGCGATTGTGCATATGGTGAACGTGCTGGTGAGCGGCGCCCTCGGGCGCATGGGCTCGATGATATGCGAAGGCGTTGCCGCCGCGGAGGACTTGGAGCTGGCAGGCGGCGTGGACCCGATGGCCGCGTCCGGCGCGACCGTGTGCGGAAAACCCGTGCACGCGACGCTCGCGGAGGGCATCGAGGCGCTTTCCCCGGATGTGGTGATCGACTTCACCCGCCCGGACGTGGCCGAGGCCAACGTGGCATGCGCGCTGTCGGCCGGCGTGAACGTGGTGCTGGGCACCACGGGGCTGTCCGAGGAGCGCCTGCAGGCCATATACGACGAGGCGCACGCGGGCGACGCGGCGCTGTTCCACGCGCCGAACTTCACCACGGGCGCGGTGCTGATGATGCTGTTTTCGGCCACGGCGGCCAAGTACTTCCCGGACGCCGAGGTCATCGAGCTGCACCACGACGGCAAGAAGGACGCGCCTTCGGGCACGGCCATACGCACGGCCAAGATGATCGCGGCGGCCAAGGCCGAGCCGTCTGAGGCGCCCGGCGCCGAGACCGAGCTCGAGGGCTTCGCCGGCGCGCGCGGGGCGCTCGTGGACGGGGTGCCCGTGCATTCCGTGCGCACCGCAGGCTACGTGGCGCACCAGGAGGTCATATTCGGCTCGGCCGGGCAGACTTTGACCATACGCCACGACTCCATCGACCGCACGAGCTACCTGCCGGGCATCCTGCTGGCGGTGCGCCGCATCGGCGCGTTGTCCGGGTGCGTGGTCGGGCTGGAGAAGCTCATGATGGACACCGCGGACACCGCGGACACGACGGACACGACGATTTGAGACAGGAAGCACGAGATGTCTGAACTGCTTTTCGGGCGCACCATCACGGCGCTCGTCACCCCTTTCGCGCACGACGGCTCGCTTGATTTCGAGGCGCTGGAGCGGTCGGTGGACCGCCAGCTGGCCGCCGGCATCGACGCCTTCGTGGTCGGGGCCTCCACCGGCGAGGCCGCCACGCTTTCCCACGACGAGCGCCTCGCGCTCTTCGACGCCGTGCACACGCAGACCGCAGGCGCCGCCAAGACCATCGCCTACGTGGGCTCGAACAACACGGCGGCGTCCGTCGAGTTTGCCCGCGAGACGGCCGCGGCGGGCTGCGCGGACGGCTTCCTCGTCGTCGTGCCCTACTACAACAAGCCGCCGCAGGAGGGCCTCTACCAGCACTTCAAGGCCGTGGCCGAGGCAAGCGACGTGCCCATCATGCTCTACAACATCCCCGCGCGTTCCGTGGTGAACATGGAAGCCGAGACCACCTTGCGCCTGGCGCGCGAATGCGAGACCGTCGTGGCCATCAAGGAGGCCTCGGGCAAGATGGACCAGATCCAGGCCATCATCGACGGCGCGCCGGAGGGTTTTTCCGTCTACAGCGGCGAGGACTCCGACACGGTCGAGGTCGTGGAGCGCGGCGGCGTGGGCGTCGTCTCCACCACGAGCAACGTCGCGCCCGCCCGCATGGCCGAGATCGTGGCCGCGGCCGCCTCGGGCGATTTCACCCGCGCACGCGAGCTTGAAGCGGCGCTCATGCCGCTTATGAAAGGCCTGTTCATGACGTCGAACCCCATCATGGTGAAAGACGCGCTGGCCCGCGTGGGCTGCCCTGTGGGCGATCCGCGCCTGCCGCTCGTGCCCGCCACGGCCGAGCAGGGCGCACGTCTGGCGTCGATACTGGAGGAGTGCGGGACCATCGCCTGAGAAGGCATGCGGCCCGCTTTGGAGAAAAGCAAGAAAAGCACCACATAGGAAAAGGACAACAGGCGCCGCAGAGCAGCGCGCGCACATGACGTGCGCCGCCGCGGCCGCGCCACAAGAGAAGAGGAGTTTCACACACACATGTCACAATCCAACAACGCGCCCGAGAAGAAGGGCGCCGACAAGCTGCGCGCACCGGGCAAGGAGCGCGCGAATTCCGATGCGGGCCGCAACGGCGGATCTAGCAAACGCAGGCGCAGCCGCGGACGGCGTGGCCGCGGGCAGGGGTCGCGCTCCGGCGGCGCACAGGGCCAGTCCCTGCGCATCATCCCGCTGGGCGGCCTGGACGCCATCGGCAAGAACATGACGGCCTTCGAGTACGGCAACGACATGATCTTGGTCGATGCCGGCCTGATGTTTCCCGACGACGAGCACGTCGGCGTGGACCTGATCTTGCCCGACTACACCTACGTGCTCGAAAACGCGCACAAGCTGCGCGGCATCGTCGTCACCCACGGCCACGAAGACCACACGGGCGCACTGCCCTACCTGCTGAAAGACCTCGACCGCAAGGTGCCCATCATCGCCACGAAGCTCACGCTCGGCCTGATCGAGGGCAAGCTCGAGGAGCACCGCCTGTCGCACTACCCGGACCTGCGCGAGGTGCACCGCGGCGGCACGACGCAGCTCGGCTGCTTCGAGATGGAGTTCTTCAAGGTGAACCACTCCATCCCGGGCGCGATGGGAGTGTTCATGCGCACGCCGGCCGGCACCGTCATGCACACCGGCGACTTCAAGCTCGACCAGACGCCCATCGACGGCGAGCTGACGGACTTCGCGGCGCTCGCGCGCTTTTCCGCCGAGGGCGTCGATTTGCTGATGAGCGACTCGACGAACGCGACGGTGCCCACCTTCACCAAATCGGAGGCCGAGGTCGGCGTCACGCTGCGCCAGGTCATAGGCTCGGCCAAGCGCAAGGTCGTCGTCGCGAGCTTCGCAAGCCACATCCACCGCATCCAGCAGATCTGCGACGCGGCGCGGCTGGCCAAGCGCAAGGTGGCCGTCACGGGGCGCTCTATGTTGAAGAACACGAAGATCGCCCGCGAGCTGGGGTATTTGCACGTGCCGGACGATCTGATCATCGACGCCTACGAGGTGGGCAAGATGGCGCCGCACAAGCTGGTCGTGCTGTGCACGGGCAGCCAGGGCGAGCCGCTGTCGGCGCTCGCGCGCATGTCGGTGGGCGAGCACCGCACCGTCTCGATCGAGCGCGGCGACACCGTCATCATCTCGGCCACGCCGGTTCCCGGCAACGAGAAGAGCGTCACCCGCGTGGTGAACCAGCTGTCCAAGATCGGCGCCGACGTGTGGGACCGCCACCGCGCGCTCGTGCACGTCTCGGGGCATGCGGGCTCCGAGGAGCTGAAGATCGTGCTGTCCATCGTGAAGCCGCGCCACTTCCTGCCGGTGCACGGCGAGGCCATGCACCTGCGGGCGCATGCGCGTCTGGCCGAGGCCGTGGGCGTGGACCCCAAGCGCATCTTCATCCTGGACAACGGCGACACGCTCGTGATGCGCGGCGGGCAGGTCGGGCGCGGCGAGCCGGTGGAAAGCGGCATCGTCTACGTGGACGGCTCGTCGGTGGGCGACATCGGGCAAAACGTGCTGACCGACCGTGCGACCATGTCCTCGGACGGTCTGGCCTGCGTGGTCGTGCCCTTGGAGGGGCGCGGCGGGCGCCTTGTGGGCGAGCCGCAGGTCGTCATGCGCGGCATCCCGGGCTTCGACGACGACGCCTTCATGGCCGAGTGCCGTGAAGACCTCGGGCGCGTGGCCCGCGACGTGGTGAAGGCGCACGGGTCGAACCGCTCGAAACTGCGCAACGCCATGCGCGACGAGCTGTCGAAATTCATCTGGCAGCGTGCCAAGCGGCGCCCCGTGGTCGTCCCCATCATCGTGAACGTTTAGGTATACTTTCGACAGCACTGTTTTCACCACGAAAAGAAGAGGCGAGACGCGAGAAAACGTGAGCGCGCGCGACAAGCGACATAGCGCACAAGAGGGCCGCAGGTCCGCGCGGACGGCAAACGCCCGCAGCGGGTCTTCGCGTGCCCGGGCGCAAGGCCGCGGCCAGGCGCCTGCGGCCCGCAACCGGCCACAGCGCGGCTCGGCGTCTTCCTCGGGCTCTGCGCGGCGTGCGTCGGGTGCGGGCATCGACCAGGGGCTGCGCGACGACTTGACGGGGCTTGCCCTGGTCGTCGTCGGCATCGTGCTCTTCGTGGCCGTCGTCGCGCCGGCCGATGCGCCGGTCACCGCCGCCATCTCCTCCGGGCTGCACCTGGGGCTGGGGCTGGGCGCCTACCTCTTTCCCATCGCCTTTCTGGCCTGGGGGCTGTTCTTCTTCACGAAGACCCCCGAGACCCGGGCGCTGCGCCTCGTGGCGGGCATACTCGTCGTGATCGTCGCCGCCATGGGGCTGCTGGCCCTGTGGCAGCCGGCCGTGCACGACGCCGACCCCGCGACGCTGTTTTCCGCCGGCGCGCTCGTGGGCGGCGGCGGGTATGCGGGCGCGTCCGTGGCCTGGCTTCTCATGGCGCCTTTCGGCCGCGTCATCGCCACGATCGTGCTGGCAGGCCTCGGGATCGCCGGGCTCGTGCTGTCAGGCCTTTCCATTTCCGACGCCCTCTCCCGCGTGCGGGACTTCTTCACGTTGGGGCGCGAGGAGAAGAAGATCCGCCGCGAGAAGGCGAGTTTTTCCTCCGGGGCGCACGGCGGCGATGCGGCGGCGGCGGGCGTCTACGAGCAGATGAACCTGGAAGAGGCGCGCGAGTGCCAGCCCGAAGGCGACGAGACCCTGCTGTTCGGCAACAAGCTGCGCCGGCGCGGGGGAGCGGCCAAGGCGGGCGGCACGCGCGTGTTGAAGCGCGATGGCGGCGCGGGCGGCGCGCAGGCCGGAGACGACGGCGCGGCCGAGCCCGTCTTTTACGAGGATACGCTCTACGGTGAAACGCCGTACGTGGATGCGGACGCTGGGGAAGACGCGGGCGCGGGTGCGGATACGGGCGCCGCTGCGGACGCGGGCGAGGATGCGGCCTTCGGCGGCGAGACGGTGAACCTGGGCGCGAAAAAGCCCACGCGGCGCCGCCGCACGAAGCGCATGCCCCGACGCGGCGCGACCCCTTCGCCATCTGCGGCAGACGAGCTCGGCACGGCGGGGGACGCTTCGGAAGAGGACGCGGATATGGCGCAGCTTGCGGCAGGCGCTGCCGCAGCCGCTGCGGCAACGGACGTTGCGGAAGAGACGGGTCGCAAGAAGGGAGGCGCGGGGAAAAAGAGCTCCGCGCAGCCCGCCCGCAGGTCCGCGACGGTGAAGCCCGCCCAGGGCGCCGACGACGAGAGCTACTCCCTGCCGCCTGCGGGCATATTGAAGGTGTGCGGCAAGCGCCGCTCCTCGGCGCCGGCCGAGCTGCAGGAGACGGCCGACGAGCTGCAGCAGACCCTCGAGGATTTCGGCGTGCCCGCGCGCGTGGCCGGCTGGACGGCAGGGCCCACCGTCACCGTGTTCAAGATCGAGCTGCCGCGCGGCACCCGCATGTCCACGCTGGTGAACCTGGCCGACGACATCGCGCTGTCGCTGGCGGCCTCCGGCGTGCGCATCGCGCAGATTCCGCGCACCTCGCTTGTGGGCGTCGAGATCCCCAACAAGAAGCGCGAGACGGTGTATCTGGGCGACGTGATCGGCGAGGCGGGGGAAAGCCCGCTGTCCATGGCCATCGGCGAGGACGTGGACGGCAACAAGATCTGCCTCGACCTGGCGAAGATGCCCCACCTGCTCGTGGCCGGCACCACCGGCTCGGGCAAGTCCGTGGCCTTAAACGGCATGATCACGACGATGCTCATGCGCACGACGCCCGACCAGGTCCGCATGATCATGGTCGACCCCAAGCGCGTCGAGTTCAAGCCCTACGAGGGCATCCCGCATCTCTACGTGCCGCCCGTGACCGACCCCAAGGAGGCGGCGAGCGCCCTGAAGTGGGCCGTGGCCGAGATGGAGCGGCGCCTGAAGGTGTTCGAGCAGGTGGGCGCGCGCAACATCGCCGGCTACAACAAGATGGTCGCCGACGGCAAGCTCGACGACGAGGAGACGGGCCGCCCCGACGAGATTTCCTACATCGTCGTCATCATCGACGAGCTGACCGACCTGATGATGGTCGCGGGCAAGGAGGTGGAGGATTCCATCGTGCGCATCTCGCAGCTCGCGCGCGCCGTCGGCATCCACCTCATCATCGCCACGCAAAGCCCGAAGTCCTCCGTGGTCACGGGCATGATCAAGGCCAACATCACGAACCGCATGGCCTGCACGGTGGCCACCAACGTCGAGTCGCGCGTCATCATCGACCAGTCCGGCGCCGAAAAGCTCACGGGCAACGGCGACATGCTCTTCGTGCGCCCCGAGTGGGGCAAGTCCAAGCGCATCCAGGGCGTCTACGTGTCCGAGGCCGAGGTCGAGGCCGTGGTCGAGCACCTGAAATCGCAGGGCGAGGCGGTTTATCATACGGACATACTGAAGACGGCGCTGGCGGGCGCGGGCGGCGGCGGCGCGGGCGCGGGTGGCGCGGGTGCCGACGGCGACAACGACCCGCTCGTGTGGCAGGCGGCCGAGGCCGTGGTGAACGCGGGGCTGGGCTCGACGTCGATGTTGCAGCGCCGCCTGAAAGTGGGCTACTCGCGTGCGGGGCGCATCATGGACGAGCTGGAAGAGCTCGGCGTGGTGGGGCCCGGCCGCGGAAGCAAGGCGCGCGACGTGCTGGTCGAGACCGTAGAGGACCTCGACGCGCTGCGGGCTATGGCAGGCGAGGACGAATAGGGGTGATGTCGTGCCAGATTACAAAATAGGCGACATGCTCCGCGCCCGGCGCGAATCCATCGGGATGTCGCTTTCCGAGGCTGCCGAGACCACCAACATCCGCGCGCGGGTGCTTGCCACTTTCGAGGCCGGCGACTACGCGCATTTTCCCGCGAAGGGCTACGCGCAGGGCATGCTCTCGTCGTATGCGCGGCTGCTGGGCCTGGACCCGCGCAAGGTGCTGGCCACCTACGACGCGGAGCTGGCCGAATACGACCAACGTTGCGAGATTGCGAGAAACGCCGAGTACGCGCGGCGCGGCGACGGGCGCTTCGGCATGCGCAAGCCGCAGGGCGCCAAACCCGTCTCGCGCGGGCGGGCTGCCGCGCGGCAGATGGCCGAGGAGCGCGAGAGGGCAGACGAGGAGCGCCGCGAGATCGCGCAGGCGGCCACGGAGCAAACTACCGCCCGCAACGTGAAGGTCGTGAGAAAGCGCAGCGCGGGGCGCGAGCGCGGGAGTGAAGCGCGGCGCGGTGAAGCGTGGCGCGGCGAGCGTGAGATGGCGGACGAGACGCGGCGCGGCGCGCGCTACGACGGACGCGATTTCGAGGGTGAGAATCGGCGCGACGAACGTGCCTTCACGGGCGACGTGCGGCGCGATGAACGCTACGAAGGGCGCGATTTCGCGGGGGATGCGCGGGATGGCGCTGCTCGCGGCGGGCGCGACTTCGCGGGGGATGCGCGGCGCGGCGAGCGCGGCAGACGGCATATCCGGCTCGGACACGACGGCGCCACCTCGCTGGAGGACGCGCCGCGCGATGCGGGCTCTTCGGGTGCCTTCGCGCCGGCAGATGCAGGCACGCTCGAGGCACCGACCCCCGGCGATGCGGACGTCTCGTCGAGCGCCGCCCCGCCCCGCCGCAACCGCCTGCGCCACAGCGCCTTCGAGGAGTACAAGCGCAAGATGCGCGAGCGCGACGCGGCCGAGGCGGCAGGGGAGACGCAGCCGGACATGGTCGGCACATCGGCCGCATCCGGCGCATCCGGGCGCCTTTCACGCGCCTCGAAGCAGACGAACGCGCCAGACGGCGCGGACACGGGGCTTTCCGACGCGCTTGCCGCCACCGACGAGGAGGTCTCGGCGGAGCGCGACCGCGCCGACCGCCGCCGTCGCCGCCAGCGCGACGAGGAGGAGCGCGAGCTGCGCAGCAGCCTCACCCGCCAGCAGAACTTCTTCCAGATGCTGCTGGGCGTCATAACGTCCATCTTCAGCGAGAGGCGCACGCGCCTCATCGCCATCGCCGCCATCTTCCTCGTGGTGGCCGTGGCCATCGTCGCCGTCTTCCTCATCAGCACCGCAGGCTCCAGCGGCGGCGGCGTCATCCAGGTGCAGGGCGGCGCGCGCGATGACAGCGTGGCCACCCAGGACGCGGGCAGCGCCTCCGCCACCGTCACCACGACCAACGGCAACCCCGTCTCGGTGTCCATCGTGGTCGACGCGGGGCAGACCTCGCTCGTGAACGTGACCTACGACGACGACAAGGCCTACAGCGGCACCGCGGTGGGCCCGTGGAGCCGCAGCTTCCAGGTGACAGAGTCCATGGAGGCCACCTTCGGCAACCCCGACGCGGTGAAGGTCACCGAGAACGGCCAGGAAGTGCAGATCGAGCGCCAGCAAGACGGGACGGGCAAGCTCTCGCTGTCCATCCAGACGGCAAATGCGGCAAGCGCCGCGCGATAGGGAAAGGAACACCCGATGGCAAAAGACAACAGCTTCGACATCATGTCCGAGTGCGACATCCAGGAAGTGGACAACGCCTACAACCAGGCGCAAAAGGCCTTGTCGCAGCGCTACGACCTGAAGGACTCGGGGGCGAAGATCGAGTTCGACAAGGCGGCCGCCACCTTCACCGTGCTCGCGCCGAGCGCCTTCACCGCAGGCCAGGTGGTCGATGTGCTGGGGTCTGCGCTGGTCAAGCGCAAGGTCGATCTGGCCAGCGTGCGCTGGGGCGACGATGAGGACGCGGCGGGCGGCATGGTGCGTCGCCGGGGCACCCTCGTGCAGGGCATCGACGCCGACACGGCAAAGCGCATCTCGAAAGACATCAAGGCGGAGAAGTTCAAGGTGAAGGTGCAGATCGAGGGCGAGAAGCTGCGCGTCACCGGGCCCAAGCGCGACGACCTGCAGGCCGTGATCGCGTTTCTGAAGGACAAAGAGTACGGGTTGCCGCTGCAGTTCGGCAACTATCGCTAGAGGTCAGGCACGCGGGCGGATGGCAGGGACTTCGATGCGTGGACACGGCGGCAGACACGACGCGCCGTGCGTGGCCTTCGTCACGCTCGGCTGCGCGAAAAACGAGGTGGACACCGACAAGATGCGCACGCGCCTTGCCGTGGCCGGCTACGGGATAGCCGACGACGCGGGCGCGGCCGACCTCGTCATCGTCAACACCTGCTCGTTTCTGGCCAGCGCCACCGCCGAGAGCATCGACGAGATATTCTCCGTGCTCGCGGCGCAGGAGGGCACGGACCGCGCGGGCAAGGTGCTCGTGGCCGGTTGCATGCCCTCGCGCTACGGCGACGACCTTGCCCAGGAGCTTTCCGAGGTCGCCGGGTTTCTGCCGGCCGATGAAGAAGAGCACGTCGTCGAGGCGGTCGCGCGGCTCATAGGGCCGGCGGCGGGTGCGGACGCGGCATGTGCGGCAGCTTCATCCGCAGACGACGGTGCAGGGGCGCAAGGGGAGTTCGCGGCGAGTTCGTCTGCGGCGCCGGCGACGGGTTCACCTGCGGCGCCCGCCGGCTGGAGAAGCCGCGAGCAGGCCTTCGCCTACGTGAAGGTCTCGGACGGCTGCGACCGCTTCTGCTCGTACTGCATGATCCCCCACATACGCGGGCGCTACCACAGCTTTCCCCTCGACGATATTCTGGCCGAGGTCGCGGGGCTCGTGGACGCCGGCGTGGCCGAGATCGTCTTCATCGGGCAGGACACGGGGATCTGGGGCAGCGACTTCGAGCGCCCCGACACCCTCGCGCATCTGCTCTCCGAGGCGGCCGCGCGCTTTCCTGCCACCTGGTTTCGCGTGATGTACACGCAGCCCGAGGGCATAGACGACGAGCTGCTGTCTCTCATGCGCGACATGGACAACATCTGCCCCTACCTCGACATTCCCCTGCAGCACTGCGAGCCCGAGGTGCTGGAGGCGATGAACCGCACAGGTTCGGCGGCGAGGTATCTGGAGCTGGCCGAGCACGTGCGCGACGTGGTCCCCGGGGCGAGCCTGCGCACGACCTTCATGGCGGGCTTTCCCGGCGAGACGCCCGCGCAGGCCGAGGCGCTCGTGGACTTCGCCGACACGGCGGCCTTCGATTTCGGCGGCGTCTTTCCCTACTCGCGCGAGGAGGGCTCGGCGGCGGCCGAGATGGCCGGCCAGCTTGACGACGACGAGAAGCTTGCGCGCGCGCAGCGCCTGCTGGACGTGGTCGAGCATGCGGGCTGGCGGCGTGCCGAGGGGCGCGTGGGACAGCTCTGCCAGGTGCTGGTCGAGGGCTTCGAGGAGGTCGAAGACGGCAGCGTGGAGGCCCTGTGCCGTGCGCAGTTCCAGGCGCCCGAGGTGGACGGGCAGGTGCATGTGCCCGTGCCGTCTGCCGACGCGCTGCCCGTGGGGTCGTTTGCCAGGGTGCGCATCGTCGACTCGTTTTGCTACGAGCTGGTGGGCGAGCTGCTGGATGAAGCGGACGGCCCGGCGGCCGGCGAAGGCGGCCTGCAGGATGAAGCGGACGAGCTGGCCGGGGAGACGAACGGCCCGACAGCCGGCGGAAAGGCGCGGCTTTCATGAACGCCAGCTTCAAAGAAGAGCTGGCGACGCCTGCCAACATCGTCACCCTCGTGCGCATCCTGCTCATCCCCGTCTTCGTCGCGGTGCTGCTCTCGCCGTGGCCCGCATGGTTTCCCGACCCGGGCTTTTGGGCGGCTGCGCAGCCGTGGGTGGCGGCGGCGGTGTTCGCGGCCATCTCGGCCACCGACGCCCTCGACGGCCACCTCGCCCGTTCGCGCGGGCAGGTCACCGACATCGGCAAGTTCATGGACCCGCTCGCCGACAAGATACTCGTGTGCGCGGCGCTGCTGGCCTTGGTCGAGCTGCAGCAGTTTCCCAGCTGGGTTGCGCTCGTCATCATCGCGCGCGAGTTCATCGTCTCGGGCCTGCGCATGGTCGCGGCCTCGAAAGGCGAGGTCATCGCGGCCAGCTGGTTCGGCAAGGCCAAGACGGTCCTGCAGATCGCGGCCATATTGCTTTTCATCGTGAAATACGCGCTGGGCATGCAGATAGACGGCGGCGGTGCGGCGACGGCATTCACGGCCTTTGCCTGGGTCGTGCTGGTCGCGGCGGTCGTGGCCACCATCTTGTCGATGGCCGACTACTTCGCCAAGGCGCGCCATCTGTTCGCGAACGGCGGCGACGAGGGGAAAGGCGGCGAAGCAGGCGATGGAGAGAAGTAGCGCGGATATGGCGCGCTGCCTTGTCGAGAAGGCGGCCGCGGCGGGCGTGACGCTCGGCTGCGCGGAGTCGTGCACGGGCGGGCTTGTCGCCGGCGCGATCACGGACGTGCCGGGCTCGTCTGCCGTGCTCAAGGGCGGTGTCGTCGCATATTGGCCGCAGGTGAAATCGGAGGTGCTCGGCGTGCCCGCAGAGCTGATAGAGCGCTGCGGCGTCGTTTCCGAGGAAGTGGCTGCGGCTATGGCGCAAGGCGTGCGCGAGCTGCTTTCCTGCGACGTGGCGCTGTCCACCACGGGGGTCGCAGGACCTGGCGGTGGGGAGCCTGGATGCCCGGTGGGCACGGTGTGCTTCGGCGTCGCGAGTGCAGACGGGGTGCGTACCTGCACGACCGTGCGGGGCGCGACGCGCGAGGAGGTGCGCGGGCGTGCCGTTTTGCACGCGCTCGAGCTTTTGATGGAAACGGTATAGCTTTCGTTTAGAGTTTGTTCGGAAGCGTTCGGAACGCGTTTCGCGTTCGGCGGGGATGTGCCCGCACCGCGTTCGGTTTTTGCTTGGATGCTGTGGGAAATGCGCGGGACCTGAACATCGTGTTCAGGTCGTGTCCAGACTGCGTGTGGATTCCTTTCAGATGCGCTCGGAAAAAAATCTTCGAAATGAGGGGTGGTTTTCCCAAGCCCCGCACGGGTAAGGTTTTCTCGCGGCGCAGCGCTGGCGCGGTGGCAGGCCGGAAGGCGTGGGCGAGAGCGTCGGCAAAAAAGTTTGACACAGAACAAGTGTTCGGTTAGGATGGCGCAAGACGATGCGCGGATGAAAAGGAGAAGCACATGGCGCAGCAGGCAGCACACGGCGAAGGCGACATGCTTGAATTGACGACCAAGCAAATCGAGAAGAAGTTCGGCAAGGGCGCGATCATGAAGCTGGGCGACGATGCCGGCCAGATGGACGTCGCCGTCATTCCCACGGGTTCGCTGGCGTTGGACGCGGCGCTTGGCATCGGCGGTGTGCCGCGCGGGCGCATAGTCGAGATATACGGCCCTGAAAGCTCGGGCAAGACGACGCTTGCTTTGCACGTGCTGGCAGAGGCGCAGGCCCAGGGCGGCACCGTCGCCTTCATCGACGCCGAGCACGCGCTGGACCCGGTGTATGCGGCCAAGCTGGGCGTGGACATCGACGAGCTGCTCATATCGCAGCCGGACACCGGCGAGCAGGCGCTCGAGATCTGCGACATGCTCGTGCGCTCGAACGCACTGGCCGCCATCGTGGTGGACTCCGTGGCCGCGCTTGTGCCCCGCGCCGAGATAGAAGGCGAGATAGGGGACAGCTCCGTCGGCTTGCAGGCACGCCTCATGAGCCAGGCCCTGCGCAAGCTCGCGGGCTCGCTGTCGCGCTCGAACACCACCTGCATCTTCATCAACCAGCTGCGCGAGAAGATCGGCGTCATGTTCGGCAGCCCCGAGACCACCTCCGGCGGCAACGCGCTGAAGTTCTACGCCTCCATGCGCCTCGACATCCGCCGCATCGAGACCATCAAGGCCGGCGGCGACGCCATCGGCAACCGCGTGCGGGTGAAGGTACGCAAGAACAAGTGCGCGGCGCCTTTCCGCCAGGCGGAGTTCGACCTCATGTACGGCACGGGCATATCGCGCGAGGGCAATATCTTGGACATGGGCGTAGATATGGATGTCGTCACGAAGTCCGGCTCTTGGTACACCTACGGCAGCGACCGGCTGGGCCAGGGCCGCGAAGCGGCGAAGCAGACGCTTGCCACCACGCCCGCCCTGCGCCGCGAGATAGAGAACAAAGTGCGCGTCGCGCTCGGCCTGCCTGCAGACGATATGGCGGATGCGGGTATGGACGAGACGGTGGAGCTGACCGTCGCGGCGCAGGAGGCGCTGGAGAAATACGACAAGGGCGGCGAGAAGCCCGAGAAGCCGACGCCTCGTGCGGCAGCGGGGAAGAAGGCGGCCGCGAAGAGCGGGGTGGACGCCCAGAAGGCGGCAGCCGCCGGCATGGCGGGCTAGCGGGCTAGCGGGCTAGCGGGACGGACCTTGCTTCGCAGGCCGCGACTGCCGGCATGGCGGGCTAGCGGGGCGGACCTTGCTGTGTCAAGCTGCGGTTGCCTGGGTTGGCTGGGTTGCCGGACAGAGGCTTGAAGGCGGCGAGACAGCGAGAGGTTTCGGCGAAAAGGCATCCAAGAATTCCGTTGCCAGAGTAGTTGGAGACTTTCGACAAGAAACAGCCAATGGTTTTTGATTGAAAGGCAGCGGGAAGTTTCGGTGGAGGAGTGCGGATGAAGAGTTTGGAGGACTGCGGCATATCGTTGCCCGAGCGCGAGGCGGTGTGGGACGACCCGACGGAAAACTCGCGGCGGGCCCAGGCTCTGGAGAAGGTGCACGCTCTAGTGAACGTGCGCGAGCGCTGCGCCAAGGAGCTGCGCGAACGTCTTGTGCGCTGCGGCTTCACCGATGCCGAGGCGGCCGAGGCGGTGGAGACGGCGCGGGCGTGCGGGCTGTTCAGCGACGAGCGCTATGCGAGCGCCCTCATACGGGGCAAGACCCGCGCGGGGTGGGGGCGCGAGAAGATACTCACCCGCCTGCGCGAGATGCACATCTCCGAGGCGACGATCGAGTTGTGCGCGGAGGACTTCGCCACTCCGGACGAGGAGCGTGCGCGGGCTATGGCCGACCTCGAGTCGCACCCTTCCCGTTCCGCGAATCCACGCGCCTCGCTTGTGCGCAGACTCGTGAACAAGGGCTACTCTTTCGGGCTCTCCCGCGAGGTGGTCGCGGAGTTTCTCGCCCGTGCGTCCTGAGAGAAGAGAGCGCGACGGCACGACCATCGCGCTTGCGGAGTTCCTCTCCCGCGCGTCTCGAGGGGGCTGCGGCCGCAGCGCCGGCTCGGCATGTCTGGGATACCCCGTGCACAGCTGATGCTTTTGCGCCGCGCATGCCGCATGGGGGCGTGTCGCAGGAGACCGCAGGATATGGTGCATCTGGTGCGAGGGGGCATCGTGCAGGCGGGATTTTGCTCTGCATAATGTGCGGCCTATGTTTCTATTTTGTGTATGATGCCGCACTGCCGCCGTGAAAAAGTCGCATAAGCGCTATATTGATGCGCGCTTTTTTCGCAAGGGCACGAGACGATGGAGCAGAGGGAAGATGCGCTACCTCGAAGATATATCCCGCCGCGTCGGGGAGCATCCCGACCGCGTCGCCGTGCAGACCTCGCTCGGCGCGTCGTGCACCTATGCCGAGCTGTGGAACGCCTCCGAGGCGCTTGCTGTCTTCATGGAGGCCAAGGGCCTTCCCGCGCATGCTCCCGTCGTCGTCTACGGGCACAAGGACCCGCTCGTCGTCGCCTCGTTTCTCGCCTGCCTGAAGGCGGGGCACCCCTATGTGCCCATCGACTGCTTTTCCGTGCCCGCCGAGCGCGTCGGCTCGATCGTCGCGCAGGTGGCCGACTACCAGAAAGGCACGCCCCTCGTGCTGGCGCTCGAGGAGATGCCCGCCATCGACGCGCCCTGCGACGTGTGCGCGCGCGCCGACATCGAGAACATCGCGCAGGGCACGGGCGCCTCGGACAGGACGCACTGGGCAGGCGGCGAGGATTTGGCCTACGTGCTCTTCACCTCCGGTTCCACGGGCGCCCCGAAGGGCGTGATGGTCACCGCGGACTGCCTCGACAACTTCTCCGCATGGGCGCTTTCCTTAGGCGACATCGACAAGGGCGGCAAGGTCTTCTTGAACCAGGCGCCCTTCTCCTTCGACCTTTCCGTCTACGAGCTTTCCATGGCGTTGTCTGCGGGCGGCACGCTGTTCTGCCTGGCCAAGCAGACGCAAGACAGCATGCGCGCGCAGCTCGAGGCCCTGCAAGGCAGCGGGGCGGGCGTGTGGGTCTCGACTCCCTCTTTTGCGGCCATGTGCCTTGCCAGCAAGGAGTTCGACGCCTCCGTCCTGCCGAAACTCGAGCTGTTCTTGTTCTGCGGCGAGACCCTGCCCAACGCGCTCGCGGCCCAGCTGCAGGAGCGCTTCCCGCAGGCCAAGGTCTTCAACACCTACGGTCCCACGGAGTCAACCGTGGCCGTGGCCGCCATCGAGGTCACGCCCGAGATGGCCGCATCTGATGCGCCCCTGCCCGTCGGCATCCCGCGCCCCGGCACGCATCTGCGCATCGTCGCCGAGGATAGTGCGGACGCCAAAGAAGGAGAATGGGGCGAGATCGTCATCGAGGGCGACACGGTGGCCAAAGGCTATCTCGGCCGCCCCGACCTGAGCGCCGCCGCCTTCGGCACCGCGACGCTCGACGGACGCGAGGTGCGCAGCTACCGCACGGGCGACGAGGGCCGCCTGGACGCGTCCGGCGCCCTGCACTACCACGGCCGGCTCGACTTGCAGGTAAAACTCAACGGCTACCGTATCGAGCTGGGCGACATCGAGGGCAACATCGCCAAGCTGGACCAAGTGGCGCAGGTGGCGGTGGTGTGCGCGATGCGCGACGGGCGCGTGAACCACCTCGTCGCCCACGTCGTCTCCGCTGCCGAGCGCACCGAGTCGGATTTCCGCGAGGGCTTGAAGTTGAAAGAGGCCATGAAGGAGAGCTTGCCGCACTACATGATCCCCAAGAAGGTCGTTTTCCACGACGCGCTGCCCACCACGGCAAACGGCAAGGTAGACCGCAAGGCCTTGCAGCAGCAGGCGCGCTAGGCCGCCAGGGCAACGCACGAAAGAACCCGCCGCCGTGAGCTTCTACACATCAGCCTCCTTCTTCATCCTGCTCGCCGTCGCCATCGTCCCGGCGGCTGTCCTCGGCCTGACGGGGCACTCCATCAGGCGCTACGGCCGCGTCGCCTCCGTCGTCTTCATCGCCTGCCTCTTCGCGGGCAGCCCCGCCCAGCTCGCCGCCTTCCTCGTTTTCCTCGCCGTGGCGGCCGCCTGTGCCTACGTGGTGTTCCGCTCGTGGACGCGCGGGGCGCAAAACGTCGCGCTCTACCGCGTGATGCTTGCCTTCACCCTGGCGCCCCTTGCCATCTACAAGGTCTCGGCTGTCTTCGACGAGAACTTCCTCGGCTTCATCGGCATCTCGTACCTCACCTTCAAGGCCGTCCAGGTCTTAGTCGAGGTCCGCGACGGCCTGATAAAGGAGCTGGACGCCTTCGACTGGCTCTACTTCATCGTCTTCTTCCCGACCATCACCTCCGGCCCCATCGACCGCTCGCGCCGCTTTCTGGCCGACGCGCACGCGAAGCTCTCCCGCAGCGAGTACGCCGACCTGCTCACGCGCGGCATCCTGCTTCTGCTCGTCGGTGCCGTCTACCAGCTCGTCATCGCGACCATCCTGCACGGATCTGCCACCTTCCAGCCCTTTTACGCGCAAAAGACGCTCTTCGTCAATTTCGGCTCGGCCGCCAAGGACGCCTGGGCCTACGGCCTCTACCTCTTCTTCGACTTCGCGGGCTACTCCATGATGGCCTGCGGCGCGAGCTACTGCTTCGGCATACGCACCCCGCGCAACTTCCGCGCGCCCTTCGCCGCCATCGACATCAAGGACTTCTGGAACCGCTGGCACATCACGCTCTCGTTCTGGCTGCGCGACTTCGTGTTCATGCGCCTCGTCACCGCGCTCACCCGTCGCAAAATCTTCTCGACGCGCCTGACCCGCGCGTGCTGGGGCTACATCGCGAACATGGGGCTGATGGGCTGCTGGCACGGCCTGACCCCCGACTACATCGCCTACGGCCTCTTCCACGGCGTGCTGCTCGCGCTCTGCGACGTCTACCAGAAGAAGAGCGCCTTCTACAAGCGCCACAAAAACGCGACCTGGTATAAACTGTGCTCCTGGGCGCTCACCATCAACCTCGTGATGCTCGGATTCTCCATTTTCTCCGGCCAGTTCGCCACCTTCGTAGGAGGTTTTTTCGCATGACGCACGAAGAAGTTGAAAACACGATGCTCGACCTGCTCGAGGAGGTCTGCGACGACGACGCGGTGCGCGAGGAGCGCGACATCGACCTGTTCGAGGCGGGGCTGCTCGATTCCATGGCCGCCATCGAGGTGCTCGTCGGCATCGAGGAGCGCTTCGGCGTCGAGATTGCGCCCACGGCGGTGGAGCGCGAGGAGATGAACACGGTGAACAAGATCATCCACCAGGTGGAGCTGCGCGTCGCGTAAAGGCGCGGCGCGGCTTACGTGAAAGAAGAGGACGCCTCCATGGCACAGGCAAAGACGACGGTGAAGAGGAAGGGCGGGCCCATCGAGCGCCTGCACCCCCGCGCCGAGCGCGTGCGCACCTGGTTTTTCTCCGGGCGCCCTTCGGCGCTCGCCGCCTGGTGCCTTGTCATCGCCGCATGCGTGGCGGTGCTCGTGTGGTTTTTCTTCTTCTCCAGCTACGGCGCCCCCGCCGAGCCCGTCTACGAGGGGTTTTAAGCGTATGCGCCGCCTCGCCGCCTGCTTGTGCGCAATCTTTGCCGCCGTCGTCTGCACCGCGGCCTTCGTCGGCTGCGGCTATGCGAAGGGCAACGACGCCCTCGAGCAAAACCCCGTCATCATGTACCCGTCCACGGCGCAGCTTTCCAGCCACGACCTCATCTTGGACTCCTACGAGGCGCGCGTGGCGCAAGGCGACAACCCCGTGCTCGTCTTCGGCTCCTCCGAGCTGTATTCGGGCACCACCGGCGAGTTCCATCCGGCGCAGTTCTTCCGGCGCGACGAGTGCGCAAACGACCTGATGATGGTGGGCACGACCAACCACGAGAGCCTGTGGGAGGCCATCGAGCTGGCCGCCATGGCCCCGCATCTGCACGACAAGCGTATCGTGCTCTTCCCCAGCATACAGTGGTTCTACGGCGACACGCCGGCTATGGCCCACGAGGCGGCGCGCTACTTCTCGACCGAGTTCTCGCCCGACGCCTGGCAGGCCATGCAGGACAACGGGACGATTTCCGCCGAGACCAAGGCCGGCCTTGCGGAGCGCGTCTCCTCCTACGGCGTGGCCGTCGCGCAGGCGGGTGGGGAAAACGTGCTGGACACGGCCCTGTCCACGCTCGACGGGCTGGTCTCGCAGACGCAAGCCGACGTGCGCGCGCGCTTGAGCGTGGAGGAACCTGCCGACCCCGAGGCGGCGGATTGCAGCTCCATGCTCGCGTCCGTGCCGCAAAAGGACAGCTCGAAGGCCGGCACCTTGACGGACGCGGACTGGGACGCCTTCAAGGAGGAGGCGGCCGCCGAAGCGCAGCGCCGCGCCGACGCGGACTCGTTTGCCGGCGAGAACAACTACCCCGACTGGCTGAAGGGCAAGGTGCGCCTCCAGCAGTATCCGCAGATCGCGAATTTCAGCGAGGGGGAGTTCGCCGACTTCGAGCTGCTCTTGCAGGTGTGCGAGGAGACGGGCATGGAGCCGCTCGTCATCTTGCAGCCGACGAAGGGCTGGCTCTACGACGAGACCCCGATCGACGCCGAGGCCCGCACGCGCTTCAACGACCGGGTGAAGGAGATGTGCGCCGCCCACGGCTTCGAGGTCGCCGACTTCACCGACCACGACTACGACCGCTACTTCCTGCGCGACCAGACGCACCCCTCGCCGCTCGGCGCCGTCTACTACTCCGAGGCCATCTACAAGTTCCTCGAGAAATAGAGGAGGGGGCCGCCTCGCACGTGCAAACCCGCCGTGCGAGGGTGCGCCGCGGGCGCTGCGTGCCGTATACTCTAGCCCCCATGGAAGACGTGTTGCTCGACATACTCGGCAAGTTGCGCACGGGCGCCGAACTGGATGCCCGCGCCCTCGACGCCATCATCACCGCGCACAGCAAGGGCGCCTCGGGCCGCATCTGCTCGAAACGCCAGCTCGTCTCCTACTATTTCGAGACCCGCGCCCACGACTTCGCACGTTGGGAGTCCTGGGGCGTCGACGACCAGCTCCAGGCGCGCCTGCTCGCGCTGCTGCGCATGAAGCCGCGCCGCTGCGCGTCCGGCGTGGCGTCCGTCACCGTCTTGACCAAGCCGCACCCCTGCCCGGGCTCGTGCATCTTCTGCCCCAACGACCTGACCATGCCGAAGAGCTACCTTGCCTCCGAGCCCGCCTGCCAGCGTGCCGAGCAGTGCTGCTTCGACCCATATCTGCAGGTCACGAGCCGGCTGCGCACCCTCTACCTCATGGGGCACTCGGTCGAGGAGGTCGAGCTCGTCGTGCTGGGCGGCTCGTGGACCGAGTACCCGAAGGCCTACCGCCTGTGGTTTGCCGCCGAGCTCTACCGCGCCCTCAACGACTGGGACAGCGCCCAGCTCCCCAATTTCAGCGCCTATGCCAAGGACGCGGCCGCGCTGCCGGGCCGCCTGGGCGAGTACGTGGACGCCTCGCGCGAGCCCTGGGGGGCCGACGACGTGAGCGCCCGCCAGTTGCGCTACGCCGGCCTGCACATATCCTCGACGCGCGGCGGCGCCGACGCCTTGTGCTCGCGCGCGCAGAGCAAGGTCGATGCGCAGGGGATGGGCTACAACGAGGCCGTCACGCGCCTCTACGGCACGGGCGGCTGGGCGGTCGCGGCGCGGATGCAGCGCGGCTCGTGGGCGCAGCTGTCGTCGCAGATGCGTGCTAACGAGAAGGCCGCCGCACGCTGCGTGGGCTTTTCTGTGGAGACGCGCCCCGACTGCGTGAACGCGGTCAGCCTGCTGGAGATGGCGCGTATGGGCTGCGACCGCCTGCAGATAGGCGTGCAGAGCCTCGACGACAAGGTCCTCTCGGCGAACTGGCGCGGCCAGGACGCCTCGGTCGCGCGGCGCGCGCTGGACCTCGCGCGCCTGTTCGGGATGCGCGTGCACGTGCACTACATGCTCAACCTCTACCAGTCCACGCCGAAGATAGACCTCGCCGGTTTTTCGGAGCTGGCGGCCGGCGGCCTCACCGACGAGGTGAAGCTGTATCCGTGCGTGCTCGTGGCCGGCACGCCGCTCGTGCGCCTGGCCGCGTCCAACGCCTGGAAGCCGTACTCCCACAAGGTGCTGCTCGAGCTGTGCGCGTCGTGCATGAAGGCCGCGCCGGCGTGGGTGCGCGTGAGCCGCATGGTGCGCGACATCTCCACCGACGACATACTCGCGGGCAACAAGACGCCCAACCTGCGCCAGGAGGTCGACCGGCTGCTCGACGAGGAGGGTGCCGAGGTCGTCGAGATCCGCCGCAGGGAGCTGGGCACGCGCGGCCTCGCCGGCGGCGCCCTGCACCTGCAGTCCGTGCCCTACCGCACCCCGGTGTCCCAGGAGCGCTTCTTGCAGGTGGTCACAGACGATGGCGCGCTCGTCGCCCTGGCGCGGCTGTCGTTTCCCGACGAGGAGGCTGTTGCGGCGGCCGGCGCGGCGCTTCCCGTGCGCCCCGGGGAGGCCGTCTTGCGCGAGCTGCACGTCTTCGGCGCGGCGGACGCCACGGCGTCTCTGGCCGGCCCCCTGCGCGAGAAGCTGATCGATTCTGCCGCCGCGATCGCCTCCCGCCGCGGATGCAGCGCCCTCGTGGCGTGCGCGCCGCCGGGCATGCGCCCCTTCTTCCGCGCGCACGGCTTCAAGGACGCCGCCCTCTTCATGCGCCGCCCGCTGTAGTCGTTGCCCGCCTCTTCGTGAATCGCGCGGCGATTGCTGCCGCCTCTTTTATGCTTCTTTTCGGGGCGTGCTTTTGCAGACATCCGGGGGATGCGCCCTCTTTCGCGTGCGGCTGCGTGCCGTGGCGCTAGAATGGGTGAACTTGGGCGCGGCACCTGGGGCCGGCGCCTCGAGACTCGGGGCTCGGTACTTGGCGTTTGGTGCCCCGAGACCTGGGCGCGACACGCGGCATTCGGCACGCGGCATGCGGCGCCCCGAGACGAGACGAGAAGAGGGAGGCCCTCGAGATGGCCGACGAGTTCAAATTCGTGCACGATGCGGATCGCTGCGTGGCCTGCGGGCTGTGCGTGGCCTTCTGCCCGCAAGACAGCCTGGAGACAGGCGCAGACGGCAAGCCGGTCGCGACCCACATGGAGACCTGCGTGGGTTGCGACACCTGCTCCGGCCAATGCCCCCAACGCGCCATCGTGGTCAAGCGCGAGGGCAACCCGGCGGAGTACAACCCCTACGCGGATGAAAAGCGCGCCGCGCCCCTACCGCCCGAGCAGCGAAAACGCTACGAGGACGCCGAGAAGACCATCATGGAGGCCCTCGACTTGCGCTGGCACCCCGTCTCGGTCGGCCTGATCGCCCCCGACGAGCCCCTGCCCG
>CAVAWX010000007.1:29116-37604 GCA_963592385.1 Acidaminococcaceae bacterium | reverse complement strand
TTTGCCAGCGCCGCGACCACCGGCCCTATGTCTTCCGGCACCGTCAGCTTGATGTTGTCACGCGGGCCGTCGAGCATCATCACGTGCCCGCCCATGCGCTCGACCAGCGACGAGTCGTCCGTGCCGACGAAGCCCTCGAACATGGCCGTCGAGTACGCGCGGCGGCATATGTCGCTGCGGAACACCTGCGGGGTCTGCGCGATCCAAAACATGCTGCGGTCCGGCGTGCCGGCGATGGCGTGCTCGTTCACCACTTTCAAGGTGTCGATGCTCGGATGCCCCACCACGATGCCGTCGGCGTCGAGGTTGCCCTTCAACATGCTGATGGCGTGCGTGACGATATCGGCGGTGACGAGCGGGCGCGCGCCGTCGTGCACGGCGATGACGTCGTAGTCGGTCGGCACCGCGTCCACGCCGTTCATGGCCGACTCCTGGCGGATCTCGCCGGCGGGCGCGAACTCGATGGGCGTGGCGAACTCGAAGGGCTCCACCGCCTTCTCGCGGTACTCGGTGCAACGCTCCTCGGGGCACACGACCACGATCAGCCCCACGTCGGCCACCGCGTCGAAGGCCTCGAGCGACCACGTGAGCATGGGCTTGCCCAGCAGCTCGAACAGCTGCTTGCCGCCGAGGTTGCCGAAGCGCTCGCCGCTGCCGCCCGCCACGACGACGGCGGCCGTCGACGGATGCGCCGACACGCGCCCCTCGTGCGTGCCCAGGGTGCGGGCGAAGGAGTTTATCTCGTCGAGGAACTCCTCGACCTGCTCGGGCGTGAGGGCGTCCGGCCCCGCCACAGGATCTGCCCCGCGCCTCGAACCGTCAAGCTCGTCGCCCATGCCCCCACCTCGTTTCTTCTCGTGAAAACCGTGGGGCTATGGTAGCGCAAGCGGTGCCTTGCTTTCGGGCAGCTCGGGGGCTTTGGGGGCGGTCGGGGCGAAAATCAGCTCGTCGCCCACGTGGTCCACGAGAATCGCAGAGCCCTCGCCCCATTTGCCCTCCAAGATCTCCTCGGAGATGGGGTCTTCGATCAGGCGCTGGATCGCGCGGCGCAGCGGGCGGGCGCCGTACTGGGTGTCGGTGCCCTCCTTGGCGATGAAGGTGCGCGCGGCGTCCGTCAGCTCGAGGCCGATGCCGCGGGCGGCCAGACGTCCGCGCAGCTCGGCCACCATCAGGTCGATGATCTGCGCGATCTCGGCCGCGCCCAGGCTCTTGAACACGATGGTCTCGTCCACGCGGTTCAAAAACTCGGGGCGGAAGAGCTTCTTCAGCTCGGCCATGACGGACTTCTCTATCTCTTTTTGCGTCAATCCGCCGGAGTTCGTCGTGCCAAATCCCAGCGAGCTCTCGCGCACGATCTCGCGCGCGCCCACGTTCGAGGTCATGATGACGACCGTGTTGCGGAAATCGACCTTGCGGCCCTGCGCGTCGGTCAAGTGCCCCTCTTCGAGCACTTGGAGCAGCACGTTGAAGACGTCCGGGTGCGCCTTTTCAATCTCGTCGAAGAGCACGACGCTGTAGGGCTTCTGGCGCACCGCCTTCGTCAGCTGGCCGCCCTCGTCGTGGCCGACGTAGCCCGGCGGCGAGCCGATCATGCGGCTGACCGCGTGTTTTTCCATGTACTCGGACATGTCCACGCTGATGAGCGCGTCCTCGTTGCCGAACAGAAACGCCGCCAGCGCCTTCGACAGCTCGGTCTTGCCCACGCCGGACGGCCCCAGGAAGATGAACGAGCCGGTGGGGCGGTTCGGGTCCTTCAGCCCCGCGCGCCCGCGCCGTATGGCCTTCGAGACGGCGGTCACGGCCTCGTCTTGGCCGACGACCCGCTCGTGCAGCGCGTCTTCCATGCGCAGCAGCTTCTTCGTCTCCTCTTCCGTCAAATTCGACACCGGCACGCCCGTGGCCGCGCTCACCACGTCGGCGATCTCGTCCTCGCCGATGGTCGCGACGTTGAGCGCCGCCTCCTCGCGCCACTTGTTCTCCAGCTCCGTGCGCTCCTTGATCAGCGCCTTCTCCTTGTCGCGCAGCTGGGCGGCCCGCTCGAAGTCCTGCCCGCCGATGGCGCCGTCCTTTTGCTCGCGCACCTTCTTCAGCTTGTCCGATATCTGCGCGATGTCCTTGGGCACCGTCATGTTCTTGATGCGCATGCGCGCGCCGGCCTCGTCGAGCAGGTCGATGGCCTTGTCGGGCAGGAAACGGTCCTGCACGTAGCGGTTCGCCATCTTGGCCGCCGACTGCAGCGCGTCGTGCGTGTAGTGAACGCGGTGGTGCGCCTCGTACTTGTCGCTCAGGCCCTCGAGTATGGTGACGGTCTGCTCGACGTCGGGCTCTTCGACCGTGACCGTCTGGAAGCGCCGCGCGAGCGCCGAGTCGCGCTCGAAGTACTTGCGGAACTCGTCGGTGGTCGTCGCGCCGATGGCCTGCATCTCGCCGCGCGACAGCGGCGGCTTCAGGATGGCGGCCGCGTCGATCGAGCCTTCCGCCGAGCCTGCGCCTATGAGGGTGTGGATCTCGTCGATGAACAAGATCACGTCGCCTGCGTCCTTGACCTCCTTCACCACGGCCTTCAGGCGGTCCTCGAACTCGCCGCGGTACTTCGAGCCGGCCACGAGCGCAGAGACGTCGAGGGTGACGACGCGCTTGTCGCGCAGGATGTCGGGCACCTGCCCGTCGGCCACGAGCTGTGCCAGCCCCTCGACCACGGCGGTCTTGCCCACGCCCGGCTCGCCGATCAGCAGCGGGTTGTTCTTCGTGCGCCGCGACAGGATCTGCATCACGCGCTCGGTCTCGCGCTCGCGCCCGATCACCGGGTCGAGCTCGCCGTTTTTCGCGCGTTGCGTCAAGTCGATGCCGAACTCCTTCAGCGCGGAGCGGCCCATCTGCGGCCCGCCGAAGTTCGGGCAGCCCACCGGCCCTGCGGGCACGGGAGTCGGCGTGTTCTTCAACAGCTCCTTCACCTTCTCGCGCACCGCGTCGCCGTCCACGCCCAGCTGCACGAGCGCCTGCATGCCCACGCCTTTGCCCTCGCGCACGATGCCCAGCAGCAGATGCTCGGTCGAGATGTAGTTCTGGCCGAGCTGCAGCGTCTCGCGCAGGGCGTCTTCGAGCACGCATTTGGCGCGCGGGGTGAAGGGGATGTGCCCGGCGGCGGCCGGCATCTCGGCGTCGTTGATGGTCTTTATCTGCTCGATGCAGGCGTTGTAGCTGACGTTGAGCTCGCGCAAGGCGCGTGCGGCGATGCCCTCGCCCTCGCGGATCAGGCCGAGCAGCAGATGCTCCGTGCCCACGTAGGGCTGGTTCAGCTCGCGCGCCTCTTCCTGCGCGAGCACGAGCACGCGTCGCGCCTTGTCGGTGAATTTCTCGAACATATGCTTCGGCTCCTCTCGTTGCAGTCGTGAAAGCCGCGTCAAGCGAGTGTAGGTAACCGAGTATAGACGAGTGCGCGAAAAATAGGTGACGGCTCGACAACGGGACGTTCGCGCACGTGCAACGCGCGGATGTTTACCCGACACCGCCGCGCCCAACGCCGCGCCCAAGCGCGCAGCCCCGCACGCGGCCGCCGCGCCCGCACGCGGCCGCCGCCCCTATTGCAGGTGGTAGCGCCCCTCGGTCTCGTAGAGTGTGACGGGCACGCCGAACAGCCGCCGCAGCATGGACGTCGTCAGCACCTCGTCCTTGGGCCCGTCGGCGATGATCTTGCCCTCGCGCAAGACGACGACGCGGTCGAACTCGGGCACGATGTCGGCCACGTCGTGCGTGACGAGCATCATCGTGCGGCCCGCGCGTCCCAGCGCCGACAGCGTCTCGCGCAGGTCCCACTTCGCCGCCACGTCCAACCCCGTGCACGGCTCGTCGAAGACGATCACCTCGGGGGCGTTCACCAGCGCCCGCGCGATCAGCACGCGGCGCATCTGCCCGGTGGACAGCGTCTTCATGTCGCGCGTCGCCAGGCTCGCCAGCCCCATGTCGCGCAGGATCTGGCGGGCGGCCTTGTCCTGCTCGGGCGTGACCGCGCGGCGAAACGGCACGCCCACGCTGCCGAAATAGCCGCCCAGCACGATGTCGAGCGCGCTGCGGTGCACGACCATGCGCTCCTCGATGCTCGTCGACACCACGCCGATGACCTGGTTTATCTCCTCGAGCGAGGTGTTGCGGCTGCCGCGGAACAGCAGCGGCGGCTCCTCTTTCCACACGGGTTGCAGCTCGCGCGTGAGCATCTTGATGAGCGTGGACTTGCCCGAGCCGTTGGGCCCCAAGACGACCAGGCGCTCGCCTTCCTCGATGGAAAACTCGGGCACGGACAAAATGGTCCGCCCGTCGATGCGCACCTCGGCCTCGTGCAGGTTCAAAAGCTCCTTCGCCATGTGCGCCACCTCCTCTTTTTCGCGCCGCGCCGCGGCCCTCATGCGCCGCACCGCAGCCTTCACGCGCCCTTTTTGCGGACGGCCGCCGGCTTTTGCCCGGCCTCGCGCCGCGCCTACTTGCCCAGCGCCCGCGCGCGCTCCTTCTTGCGGCCGATCTTGTCGAGCGTGCGTTTGCGCAGGCGCACGCTCTTCGGCGTGACCTCCACCAGCTCGTCGTCGCCGATATATTCTAGCGCCTCTTCGAGGGTGAAAGTGACGGGCGGCGTGAGCAGGATGGCCTTGTCCGCCGACGACGCGCGCTGGTTGCCCAGGTTCTTCGTCTTGGACACGTTCACGTCCATGTCGCCTTCCTTGGCGTTCTCGCCCACGATCATGCCCTCGTAGCACTCGTCGCCCGGCTCCACGAACATGGTGCCGCGCTGCTGCAAGGTGTCGAGCGCGTAGGCCACGGCCTTGGCGTTTTCAATCGCGACCATCGCGCCGTTCTTGCGCCCGCCGCCCGTGGCGCGCGCCGGCCCGTACTCGCTGAAGCGGTGGGCGAAGATGGCCTCGCCGTGGCTGACGTTCAATATCTTGGTGCGCAGCCCCATGATGCCGCGCGTGGGGATGGTGAAGGTGAGTATGCTCTGGTCGCCGTGGTTGGCCATGTCGGCCATCTCGCCGCCGGCCGTGCCGAACAGCTCGATGATCTTGCCCGAGTACTCCGACGGCGTCTCGACCGAGGCCTCCTCGTAGGGCTCCATGCGCTGGCCGTCGATGGTCTTCACCAGCACCTGCGGGCGGCCCACCTGAAACTCGAAGCCCTCGCGGCGCATCGTCTCCATCAGCACGGACAGGTGCAGCACGCCGCGGCCGGCCACCTCGACGCCGCTTTTGTCCTCGGTCTCGCGGATGCGCATCGAGATGTTGCTCTCGCCCTCGCGCATCAGGCGCTCCTTCAGCTGGCGCGCGCCCACGATGTCGCCTTCCTGGCCCACGAGCGGGCTGGTCGAGGCCTCGAAGATGACCGACAGCGTCGGCTCCTCGACCTCGATGGGCTCCATCTCCTGCGGCGCCTCGACGCTCGTGACCACGTCGCCGATGTCGGCGTCGTCGATGCCGACCACCGCGATGATGTCGCCGGCCTCGCCCGCGTCGGCCTCCTGCTGGCCCAGCGCCTCGAAGGTGAACAGCCCCTTCACCTGCACCTCGCGGCGCTCCCCGTTGCCGTTTTTGATGACGAGGACGTTGTCGCCGGTGTGGATGGAGCCGGAGTAGAGGCGCCCGATGCCGATGCGCCCCACGTAGTCGCTGTGCTGCACCGTGCATATCTGCATGGCGCACGGCGCGTCCGGCTCGACGTCGGGCGCGGGCACCTGCTCGAGTATCGTGTCGAGCAGCGGCAGCATGTCCGCGTTGCCGTCGTCGGGGTCCATGCGCGCGTAGCCGTTCACCGCGCTCGTGTAGACGACGGGGAAGTCGAGCTGCGCGTCGCTTGCGCCCAGGTCCATCATCAGCTCGAACACGTCGTCGATGACCTCGGCCGGGCGCGCGCCGGGGCGGTCGATCTTGTTCACCACGACGACGACCTTCAGGTCCAGCGCTAGCGCGTGCTTCAAGACGAAGCGCGTCTGCGGCATCGGGCCTTCGAAGGCGTCCACGAGCAGCAGCACGCCGTCGGCCATCTTCAGCACGCGTTCCACCTCGCCGCCGAAGTCCGCGTGGCCCGGCGTGTCGATGACGTTGATTTTCACGTCCTTGTAGCGGATGGAGAAGTTCTTCGACAAGATGGTGATGCCGCGCTCGCGCTCCTGGTCGTTGGAGTCGAGCACGCGGTCTTCGACCTGCTGGTTCTCGCGGAAGACGCCGGCCTGCTTCAACAGCTGGTCGGTCAGCGTGGTCTTGCCGTGGTCGACGTGGGCGATGATGGCGATGTTGCGGATGTTTCCCTGGAGCATGGCGGCGCGTTTTCCTCTTTCACTCGTAAAACAAACAGCCGTATACGATACCACGCGCGCGAGGGACTTCGCCGTCGCGGGCGGGCGCCATAGCGTAAAATCAGATACTCGCCACGAAGACGCGGCGCGCATGGGTGAAACGCGCGGCGGGTGAAGCGGGCGGTGCGGATGCGGCGGCCCAATAAAGGCGCGCGCCGCGAAGGCAAGGCGCAGCGCAGATGAAACGCGCGGCGCGAGAACGGACACGCAACGAGGAGGCGCGGGACATGGCGCAGATATCCGAAGAGCTCGACCGGCTGTCGGTCGCTTTGATCGAGACCGCCATCGACATGATGGAGGCGGGCGACACCCTGCCCGTGATGTTGGCCGCCGACTGCAGCGAGCGCCTCTACCTCTTTTCCGACGACACGCCCGACGGCTGCTATCGGGCGGCATGTGCGCAGGTCGCAGAGCTGGGGCAGGCGTGCACGCGCTATGCGCTGCTCTACGACGGCGTGGTCCAGGAAGACGGGACGTGCGCGGGGTTCGCGGCGTTGCTCTTCGAGTTCGCCGAGCGCGGCATGGAGCACGCATGGAGCGGGTATGTGCCCTATCGGCGCGGCGCGGACGGCGCGGTGGAGACGGCCGACCCGCAGCCGGGCGGCGCGGAGGCCCTGCTGTTTGCCGATTGAGCGGGCGAAGCGAAGGCGGCGCGCCCCGTTCACCATCCCGCGCACTTTCCGCGCTTTTATCTCGTTGCAAAACACAAGAGGCGCAAGTGCTGCTAGTATGCCTCGCGCTATATTCCCGTGCACATTTGGAGGGCGGCCCTTTGCTCGCACAGCGTTTCCTCACCGACGTGGTGAAGAGGATGTCGAAAGCGCACCTCGACCTGCGCCCGACCGAAGAGCAGTTCTTCCCCGCCCCGCACGAGGGCGAAAACTACATGCTCTACCTGCATGTTCCCTTCTGCCAGGTGCTCTGCCCCTATTGCAGTTTCAACCGCTACGTCTACCGCGAGGACCTTGCGCGGCGCTATTTCAAGAACCTGCGCGCCGAGATGATGATGCTCGCGGAACGCGGCTGGCGCTTCGAGTCGCTCTACTTCGGCGGCGGCACCCCCACCATCTTGCTCGACGAGCTGTGCGAGACCATCGATTTGGCCCGCGCGCATTTCGACTTGAAGGAAGTGGGCGTCGAGACCAACCCCAACCACCTCGTGGAACCGTGGCTGTCGGGCCTCGAGGGCCGCGTGCAGCGCTTGAGCGTGGGCGTGCAGAGCTTCGACGACGCGCTGCTCGCGCAGATGGACCGGCTGAAGAAATACGGCAGCGGCGACGAGATCTTCGAGCGCATCGGGACGGCGGCCGAGCACTTCGACTCGCTGAACGTGGACATGATCTTCAACTTCCCCAGCCAAACCGAGGAGGTCTTGCGGCGCGACCTGGAGAAGATCATCGCCTGCGGGGCGCGGCAGGTGACGTTCAGCCCGCTGTACGTCTCCACCGCCACGACGCGCAAGATGGAAGAGGCGCTGGGCCGGGTGGACTACGACCGCGAGTTCGCCTTCTACCGCATACTCGACGACACGCTGGCCGGCGGCGCGCACCCGCGCTTCGGGCGCGACACGGTGTGGACCTTCAACAGGCTCGACGAGGCGGGGCGGCGGCACGGCGAGCTGCACGCCGAGGAGATGCAGGTGGCCTACAACGAGTACCCCGGCATCGGCAGCGGGTCGATTTCGCACCTGAACGGCGCGGTCTACGTGAACACCTTCAGCCTGGAGGAGTACAACGCGCACATCGAGGCCGGGCACATGTCCATCATGGGCAAGTGCGTCATGGGCACGCGCGATCTGATGCGCTACCACTTCCTGCGCAAGCTCTACCAGCTGGATTTCAGCAAGGCCGAGTTCAAGCGCGAGTTCGGCTGCAGCGTGGAGGCCGGCCTGCCCATGGAGATGGCCTACATGCGCGCGCACGGCGCCTTCGTGGGCGGCAAGGGCGCGCATGGTAAAGGCGGCGACGGGGAGGGCGACGGCGATGCCCTCGAGCTGACGCAGCGCGGCCGCTACCTCGTGCTGGTGCTGTACCGGCAGTTCCTTTCCGGGATGAACAACCTGCGCGACCAGGCACGCGACGCGCTGTCCGGGCCGGAGGCGCAGCTGCTCTTCGGCGACGAGACGAACTGCGCCGCCTGCGCCGCATAGGG
>CAVAWX010000007.1:1033-28988 GCA_963592385.1 Acidaminococcaceae bacterium | reverse complement strand
CCGGCTTACGCGTCGTCGACGACGGCGGCGGTCTCGATGGGCTCGTCCTCGCCGACGCCCAGCAGCTTCTCGGCGGCGTGCGGGTCGTCCATGTCGGCCACGTTGCGGAGCTTGCGCTCGATGGCGTTGGTGCGCGTGGTGATGATCCCCTCCACGGTCTTGCCCGCCGTGTTGATCTGCCTGAGCGCCTTGTCGAGCTCCTTTTGGTACTTGGGGAACTCCGCCTTCACCGCCGACAGGATCTGCGCAATCTCGTCGGCGCGTTTTTGCAGGGCAAGCGTCTGGTAGCTCATCTGCAGGCTGTTGAGTATCGCCGCCATCGTCGACGGCCCGGCGACGTTGACCTTGTAGTCGCGCTGCAGCCGTTCGATCAGCCCGGGGCGGCTGACGACTTCGGCGTAGAGCCCCTCGAAGGGCAGGAACAAAATCGCGAAGTTCGTCGTCTGCGGCACGGAGATGTACTTGCTGCTGATGTCGCTCGCCTCTTCTTCGATGCGCTTCACCAGCGCTTTCCGCGCGGCTTCGATCGCGTCTTTGTCGCCTGAGTCCAGCGCGTCCTGCAAGTACCTGTAGGTGTCGCCCGGGAACTTCGCGTCGATCGGCAGGTAGATGAAGTCGTCCCCGACGGGGATCTTGACCGCGAACTCGACGCGGTCGCGGCTGTCGGGCTTGGTCGCCACGTTCTCCTCGTATTGGCCGGGGGTGAGGATGTCGCCCAGAATCGCGCCGAGCTGCACCTCGCCCAGCACGCCGCGCGTCTTCACGTTGGAGAGCACCCGCTTCAGGCCGCCGACGTCTTTGGCGACGCTCTTCATCTCGCCCAGCCCCTTGTGCACGGCTTCCAGCTGCTCGCTCACGCGGGTAAACGACGTGCTCAGGCGCTCGTTCAAGGTCTTGGAAAGCTTCTCGTCGACGGTCTCGCGCATCTTCTCGAGCTGCTTGCTGTTGTCCTCGCGGATGTCCTTCAGCTGGGTGCCGACCGTGCCCTGCACGTCGCTTAGGCCCCGGGTCATCTGCTCTTGGAACCCCTGGATCTGCTTCGAGAACCCGGCGAAGCGCGTGTCGAATTTGTCGAGGTGGTCGCGCAGCTCGCGGGACTGCTCGGCCAGGCGCTGCGTGAGCTTCTCGCCGACGGTCGCCTGCATCTTCTCGAGCTCGCCGTGCACGGCCTCGTTGTTCGTGCGCATCGTGTCGGCGTTTTCGCGGCGCGAGGCGTCGAACTTCTCCTCGAGCCTCCTGCTGTCGGCGGACAGGGCGGCGTCGAGGGCATCGCAGCGCTCCTTCACCAAGGCCTGGGAAAGCCGCGAGTCCTCCTCGATTTTGCCGACGATGTTTTCTTGCGCGTCGGCCAGGGCGGCTTCGGTGCCGTCGTGGGACTTGAGGCGCTTCACCTGCGCCCCGAGGGCGATTGCCGCGATCGCCGCCACGAGGGCGAAGAGCGCGGAGGCAAGGGATACGAGCAAAATCGCGAAACCGGCGTCCATGGTAAAACCTCCAATTGCTAGGCCTGAAAATGCGCGGGCGGGGAAGGCCGCGTTGCACCTGCGCGCAAGAATAGCACCGGCCCCGGACACGCCATGCCCGCATCCTGCCTTACACCATCAACTACCTGCTGCGATACAAAAATACCGGCCTTTCAACTGCCTGAAATATACAAAAATCCCGACCTTTGAAACCCCGCGAGATTACAAAAATCCCGACCTTTGCGGCCCCGCAATGACGTCCCGTGTGTCGAGGGCATCGGGCGCCCCTAGAACAGGCAGCCCTCGATCACCTCGCGCCCCCTGAGGGCGGAGAGCCATTCATCGGGAATGGACGCGGCGCCATAGACGATCCCCGCCAGCGCCCCCGCCACGGCGCCGGTGGTGTCGGTGTCGTCTCCGAGGTTGACAGCCTCGAGCACGCACTCGGCGTAGTCGCCCGTGTTGGCGAGGCACCACAGCGCCGCCGTGAAGGTGTCGAGCACGTAGCCGCTCGACGCGATCTCGTCCTCGGGCGCGTCCACGTCGACGTAGTCCGCGGCGACCTCGCGGGGATGCCCGCCCTCGATTAGGGCGCGGGCGGCGCGGACCATGCGGACGCACGCCTCGGTGGAGGTGGCGTGCGCGTGGGTGATGGCCGAGACGGCGCGGACCTCGTCGTCGGTCGCGTCGGTGAAGGCCAGCGGGACGGTGCGCATGAGCGAGCCGTTGCCGTTGTCGCGCTCCCCGGACAGGCCGCAGCCGCCGCGCAGGGCGGCCACCGTCGCGTTGCCGATGTCGAAGAGGCAATCGCAGGTGTAGGCGTCTTCGCTGTACCACGCGAGGAACTTCGCGCGGATGTCCGCGGTGTCGATGCGCCCAAGTGCGCGATAGCTGTCGCAGATGGCGAGGGCCATGGAGGTGTCGTCGCTCCATGTGCCGGCCGGCTGGTTGTGCGTGCCGTGGCCGACCATGCCCGCGCATTCGAAGGTGCCGCGCGTCATGAACTCGTACGGCACGCCGAGCGCGTCGCCGACGGCCTGGCCGTAGATGCAGTCTCTCAGGGTCGCCGTCATGTGCGCCTCCTTTTGTTGGCCGATTTAAACGGCAAGGGTTCCGCGGCTCACGTGTGCGTGGTAGGGGTGGTGGGGTTCGAACCCACATGCCTTGCGGCGGCGGATTTTAAGTCCGCTGCGTCTGCCGATTCCGCCACACCCCCGCATCATCCATGCCGTCCATGCTACACATGTCATGCATGCCGCTTGCCGCGTCCTTCGTCTTCGCACACGGCAAGCGCCGCATCGCTTCACGCCGGCGCACAAGCACGGACAATGCAGCGCGCTCACTCGCCGCGTCCGCACAACGCACGGCAATGCGCCCGTTCGCCCGGCATCAGACGTGCACGAAAAAGAACGTGTCCAGAATATCGTAATACCACGTGTGCGGCGCGTGTATCTGGTCGAGATTCACCTGGTCGGGCAGTTTCGTGTTCCTGTCCGTCGAGCCGTCGCCGTTGGTGATGACGACGCCTTCCTCGCCCTCGCGCACGTATCCTCCCTCTTTGCGCGCCTGGTCCTCGATGCCCTCGTCGGTCTGAAGATAGTCGTTTTGGCGCTGGATCTCGGCGTTGCGCGCCTCTATCGCCGCGAGCTGCGCGGCGCTGCGCTGGTCGGTACGCACGGACTCATAGTAGGTGCGCCCAGCCGGATACAGCAGCCCCACGCACACGAGCACGACGACGATGCCCCCGACGACGACGAAGCGGCGGCGCGTCGGGTCGCCCTTCTCCTTCTTCGCCTTCTTCTTCTCTTGCCGCTTCTTCTTTTTCTCCCGCTTTTTCTCCTGTTTTTTCTCGCGCTTCTTCTCGCGGGATTTCTGCTTCTTGCGCCCCTGCGGCTTGCGCGTGGCGGCGGATGTGCCGGATGCTGTGCCGGCCTTGGCGCCGGGCTCTTCACCAGCCCCTTTGCCGGTTTCTTTCGTGAATTCCGACGCGGCCCCCTCTGTGCCCGGTTTCATGGCGCCCGTTGCGGCCTGCGCCGCGCCTTTCGCCGCGCCCGTCGCAGCACTCGCCGCGTTTTCCGCCGCGCCCCCTGTTGGAGGCGCCACCGCGCTTGCGGGAGCTGCCCCTTCCGAGGCCGCTCCCGCACTTGCCGCTGCGCTCACTCCCGCACTCTGCGCCGCAGCTCCTTTCGCCGCCGTCGCGCCCGCAGCAGCCGCCACGCCAGCTCCCGCGCCCGCGCTCGCCCCCGCAGCCTTCTTCACATCCTTCGAGGGCTTGCGCCTCTTGCTCGGTTTTCTCGCAGCCGCCACCTACACCACGCCTCGGCGCCCAGCTTACGCGTGGATGCTGTAGAACGCGTCGTTGCCGGCGTAGTCCGCCGTCGCGCCCAGCTCCTCTTCGATGCGGATGAGCTGGTTGTACTTCGCGACGCGGTCCGTGCGGCACGGCGCGCCGGTCTTGATCTGCCCCGCGTTCACCGCCACCGCCAGATCCGCGATGGTCGTGTCCTCGGTCTCGCCGGAGCGATGGCTGACCACACAGGTGTAGCCGTGGGTCTTCGCCAGCTCGATCGTGTCGAGCGTCTCGGTCAGGCTGCCGATCTGGTTCACCTTGATCAGGATAGCGTTGGCCACGCCCAGGTCGATGCCCTTTTGCAGGCGTGCGGCGTTCGTCACGAACAGGTCGTCGCCCACGAGCTGCACGCGGTCCCCGATGCGCTCGGTGAGGAGTTTCCAGCCGTCCCAGTCCTCTTCGGCCATGCCGTCTTCGAGCGAGACGATGGGGTACTTGTCCACCAGCTGCTCCCAGTAGTCGACCATCTGCTCGCTGGTGAAGGTCTTGCCCTCGCCGGCCAGCACGTAGGTGCCCGCCTCCGCGTCGTAGAACTCGGTGGACGCGGGATCCATGGCGAAGCGGATCTGCTCGCCCGGCGCATACCCCGCCTTCTCGCAGGCCTCGACGAGCAGCTGCAGGGGCTCTTCGTTGCTGGACAGGTTCGGCGCAAAGCCGCCCTCGTCGCCCACGCCCGTCGAATAGCCCTTCTCCTTGATCACGCCCTTCAGCGTGTGGTAAATCTCGGCGCACCAGCGCAGCGCCTCCTTGAAGCTGGACGCGCCCACGGGCATGATCATGAACTCCTGGAAGTCCACGTTGTTGTCGGCGTGCGCGCCGCCGTTCAACACGTTCATCATCGGCGTGGGCAGCAGGTGCCCGTTCACGCCGCCGATGTAGCTGTACAGCGTCAGCTCGCAGCTCTCGGCGCCCGCCCGGGCCACGGCCAGCGAGGTGCCCAGAATCGCGTTCGCGCCCAGCTCGCCCTTGTTGTCCGTGCCGTCGAGGGCGAGCAGCACGGCGTCCACCTCGCGCTGGTTGCACGCGTCCATCCCGATCAGCGCATCGGCGATCTCCTCGTTCACGTGCGCCACGGCCTGCTCGACACCCTTGCCGCAGTAGCGGCCCTCGTCGCCGTCGCGCAGCTCGACGGCCTCGAACTGGCCCGTGGAGGCGCCGGAAGGCACCGTCGCGCGGCCGAAGGAGCCGTCGTCGAGCACGACCTCGACCTCCACCGTCGGGTTCCCGCGCGAGTCGAGGACCTCGCGTCCGTACACGTCCACAATCTGGCTCATGGCTGCCGCCTTTCCTTGAAGGGCATGTCCGCCGCGCACGCGAAACGCCGCCGCGCCCATGCCTTTTACCATATACAAACAGGCGCACCCGCAAGCGCTAGCAAGCGGGCGCGCCGTCGTGCCGAAGCCCGAAAGCCCTCAGACCTTCAGGTAGCGCCGCATCGCGATGGCCGACCCCAACATGCCGATGAGGATGCCGCCGATGATGAGGATGAAGTAGATCATGCCGTAGGCGCCCTCTTCGATCGTGAGGGGCAGGAACTGCACGAAGTTCTCCAAGCTGGGCATCGCGAACGCGCGTATGCACGCGATGGCGATGATGGCGAAGATCGCGCCCACCAGCGCCTGCAGCGCGCCCTCCATGAGGAACGGCCCGCGGATGAAGCCGTTGGACGCGCCTACGAGCCGCATGATGGAGATCTCGCGGCGGCGCGCCAGGATGGCCAGACGGATCGTGTTGTTCAAGAACACGAGCGAGATGAAGATGAGCAGGATGACCGCGACGGCGCACCCGTAGCGCACGAGGTTCGTGACCCTGAACAGCTTCTCGACCGTGTCCTGGCCGTATTTCACCGAATCCGACGGGTCGTCGGCGTTGTCGGCGATGGACTTGAAGGTCTCGTTGGCCAGCACCTTGTCCACGGTCTGCTGCACCTTCTGCGTGTCGCGCAAGGTGAGCACGTAGGTGCGCGGCAGCGGGTTGCCGTCGAGCTGGTTGACGATGTCGGGGTTGTTCGTCGTCTGCGCCTGGAAGTCCTTCAGCACGGCGTCCTTGTCCTTGAACTCGACCTCGGCGACGTTGCCCTCGTCGGATTTCAGCGAGTTCAAGTACGTGGTGAACTTCTGGATCTGCTCGTCGGAGGCGTCGTCGGAGATGTAGAGGCGCACGCTGATCTCGTTTTCGAACGAGGTGGCGACGTTGCCGATCATGATCGACATCATGATGGCCAGGCCGACCATGAGCAGCGCGAGGAAAATCGTGACTATGCCGCCGATGGTCGTGCCGAGGTTGCGGCGCGAGCTGATGACGGACTCTTTGAGGAAATAGAGAATCTTAGACATCGTAGCCGTAGACCCCCTTCTTCTGATCGCGCACGAGCACGCCGTTTTCCAAGGCGAGCACGCGCCGGCGCATCTGGTCGACCATCTCGCGGTCGTGCGTGGCCACCAGCACCGTGGTGCCCGTGCGGTTGATGCGCTCGAGCAGGCGCATGATGCCGAGCGAGGTCTGCGGGTCGAGGTTGCCCGTGGGCTCGTCGCAGATGAGCAGCGGCGGGCGGTTCACAATGGAACGCGCGATGGAGACGCGCTGCTGCTCGCCGCCGGAGAGCTGGTCGGGCAGCTTGTCCATCTTCTCCTCCAGGCCGACGAGGCGCAGCGCCTCGGGCACCTGCGTCTGGATGACGTGGCGGGACTTGCCGATGACCTCCAGCGCGAAGGCGACGTTTTCAAAGGCCGTCTTGTTGGGGAGCAGCTTGAAGTCCTGGAACACGCAGCCGACGTTGCGCCGCAGGTAGGGGATGCGCCAGTTGCGGATGGTGCGCAGGTTCTCGCCCGCGACGATCAGCTCGCCGGAGGTGGGCACGATCTCGCGGTTGAGCATGCGGATGAAGGTGGATTTGCCCGAGCCGGAATGCCCGACGAGGAAGAGGAACTCGCCCGCGCGTATGTCGAGGGTGAGGTCCGCGAGAGCCGGACGCTTGGGCTGGGCGGGGTAGACCTTCGTCACGTGGCGAAGGGAGATGACGACGGGCCCGAGCTTGCGGCCCTGCATGTCCTGGCCGGCCAAGTCCGCGTACGAACCGGTCGCCTCCGTGGCGGGCGCCATGTCGCCCATGGAGCCCTGCTGGCGCTGCGCGGCGCTTTGCTGGCGCGCGGCCGCCTGACGGGCCTTCTCGGCGAAGGTCGTCCGCCCAGACTGCTGGGCGGCGCCACGCGCGGGCGCCCGTCCGGGTTGCGCGGCATGCCTGCCGTGCGCCCCCTGTTGTTGTTTTCCGAATATCGCCACTCGCTCACCTCGATCGGTTGCTGCGTTTTTCGTCTGGCCAATGCGTCATTGTATCAAAGCCGGGATTTCTTTCGTTCGACCGCGCTGCGCGCCTTGCAGGCGATGCCCGCCGCGTCCAGCCCGTACTCGCGCAAGAGCTCGTCGGGCTCGCCGCTCGTGCCGAACGCGTCGCGCACGCCCACGCGCTCGAGCGGGACGGGGCAGTTCTCGCCCACGATGTCGGCCACCGCCGAGCCCAGGCCGCCCACCGTCGAGTGCTCCTCGCAGGTGACGACGCAGCCGGTCTTGGCCACGCTGGCCAGCAAGGTCTCCTTGTCGAAGGGCTTGACGCTGAACACGTCGATGACTTCGGCGTCGATGCCGTCGGCCGCCAGAAGCTCCGCCGCGCCGAGCGCTTGGGCCACGATGACTTCGGCGTCGATGCCGTCGGCCGCCAGAAGCTCCGCCGCGCCGAGCGCCTGGGCCACCTCGACGCCGCCTGCCACGAGCGTGACGTCGGTGCCGCTGCGCAGGACATACGAGCGCCCCAGCTCGAAGGTGTCGCCCGGCCCGTAGATCTGCGGCACCTTCGCGCGGCCGAGGCGGACGTAGAAAGGCCCCGGGGTGGTGGCCGCGATGCGTATGGCGCGCTTGGCCGACCAGTAGTCCGCCGGCACGAGCACGTTCATGCCGGGCAGGCCGCGCATGAGGCTCACGTCCTCGAGCATCTGGTGGCTGCCGCCATCCGGCCCCACCGTGACCCCGGAGTGCGTGGGCGCGACCTTCACGTCGAGGCCCGCGTAGCACACCGTGTTGCGTATCTGGTCGTAGCAGCGCCCCGTGCCGAAGGCCGCGAAGCTGCCCGTGAACACCGTCTTGCCCGCGAGCGCGAGGCCGGCGGCCACGTCGATCATGTTCTGCTCGGCGATGCCGACGTTCACGAGGCGGTCCGGATGCGCCGCCCCGAGCTTTGCCGTGGTGGTCGAGCCCGAGAGGTCCGCCTCGACGGCCATGATGTCGAGCCCTTCCGCGACCAGCTCGACCAAGGTCTCGCCGTATCCCGCGCGCGTCGCCTGCGCCGGCCTGCTGTCCTGCGCCGCCATGGCTACTCCTCCCCCTCGAGCTCGGCAAGCGCCTCGGCTGCCTGCTCCGCGTTCGGGGCCTTGCCGTGCCAGCCCGCCTGGTTTTCCATGAACGACACGCCCTTGCCCTTCACCGTGTGCGCCACGACGGCGACCGGCTTTCCCTTGCCCCGCAAGGCGCAGGCGGCGGCCAGGGCGCGCAGCACGGCGGCCGCGTCGTTGCCGTCTTCGACCTCGATGGTCTGCCAGCCGAACGCCGCGAACTTCGCCACGATGTCGTTGAGGCCGCCCACCTCGTAGACGTCGCCGTCGATCTGCAGCGCGTTGTGGTCCACGATGGCGACGAGGTTGTCCAGCCCGTAATGCGCGGCAAACATCGCCGCCTCCCAGACCTGGCCTTCCTCAATCTCGCCGTCGCCCATGAGAGTGAAGACGCGCGGCGGCAGCACGTGCTCGCCTTCTGCGCGCGCGTCCAGGCGCAGCCCCAGCGCAAGGCCGCAGCAGATGGAAAGCCCCTGCCCGAGCGAGCCCGTGGAGACCTCGACGCCCGGCAGCTTCTTGCTGTCCGGGTGGCCCTGCAGCCTAGAGTGCAGCTTGCGCAGGGTGGCCAGCTCGTCTTTGGGGAAATAGCCGGCCTCGGCCAGCGCCGCGTAGAGCACGGGCGCGGCATGCCCCTTGGAGAGGACGAAGCGGTCGCGCAGGGGGTCGTGCGCGTCGTCTGCGCTGTGGCGCATCACGCCCCCGAAATAGAGGGCCGCGACGATCTCGGCGGCGGAAAGCGATCCGCCCGGGTGCCCGCTGCCCGCGGCGGCGAGCATCTTCACGATGTCGACGCGCATCTCGTGCGCAGCGGCCTCGACATTCGCAACGTCTTTTGCTTCCATGTCGGCCTCGCAAGCCCTCTCTCTTCGACAGCCGTGGGGCGCCCGCGCGTCGAATCCGCGCGTGTCGGTGCGCCAAACTCATGCGCCCCATTGTACGCATGCGCGGGCGCGGGCGCGGGCGGGCGGCGCTAGCTTTCAGATACTCTCCACCTGTGGTAGCCGACGACGAAGGCGTCCAGGTCGCCGCCGAGCACCGCGTCCGTGTTGCCCGTCTCCACGCCGCTGCGCAGGTCCTTCACCATCTGGTAGGGGTAGAGCACGTAGTTGCGTATCTGGCTGCCCCACGAGATGTCACCGTCGTTGCGCAGCTCGTCGAGGGCCTCGGCGCGCTTCTGGCGCTCGAGCTCGTAGAGCTTGGCGCGCAAGATGCCCATGGCCGTCGCCTTGTTCTGGAGCTGGCTGCGCTCGTTTTGGCAGGTCACGACTGTGTTCGTGGGCAGATGGGTGATGCGCACGGCCGAATCCGTGGTGTTCACCCCCTGGCCGCCGTGGCCGGAGGAATGGTAGACGTCGATGCGCAGGTCCTTCTCGTCGATTTCAAGCTCGACCTCCTCGCCCACGACGGGCAGCACCTCGACGCCGGCGAAGGTGGTCTGACGGCGCGCCTTGGCGTCGGTGGGGCTGATGCGCACGAGGCGGTGCGTGCCCTGCTCGCTTTTCAGCATGCCGTAGGCGTTGTGGCCTTCCACGGTGAAGGTGGCGCGGTCCAAGCCGATGGCCTCGCCGTCCACCACGTCGTTGACCGTGACCTTCCAGCCGCGCCGCTCGCAGTAGCGCTGGTACATCTCGAAGAGCATGCGCGTCCAGTCCTGCGCCTCCAGGCCGCCTTGGCCGGGGTTGATGGACACGATGCAGTCGCCGTGGTCGTATTCGTCGGTGAACCACGAGGACAGCTCCAGCTCGTCGGCCAGATGGTGGAGGCGCTCGAGGGCCTGCCGGGCCTCGGCCTGCATCTCGGCGTCGTCGTCGGCCACGGCCAGCTCGTTTGCCACCTCGGCGTCGTCGAGGGCCGCCACGCAGGAGTCGTAGGCCTCGATGTCGCCGCGCAGGTCCGAGATGGCGCGCATGTGCGCCCGGGCCGTCTCGGCGTCGTCCCAAAAGCCGGGCGCCGCGGCCTCCTCCTCGAGGGCGGCCACCTTCTCGCGCCCCTCGTCGATGTGCAGATAGGAGCGTATCTTGCCGACGCGCTCGCGCAGCTCCTTCAGCTCCGACGCATAGTTTTCCGCCATGTTCGCAGCTCCGCGCCCTAGCCGCGCTTGCCGTGGCAGTTCTTGAACTTCTTGCCGCTGCCGCAGGGGCACGGCTCGTTGCGCCCGACGTTGGCATACGGGTCGCTCTTGTCCTTCACCACCGTCGCGGCCTTGCCCGACGACGGCCTCGGCGCCGCCCCCACGCTGTCGGCCGCGCTTGCCGCGCTCGTCGTGGCCGTCGCGCCCGACATGCTCATGGTCACGCCGGAGCTTGCCGCGGCCGCCCGCAGGTTGTCGGCGGGGATGTTCTCGTCGGGCTGCGAGTACGACACGCTCGACAGCGCCTCGGCGTCGGCCTCCTCCTCGGGCGCGGCCGCCTCCTCCTGCACCTGCACGTTGATGTTCAGGCGCAAGATGGTGCGCAGGAAGTCCTCGTAGATCGTCGCCACGAGGGCGCCGAACATGTTGAAGGCCTCTTCCTTGTACTCCGTCAGCGGGTCGCGCTGGCCGATGGCGCGCAAGCCGATGCCGGCGCGCATGTAGTCCATCTCGGAGAGGTGCGCCATCCAGCGCGTGTCGATGACACGCAGCATGACCTGGTTTTCCACCTGGTCGAACACCTCGGCCGGCGCCTGCTCCTTCTTCTGGGCGTAGATGTCTTTCAGCTTGTCGATGAGCAGCTCCTCGAGCCGGGCCGCATCCTCGCCGTGCTCCCAGGCGCCGAGGTCTTCCTGGATGCCCGTCAGCTCCTTGTACCAGGCGTTCAGGCCCTCCATGTCCCACTCGTCGTAGACGGCGTGCCCGGGGCAGAAGTCGGCCACCGCGTCGCCTGCCGTGCGCTCGATCAGCTCGGGCACGCGCTCGCCGTAGCTCTTGCCGTCGAGTATGGAGTTGCGCTCGGCGTAGATGGTCTTGCGCTGCTGGTTCATCACGTCGTCGTATTCCAGCACGTGCTTGCGCGAGCTGGCATGCAGCGCCTCGACCTGGCGCTGCGCGCCCTCGATGCCCTTCGTCACCATCTTGGCCTGGATGGGCATCTCGTCGTCGATCTTCATGCGCTGCATCACGCCGTCGATGCGGTCCATGCGGTCGCCGCCGAACAGGCGCATGAGGTCGTCTTCGAGCGAGAGGTAGAACTGCGACGAGCCCGGGTCGCCCTGACGGCCGGCGCGGCCTCGCAGCTGGTTGTCGATGCGGCGCGACTCGTGGCGCTCGGTGCCTATGACGGCCAGGCCGCCCGCCGCGCGCACGATCTCGGCCTCTTCGGCGCAGGTGGCCTTCGCCTCGGCCTTCGCCTCCTCGATCTGGGCCTCGCTGGCCTCGTCCGGCTCGATGCCCTTCTGCACGAGTATGTCGCCCCACAGCTCGTCGGGATTGCCGCCCAGCAGGATGTCGGTGCCGCGGCCTGCCATGTTCGTGGCGATGGTGACGGCGCCGGCGCGGCCTGCCTGCGCGATGATGTGCGCCTCCTGCTCGTGGTGCTTCGCGTTCAACACGTTGTGCGTGATGCCGCGCTTGGACAGCAGCGCGGAGAGCTTCTCGGAGTTCTCGATGGAGACGGTGCCCACGAGGCAGGGCTGCTGGCGGGCGTGCCGCTCTTCCACGTCGTCGGCCACCGCGTTGTATTTCGCCTGCTCGGTGCGGTACACCAGGTCGGGCATCTCCTCGCGGATGACCGGCTTGTTCGACGGGATGACCTCGACTTCGAGCTTGTAGGTGTCGCGGAACTCCGCGTCCTCGGTCTTTGCCGTGCCCGTCATGCCGGAGAGCTTGTCGTAGAGGCGGAAGAAGTTCTGCAGGGTGATGGTGGCAAGCGTCTGGTTCTCCTCGCGCACCAGCACGCCTTCCTTGGCCTCGATGGCCTGGTGCAGGCCCTCGGAGTAGCGCCTGCCCTCCATGATGCGGCCGGTGAACTCGTCGACGATCTTCACCTCGCCGTCCACGACCACGTAGTCTTTGTCGCGGTGGAAGAGGAACTGCGCGCGCAGCGCCTGCTGCAGGTGGTTGGAGCACTGGCCGGAGAGGTCGGCGTAGATGTCGTCGATGCCGGTGAGGGTCTCGACGCGCTGCAGGCCCTGCTCGGTGGCCGAGATGGTGCGCTTGCCCTCGTCCATCTCGAAGTCGGCGTCCTTTTTCAGCTGCTTGACCGCGCGGGCGAAGCTGCGGTAGGTGTCGGTGGCCTGGGTGCCCGGGCCGGAGATGATGAGCGGCGTGCGGGCCTCGTCGATCAGGATGGAGTCGACCTCGTCGACGATGGCGAAGGCGTGGCCGCGCTGCACGCGCGAAGCGGGGTTGCCCACCATGTTGTCGCGCAGGTAGTCGAAGCCGAACTCGGAGTTCGTGCCGTAGGTGACGTCGGCGGCGTAGGCGACTTTGCGCGCGTCGGTCTTCACCCCGTTTTTGATCAGGCCGACCTCCATGCCGAGGAAGCGGTAGATCTGGCCCATCCACTCGCTGTCGCGGCCGGCCAGGTAGTCGTTCACGGTGACGATGTGCACGCCCGTGCCGGGGATGGCGTTGAGGTAGCCGGCCAGCGTGGAGACGAGCGTCTTGCCCTCGCCCGTCTTCATCTCGGCGATGCCGCCCTGGTTCAAGACCATGCCGCCGATGAGCTGCACGTCGAAGTGGCGCAGGCCGATTGTGCGCCGCGACGCCTCGCGCACCACGGCGAATGCCTCGGGAAGCAGCTCCTCCAGCGTCTCGCCGTTGCCGTAGCGCTCGCGGAAGATGTCCGTCTTGGCCGCCAGCTCGCTGTCGGAAAGCTTCTCTATCTCGTCTTCCAAGTAGTTGATCTCGCCGACGCGGCCCTCGAAAGCCTTGATCTGCTTGTTGGACCCCGCCGTGAGAAGCTTGGAGAAAATGCCCATGTTCGCCGTCTCCGTATGTCGTCGCCTGATGTCGTCTGAAACCCGTCCACTCTAGCACAGCGGCGCAAAGGGGGCGCGGCACACCCCCTCATCCGTACGCCCGCGCCGCCCCGAAGCCGACGAGGGCGGGGTCTGCCGTGACGAGCCTGTCGTAGAGCGCCTGCACGTCCGCGCAGGGGTCCAGCCCCAGGTCCTCGCGCAGGAAGCTGCGGCATTGCTCGTAGCTGCGCACCGCCGAGGAGCGCTGGCCCACCTCGATCTGGGCGCGGATGAGCGCGTAGTAGACGTCCTCGCGGCGCGGCTGGGCCTCGTGGGCCTTGTGGGCGAACCACAGCGCGAGGCGCGCGTCCTTGCCCTCGATGGCCTTGAAGCTGGCCGCCACCATCGCGTCGACGAAAAGCTGCTGGTAATGCGCGCGCTGCGCGTCGACGAAGTCGCTGTCGACCTCGCTGGGCAGCAGCCCGCCCCGATACACAGCCTCCACCTGCGAGTACGCGTCGAGCAGGTCCGGGCCTTCCCTGTGCCCCACCAGTATCTCGCGCGTCAGGCGGTCGAACTCGCCCACGTCGCTTTTCACGAGGCGGCGGTCGATGTGGCAGAAGTCGCCGCTGCGCTGCGCATACGGGCCTTTGCCCAGCGCCCGGCGCATCGCGCTCCACGCGTTGTAGAAGTTGTCCAAGGCCCGCGCGCGCTCGAAGTTCGGCCACAGCTGGGCGAATATCTCCTGGCGCGTGACGTCGCGGCCCAGGCGCAGCGCGAGCATGATGAAGAGCAGGCGCGGCTTCTTGCGCCACTGCGACTCGAGCACGAGGTCCTCGCCTACGGCCACCTCGAAGGCACCGAACATGCGCACATGGAGCGGGGGCACGGGCGGCGCGGAGGAGACGATGTCTAGGGTCGGGGCGGGCAGGGCGGCGGCGTCTGCGGCGCCCGCCACGCGCTTCACCGTCTTTTCCCTCCACGGCACGTGCAGCTGCGCGCCCGCGAGCGCTCCCGCGCGGGAGAAGGCCCGTTGCGCCCCCTCGAACAGGGCGAGGTCTCTCTTCGCAGCGCGCAGGCCGCCCGCCCCGAAATAGCCGCCCTCCCACAAATCGCACACCAGCAGCGCCTCGGAGAGATTGCACAGGCCGCGGCGGCGCAACTGCGGTAGCACGGACGCGCCGAGGTTTTGCAGGAGCATGCGCGCCTTCACGCTGTTCATGGATTGCAGGCAGTGCAGCGAGAGGCGATACCACAGCGAGCCGCTGAAGCGCTCGGCACCCACTGCAAGCAGCAACTCGAAGCTGCGCAAACGCTCCGGCTCCATCTCGCGGCACAGCTTGGCACGCGCGCCCGAACGCGCCGGCGCGGACGTTCCGAAGGCCACGTCCAGTTCCTCGTCGCGGCACATGTCGACGACGGCGCAGAACAGGTCGGCCGCGCACAGAAGCGTCTCGTCCGTGCTGTAGCTGCCCCGGGCGAAAAGCGCGGGGCCTCCCGCGTCGAAGGCGACGAGGGCAAGTCCCGCGTCGAAGGCGACGAGGGCGAGGTGGGCGCATGCCGCGGCAAGGCGTTCACGCACGTCTTCGTCCGCGCTCGTGTCTGCGCTCTCGTCCGTGCCGATGCCCGTGCCAGCGTCCGCACCGGCGGCGCGTTGCAGCGCGAGCCGGGCGAAGTAGGCCGCCTCGTGCGCGTCGCCCGCAAGCCCGCAGGTCCACGCGCGCAACGCAAGAAGCGGGCGGCTGCCCTCGAGCAGGCGCGCGGGGCAGCGTTCGAAAAGCTTGTCGGCCAAGGCGCATTCCCCGCGGTCGAGCAGCTCCCAGCCTTCCTCCTCGAGCCACAGGCCGCATTCCTCGTCGGCGAAAAACACGTCGAGCGCGGCGCCCGCCCGCTTCACCTGGCCCGCCGACATCAGCAGCGAAAGCGTCCGCCCGATGAAACCGCCCTCGCATCCCAGCAGCTCGCGTGCGATATGCGCCTGTTCGATGCATGCGCGCAGCGTCTCCGGGGAGATGTCGGGCGCCTCGAAGCAGCGCTGCGTCGCGTCGATCCCGAGAAAGGCGTAGTCGTCGGCCAGCATCGACGCGCACTCCCCGCGCATCCCGACGCCCAGCGCGTCGAGGTCCTCGAAGGAGCCGCGGCCTGCGAGCAGCATGGCAAAGGCGCAGCGCAGCGCCTCGAGCGGAAGCTTCTCGCCGAAAAATCCCGCAAGGCAGCCCCGCAGCGCCTCCTCGTCGTCGGTGAAGAAGACCGCAGGCGCACGCCCGAACAGGCGCTCTTCGGCGCGCTTCCACATGAGCACGCGCAGAGACGACGCCTCCGGGGTATGCGCCGGGTGCAGCGCGTCGGACTCCGCCTTGCTCACGAGCAAATCGCCCGCCCGAAACAGCAGGCGGTCGGGCTGCAAGGCGCGCAGCACGTCGTGCGAGGGCAGGGTGGTGACGATCACCTCCGTGCGCGCGTAGAGCAGCGCGTCGATGCCGTCGGAGAGCGTCTTTGCCCGCACCTCGTCGAGGTAGGGAATGTCGTCGATGACGACCAGGGCGCCCGCGCCCCGTGCCGCAGACACGCCTTCCGGAAAGACGCGCCCGCAGTCGAGCGCGTGCAAGAACTCGGGTGCGCGCGCGTCCACCCACGCGACCTTCTCGGGAGAGAAGAGGCGCGCGCCGTACTCGTGGGCAAGCATCGACTTGCCGAAGCCGTGGGGCGCGGACAGCAGGCGCAGCACGCCCCTGTCTTGCAGCAGCGCCGAGACGAGGCGGTTGCGGGGGACGTACTCGCCGAACATGGGCTCTTCGAGTTCCATCGCAGCTCACCTCCCCGCCGCAAACCAGGAGAGGAGCTGCGCGGGCGGGGTGTCGGGCGCGTAGAGGGCGCACAGCACCGCCACGAGTATGGTGATGTCCACGCACACGAGGCAGGCGGGGGCGAGCTTGCGCCGCAACGCCCGCGCCGTCTTGTGCGGGCGCTGCGCCGCCGTTCCCGAAGATGCACGGCGCGGCTGTTGTTTCTCCGAGTCCGCCTTGCGCGGACGCTGTTGCGCAGCCGAGTCCGCCTTGCGCGCGCATTCCCGCGCAGTCGAAGTCGTCTCGCGTGAACGCTGTTGCGCTGCCTGGCCCGCCTGCAACGGGTCGTGCTGCGCCGCCCCGTCGTCCCGTTGCGCACGTCGTCGCACCCGTCCCGCGCACTTCGCCCGCAGGCGCCGCCTTCTGCCCCCGCCCCCGTCCTTGAAGAGGGCTTGGACGCCGTGAAGGCGCTCCATCACTTCCGGCGTCTCGGCGGGCCGTGGCGCCCGCGGCACGTAGATGCACATATATATCTCCCCGCTTCCCCCGAAGCTTCGCTATACGACGCAGAAAAGCCTAGGCAAAGATGCGGACGCGCATGGAGCGCAACCCGAAATCGTCTCGTGTGTTTTTGCCATCTCATGGGATGCGGAAAACACATAGGATGGATGCAAGTTTGTGCGCGGCGGAAAATATATTTGTGGTATGGGGTGAAGGCGAGCGCGGCTGCAGGCACGACGAGGCCGTGCCCAGCTCGAGCGGGCACACAGCAGGCAGGCGGCCGCCACATACGCCGCACGGCGAAACGCCGCGCACATCGCCCGCAAAATCTGCCTTGCGCGCGCACCCGAAAACAGCTCTACGCGCAGGGTCCAAAAGCCCTGCGGCGCGCACGCGGGCCATGGGGCTCCGCGCGAGCGGTTCGCTGCCGCGTCGCCTGCAAAATCTGCCTTGCGCGGGTGCGCGCAAACAGATCCAGGCACAGACTCCAAAAGCTCCGCGGCGCGCACGCGGGCCATGGGGCTCCGCGCGAGCGGTTCGCTGCCGCATCGCCGAAAATGCGCACACGCGCTATGTCGCACACAAACACTTGCTGAAAGAGACGACCCGCCCGGGTTCATCGTGCGTGCGCACGCGCGACATGCCACAATCCGCGCACGTCAAACCCACAGCACGCCGCACCGGGGGCGCCGCAGGCAACGACGCCGACCCGGCACATGCGCGCCGTCCCAAACCATCCACGCGCACGAGTATACAGAACATTTGTTCGTTTTGCAAGCGCAGCTCCGCGCGTCGCGGCACACCCCTTCACCCTCGACGCGACCGCGCACGGGCGCAGGCCTTGGGATTCACGCACGGCCACACCGCAGCGCAGCCTGCCCGCCGCGACGCGACTCACGCCCCGCGCCCCACGCTCCGCGCAGCCCAGCCCGCGCAGCGCCGCGCCCCGCGCAACTCAGCCGAAGGAGTCCATCATCACGAAGTTGTAGAGATACTCCTCGGGGTCGCCGACATCGACGATGGTCGCGAGCTTCACCCCAAGCGCCTCGGCCAGCCGCGTGCTCACCTCGAGGCTGGGAGAGCACATCCCGCGCTCTATCTTGCTCACGTACTGCGGCGAGATGCCCGCGCGCTCGGCGGCCTGCTCCTGAGTGAGGTTTTTGAGTTTGCGGTACCGCCGAAAGCTGACGGCATAGCACTTCGATGTGGCCTCCAGCGTGTCCACGCACCGACCTCCCATTGCGTCTTCCATCAATGGGCGCATTTTCAACATATAGGTGCTGAACTGCCATATACGATAGACCGAATATCATCGGCTCGTGGTTTTTCAACCTATCGGCGTGATGTTCAGGCTGATGTCCACGCGAAAGCCGTCGCGCTCGATGGTGAAATCGGAGCCGCCGGGTTCGCCGGGGCCGCCGAGTTTACCCGCCCCGCCAAGCTCGCCGCGGACACCGGATTCACCCTGCATGCCGAACGCGCCGCGCCCATCGCATTCACCGCCAAACGCAAACCCGCCGCGCGCGTCGAATTCGCCGCCGGCGCCAGGCCCGCCAAACCCGCCCGCCACCTCGAACGGAACCGCGCCGCCCGCCATCTCCCCGGGCGCGGGAGCCCGCAGCAAATCCAGCACGTCCACGCGCCGGTTCGGATTCGCGAGCAGCCGCGCCGTCTCGTGCGCCGCCTCGCCCACCGTGCAATCGTAGACCACGTCGTATATGCCGAAATAGCCCACCACGTGCCGCAGCAGCGCATCGCCCGGCTGCCTGCGCGAGCACACGAGCACAAAACGCAGCTCGCGGGTCGAACGCGCGGCGTCGTCGAGGAAATCGCGCAGGCCGCGCACCATGGACTCCGTGGACAGAAAATAGTCCTCGTCGAGCACGACGGCGCTGCCCGCGCTCAGCGCGATGTTGGACAGGAAAAGATGCAGGGGCATGGCGTCGTAGGGGTCGAAGTGGAAATCCGCCCTCTCCCCGATGGTCGCGCGGAAAAAATCGCAGCGCTCCTCCGTGGTCAGAACTGTGACCGCATACGGTTCGTACATGGGTTTTGCACCGCCTCTCTCCTAGGCGCGACCTATAGTAGTGAAGGGAAAACGCCGCAAACCAGCAACGATTGTTTGAGTTCCCCTGTGCGGCGCGGCACAACACCGCGCGGCATGGTGAAAGGCACGACGGCACGGCGGCGCACATGCGGGAGGGGGTGCGCACATGGCGGGAAAACCCCAGCGCGACCAGGCAAAGCAGCGGCTCCAGGCGCCCATCGAGGAAAAGGCCTGCGAGACGCTTGCGGCCCTGCGCGAGGCAGACGAAAGCTACCGCAGCACGAGCCAGCTCGTCGAAACCCTCCTCCTGTGGGAGCGCGGCGTCTACATGGAGGGCGCAGACGGGCGCTACCTGCGGCGCCTGCAGAAAATCCGCGCCCAGCGCTACCTATCGCTCGAATCCCTCAGCCAGCCGCCCGCGCAGCGCCGCCTCCACCTGACGCTCGACGTGCGCGCATGCGAGTTCGTCGAGTTCATGCTGGGCAAATATCCCCTGCTCTTCCGCGGGCGCGGCGAGGCCGTCTCGCTGATGATCCACTACGCGGGGGCGTTTTTGCGCAGCGGGCGCGAGGACTACCTGCGCAAACGCCTCGCCCAGGCGCGCGAGAACTATCCAGTTTTCAGATAATAGTGAACGGGAGCGCCAGCAAGCGCCGTGCGAACTCGTGCCGCGCCGCGCGTCCGCGTCGGCCCGCGCCGGCCTTAGCGGCCGCGCGCCCTACTCGTCGTCCGCGCCTGCGTCCGCGTCCTTTTCACCCGCCGCAGGCTCCTCGGCAAAATCCAGCCCCCGCGCCTGCATGGCCTCGACGATCTGGCGCGAGCGCATCCCCAGCGTGCCCTTGGCCGAGCCCGCGTCGAACTTCATGCGCGTCGCCAGCCCGCGCAGCGCGTTGTCGGAAATGGCCTCGCTTTGGGCCAAATCCACGAGCACCGACAGCATCTGCGCAAACTCCTGGTTGCCGTGGTAGCACTGTATGGCCTCGTCGATGCGCGGCCACACCTTGTCCGAATTCTCGGGCGACGCCGCCGCGTACCCGCAGAAAAAGCGAAACGCCGCCTCGCGCAACACGCCGCTGTCCTCGTCGTACATGGCGTCTTCTGCCGCCTCGAGCACGTCGTCGGAATAGCGCGAGCCCGCCTTGCCCATCACGTCGAGCGCGTTCAGCGCGTTCCAGCGCGTCTGGTCCTCCGGGCGATTCAGCGCGTCGGCCACGTCGTCGGCATAGGGCTGCACGCGCGCGGCATCCTCGGCCGCGGCAAACGCAAGCACCGACGAGGCCTGCTGGCGCTTCTTGCGGCTGGGGCCTCGCAGCATCTCGGCCGCCTCTTCGAGGATCTCCGCGTGCTCGGCCGCGGCGGCCGCCGCCTCTTTCCTGCCTTCGCTCGTGGACAAGTCGTAGTCTTCAATCATGGCTCTCGTCTTCCTTTTGCCGCATTCCACCATAGCTTTTACCACAACGCGCAGCTCGACGGGCCCTCAAGCGCCCGCCCGTCACGCACGCGTCAATCACTGTAGAAATCCCCTTGTCCCTGTTCCGGCAAGTCGCTGCGCTTTTGCGCCGGGTCCTCGGAGCCGCGCGCGTCCATGGGCACGTAGGCGCGGCGCTCGTAGATGGACTTGTACGCTGGGCGAATGATGCGCCGCCCCTCGACCAGCTCCTCGAAGCGGTGCGCGACCCAGCCCGCGATGCGCGACACGGCAAACAGCGGGGTGAAGAGCCGCTCCGGGATGCCGAGCATCGTGTAGACCAGCCCCGAGTACATGTCGATGTTGGCGCAGATCGTCTTGGCCGAGCCCTTCTCCTCGGCAAAGACCTGCGGCGCCAGGCGCTCCACGGCGTCGATCAGGGCGAAGCGCGCCTCGTGCTCGGTGCCCTCGGCCAGCTTGCGCGCGTACTTCTTGCAGATGCGGGCGCGCGGGTCGGACTTCGTGTAGACCGCATGCCCCATGCCGTAGACCAGCCCCGTGCCGTCGAAGGCCTCGCGGCGCAGCACCCGCCGCAGGTAGTCGGCCACCTGCCCGTCGTCGGCGCCCTCGCCCACCGCGGCTTCCAGGTCGTGCAGCATCGCGGCCACCTTGATGTTCGCGCCGCCGTGCTTGGGGCCTTTCAGCGAGCATATGCCGCCCGCGTAGGCGCTGTAGGCGTCGGTGCCGCTGGAGCTGAGGACGCGCACGGTGAAGGTGGAGTTGTTGCCGCCGCCGTGCTCGGCGTGCAGCATGAGCATGATGTCGAGCATGCGCGCCTCTTCGGGCGTCCAGGCCATGTCGTGGCGCAGCATGTGCAAGACCGTCTCGGCCGTGGACAGGCCGGGTTTGGGCGGGTTGATGTACATGGGGCTGCCCTCGACCGCGCGTTGGCGCTCGGCCAGGTAGCTGAGGACGCACAGGCGCGGCAGGCGGCTTAGGACCTGCGTGGCGATCTGCACCTCGTGGACGGGGTCGATGGCGTCCAGCTCGGTGTCCGGGTCGTCGGCGTAGAGCATGAGCACGCTGCGCGCCGCCATGTTCATCACGTTTTTGGACGGGTAGTTCATGATGAGGTTGTTGACGAAGCCGTAGGGCAGGTCGCGGTAGGCGTCGATGTCGGCGCAGAAGCGCTCGAGCTGGGTGCGTTTCGGCAGGTCGCCCGTCCACAGCAGGTAGGCCAGCTCCTCGAAGCCGGGGCGCTGCTCGGCCACGGCCGCGTCCACCAGCTCGGCGATGTCGTAGCCGCGCAAGGTCAGGCGGCCCTCGTCGGGGATCTTCACGCCCTCGTCGGTGAGGTAGCCGTGCACGTTGGAGACGGAGGTGAGGCCGGCGACCACGCCCGTGCCGTCGGCGTTGCGCAGGCCGCGCTTGACGTTGAAATGGTCGTAATAGCGCTCGTCGTAGCCGCTGTATGCGCCGAAGTTCTCGCTCACCTCGGCCCTGTCGCGCACATCTGCCATCGTCCACCTGCTTTCCGAAAATCCCGCAGACCGCCGGGGAAGCGGGCTGCGTGAAAGGGCTTTGCCGAATTTCACCGATAAAAATTTCGGGAAAAAGCGAACCTTTATTATACGCCACCAAAATCTTGTGCTAGTATTCGTCTTCGCGTTTTCACGCACACGGTTTGCGGGCGTGGCGGAACGGCAGACGCGCTGGCTTCAGGTGCCAGTGGGGCTTAGCCCCGTGGAGGTTCAAATCCTCTCGCCCGCACCATATTTTTCCCCTTTCATTCTTTTGGTGAAGCGCTGCGGCGGCCCGCGCATCTGCGGCCCGGTGCCCGCCCCTCGTGCGCGCCCTCTTTTCGCGTCCGCGCTTCGCGCTAGAATGTGCGCGTTTGTTCACCCGCGACGACGCGCCGCGAACAGGGCGCGGAAAGGACCGGCCTGACATGAGCCGCAAAATCGACATCTTCGACACCACCTTGCGCGACGGCGAGCAATCGCCCGGCGCCTCGATGAACGCGCAGGAAAAGCTAGTCATCACCAAACAGCTCGTGCGCCTGGGCGTCGACGTGATCGAGGCGGGCTTTCCCGTGTCCAGCCCGGGCGATTTCAAGAGCGTGCAAGACATCGCCAAGACCGCCGGCGACGCCTGCGTGATCTGCGGCTTGACCCGCGCCGTCGAGCACGACATCGACGTGTGCGCCGAGGCCCTGCAGGCCGCCGCCCGCCCGCGCATCCACACCGGCATCGGCGTCAGCCCCGAGCACCTGAAATACAAGTTCAAGGGCATGACGCTCGACGAGGCCATCGATCGCGGCGTGGCCGCGGTGAAGCACGCGCGCAGCTACGTCGACGACGTCGAGTTCTACGCCGAGGACGCCGGGCGCGCCCCCTACGAGGACCTGGCCAAGATGATCCAGGCGGTGGTGAAGGCCGGCGCCACAGTCGTGAACATCCCCGACACGACGGGCTTTTCCGTGCCCTGGGAGTTCGGCCAGCGCATCAAGTATTTGATGGAGCACGTGGACGGCATCGAGAACGTGAAGGTGAGCGTGCACTGCCACAACGACCTCGGCATGGCCACGGCGCTGTCGCTGGCCGGCGTCATGAACGGCGCGACGCAGGTCGAGTGCACGATAAACGGCCTGGGCGAGCGCGCGGGCAACACCGCCATGGAGGAAGTCGTCATGGCGATGAAGCTGCACGAGGACGAGCTGGACGCGCACACCGACATCGAGGCGCGCGAGTTCACCCACGCAAGCCGCCTGGTCAGCCGCATCACGGGGCTGCCCGTGCAGGCCAACAAGGCCATCGTCGGCGCGAACGCGTTCTCGCACTCGAGCGGCATCCACCAAGACGGCGTGATCAAGAACCGCTCCACCTACGAGATCATCGGGCCGGAAGACGTCGGGGCGGCGGGCAGCCAGATCATCTTGTCGGCGCGCAGCGGGCATGCCGCGCTGAAGAAGCGCCTGGAAGACCTCGGGTACACGGTGCCCGAGGACCAGTTCGACCGCATCTACGAGGCGTTTCTCGAGGTGGCCGACCGCAAGAAGGAGGTCTACGACGAGGACCTGCACAGCCTGATGGGCGAGCACGACCGCAACGAGAACGCGATCTACACGCTCGAGGCCTGCCAGATCAGCTGCGGCCAGCCCCTGACCCCCACGGCCACCGTCACGCTGAAGGACCGCTACGGCGTCGAGACCACGGCTGCCGAGTTCGGCACCGGCCCGGTGGACGCGATGTACAAGGCCATCAACAAGATAGTGCGCGCGGAAAACGACCTGACGGAGTACACGGTGCAAAGCGTCACGCGCGGCATCGACGCGCTCGGCGAGGTCACCATACGCATCACGGCGCCCGACGGCGAGGTCTACACGGGGCGCGGCAGCGACGGCGACATCACGGTGTCGAGCGCGAAGGCCTACGTGAACGCGCTGAACCGCATGCTCGAGGCGCAGGGTGCGCGGGCGGAAAACAGCAGGTAGGAATGCGCGGCAGCAGATAGCACGCGCGGCGGCGCGGGCAAACGCGCGGACGCGGACAGCAGACGAGCAGGCACCTGCGGCGAGCCGCGCAGGCAAGGGCACATGACGCGCGCAGCGGCGCGGGCGAGGCAAGAGGGCAGGGAGCAAGAGCATGGACGATACGGTGAAGACGACGGATGGCGCGGGCGCGGGCGCACGCGAGGGCGCGGGCGAAGCTGCAGCGGCGAAAAAGACCGCCGCGCACGAGGCGGCAGCAAAAGCAGCCGCCGCCTTCGACACCACCCTGCTCGAAAGCCTCATCGTCGCGGGCACCGACCCCGACGTCGTCGAGCTGTACTGCTCGCTGCCCGCGCGGGCGGCTGCCGGCACGGGGCGCCTCGTCGACGAGGAGCTCGTCGTCATGGACACGGAGACGACGGGGCTGGACCCCGTGGCCGACGAGTTGATAGAGATCTCGGCCTGCATCGTGCGCGGCAACGAGGTCCTAGACCTTTTCGACACCTTCGTCGACCCCGGGCGCAGCATCCCGGCAAGCATCGTCGAGCTGACGGGCATCACCCAAGACGACGTGGCCGGCGCCCCCGACCCCGGCATCGCCGTCGAGCAGTTCGCCGAGTTCGCGGGCGGCAGGCGCATCGTCGCGCACAACGCGAGTTTCGACCGGAGCTTCATCATGCACCGCGCCGCGCCCGGCACCGTCTCCGAGGAATGGCTGGACAGCCTCATCCTGTCCAACGTCGTCTTGCCGCGCCTGAAGTCGCACCGTCTCGAGGACCTTTCCCGCGCCTTCGGGGTGCATGCCTCCACGCACCGCGCGGACGACGACGTGGCGGCGCTGGCCGCGCTGTGGCCGATTCTCGTCGCGGGCGCCTACGCCCTGCCGGACGGGCTTGCCGCTGTGATAGCCTCGATCGCGCCCGAGACGCCTTGGCCGCTGCGCAGCGTTTTTAACGATGCGGCGCAGGCAAACGACATTGCACGCGCCGGTGCAGACGCGGGCGCGGATGGCGAAGGCGCGGACAGCAGGTTTCGCCTGGGGGCTTTGCGCCGCGCGCGCATCGGGCTTGTGCCCGCGAAGGAGGCGGGGCGCGAGGAAAACGGCAAGCTCGCGTTTCCCAGCGACGAAGAACTGGACGCCGACTTTTCCGCGCAGGGCGTCGCGGGCGCGATGTATCCCGGCTTCGAGCCGCGCGCGCCGCAGCTGCAGATGGCCCACGAGGTGCTCGACGCGTTCCGCAACAAGGAATGCCGCGTGCTGGAGGCGGGCACGGGCGTGGGCAAGTCGATGGCCTACCTGCTGCCGGCCGCCCGCATCGCCCGGGCAAACGGCATCCGCATCGGCATCGCCACGAAGACCAACGCGCTCACCGACCAGCTCATGTACCACGAGCTGCCCGATTTGGCACGCGCGCTCGGCGGGCTGGACTACGTCTCGCTGAAAGGCTACGACCACTACCTGTGCCTGCGCAAACTGCGGACCCTGTACACGCGCGACGACCTCGACGTCGAGGGCATCGAGTTCGCCGCGACGCTGCTCGGCTTCACCGCGCACACCACCTGGGGCGACCTCGGTGCGCTGCGCATACGCTGGCCCTACGACCTGCGCGACGAGGTGGTGCCCACCCCCGAGAGCTGCCTGAAGAGAAAGTGCCCCTTCTACAAGCAGTGCTATCTGCACGGCGCACGCAAACACGCCGAAAAGGCCGACATCATCGTCACGAACCACGCCCTGCTCTTCCGCAACATGGAAGTGGACGGCGCCATCTTGCCGGCGGGCATGCAGCACTGGGTGATCGACGAGGCGCATGCCGTGGAAGAAGAGGCCAGGTCGCAGCTCTCGACGAAGATCGGCGCGCGCGACCTAAGGCACCTGCTGCGCCAGATCGACGGCGGCAGCGGCCTGCTCGCGCAGGTGCGAAAGAAGGCGGGCCGCACAGACGGGGCAAACGTGCTCTACGCCCCGGCGGCCAAGGTCGAGAGCAGTGCCGGGGACGTGCGCGAGAGCGCCGAGCGCTTCTTCTCCTTCGTGAAAGACCTGTACACGAGCGTCGAAAACCCCGGCAGCTACAACGAGGTGGACATCTGGATCGGCGACGAGCTGCGGGAAAGCGCCGCCTGGGATCCGGTCGCGCACGAGGGAGCTGCGCTCGCGGCCAACCTCGAAGAGCTGGCGAAAGGCCTGCGGGACCTCGTGAGCGCGCTCGAGGAGTGCGACGGCGAGGACGGCGCCCCGCAGGGCGGCGTCTCGCAAGGCGACGTGAGCAGCATCGCCTGCAAGGTGAACGAGATGCGCCACGCGCTCGGCCTTGTCCTCGGCGGGGAGGACGGCGTGAACAAAGACTACGCCTACGCGGCGCATGTCCACCGCAACCCCGAGCGTATGGCCGAGTCGTTGTCGGCGCTGCGCCTCGACGTCGGGTCCGAGCTCGCCGAGAGGTTCTACCCGGACGTGGACAGCGTCATCTTCACCTCGGCGACCATCGCCACCGGCGCGGCGGACGCGCCGTTTGCCTCGTTTTTGCACGCGAGCGGCCTCGACCGCATCGAACAGGGGCGTTGCTCGTGCCGCATCATCGAATCGAGCTACGACTTCGACGCCAACATGCGCATACTGCTGCCCGCCGGGATGCCGGCCCCCAGAGATTCCGACTACCACGAGCGCCTGATCGAGCTGCTCTACGAGGTGCACGTGGCCATGGGCGGCTCGACGCTCACGCTGTTCACCAACCGCAAGGAGATGCAGCGCTGCGCCAGCGAGCTGCGCGAACGCCTCGAGGACGCGGGGCTGGAGCTGGCCGTGCAGCCGCTGGGAGCGGGCAGGCACGCGGTGCGCGAGCGCTTCATCGCCGAGGAGAATCTGTCGCTGTTCGCGCTCAAGGCGTTTTGGGAGGGCTTCGACGCGCCGGGCGACACCCTGCGCTGCGTCGTCATCCCGAAGCTGCCCTTCGAGAACGGAAACGACCCGCTGCTCTGCGAACGCACGCTGCGCGAATGCACGGAGCGCGGGAAGAGCGGCTACGCTGCGTGGGCGCGCTATTCGCTGCCCAAGACCATCATCGAGATGAAGCAGGCGGCTGGCCGGCTGATCCGCCGCTCCGACGACAAGGGCTTTCTCGTGCTGGCCGACGGGCGCCTGCAGCAGAAGAGCTACGGGCAGCAGGTCGTGCGCGCGATGCCGTCGAACAACGTGGCCACCGAGCCCCTCGCCGAGATCGTCGCCGAGATGCGCGCGGCCCGCGGCGCGTAAACTCTGGAAGGCGGCACTGCGCCTCGACATCGGGTCCGCAGCAGGCGGCACCGCACGGCATCTGCAGCAGGCGGCACCGCACGGCGAATTCCAGATTCCAGATGAAGCGCCAATACGTGCCCGCCTTCACCGTGCAGTAGCGTACAATCGCACCAACATTGCCGAGGCGGCGCATCTGGTTTGCCGCATCCCGGCGCATACAGGGGGTACAAGTGAAGACAGCGATTCTCATACCGTGCTACAACGAGTCCGTCACCATCGCGAAGGTGGTGGACGACTTCAAGCGCGAGCTGCCAGACGCGGATATCTACGTCTACGACAACAACTCGACCGACGGCACGGCCGAGATAGCCGCCGAGCACGGTGCCATCGTGCGCCACGAGCGCCGCCAGGGCAAGGGCAATGTCACGCGCCAGATGTTTCGCGACATCGAGGCCGACTGCTACGTGCTCGTCGACGGCGACGACACCTACCCCGCCGAAGACGTCCACGCCATGATCGCGCCCGTCGAGGCCGGCGAGGCCGACATGGTCATCGGCGACCGCCTGACCAACGGCACCTACGGCGAGGAGAACAAGCGCGCCTTCCACGGGCTGGGCAACAACCTCGTGCGCGGGCTGATCAACCATCTCTACCACGCGAAGCTCACCGACATCATGACGGGGTATCGCGCCTTCTCGCGCGTGTTCGTGAAGAGCTACCCCGTGGTCTCAGAGGGGTTCGAGGTCGAGACGGAGATGTCCATCCACTGCCTGGACAAGGCCTTCAAGGTCGTGCAGGTGCCCATCGGCTACCGCGACCGCCCGGAAGGCTCGGTCTCGAAGCTGAACACCTTCTCCGACGGCATGCTCGTGCTGCGCACCATCGCCTCGCTGTTCCGCGAGTACAAGCCCATGCGCTTTTTCGGCACGCTCGCGGTCATCTTCCTCATAGCGACGCTGGCCTGCGGCATCCCCGTGCTGGTCGAGTTCGCCCAGACCTCCTACATCACCCACGTGCCCCTGGCCATCGCGGCGGTGGGCTGCGCGGTGCTGGCGGTGCTGTTCTGGATTTGCGGCTTGATTTTGGACTCGGCCGCGCGCACCGCGCGCAAGCAGTACGAGCTGGCCGTCTACGAGCTCTACACCCGCGGGCACAAGTAAAAGCTGGGGGGTCCGCCTTCTCGGAGGCGGCATAAAGGGCGCTCCTTTGCCGCCCTCCGTTTGTTCCGGGCGCAAGCGACAAAGCATCGCATCCCCTGCCCGCGGCCGACAAAGCGTCCCGTTCACCCTGTTCACGATGGGCGGGCGCTCTAGTAGAATGCCCGCATCGCACACGGACCGCAAAGGAGATTTCCCATGAGCAGCATTCATGCGCCGCAGCGCTACGACGTCGTCGGCAGCTTCCTGCGCCCCGAC